>NZ_OZ241356.1:2400000-2700000 GCF_965200405.1 Glacieibacterium sp.
GCTCGTGGTGCGACTTGTGCAGCGACCACAGGAAGCCGTGCATCATCCAGCGGTGCGCGACATAGGCGAACACCTCCATGCCGGCGACGGTGGCGACGAAGATGGCGGGGCCGATGAGCCAGTTCATTGGTTGGTCACACGCATGCTGGCTGTATAGAGCCACGGCCGGCGTTTTGCACCCGCGTCCGCACGCCGCAACATGCACGGAGCCACCATGCGTCGCCTGATCCTGACCGCCCTGTTGTTCGTCGCCGCCTGCGCCTCTCCGGCCGAGCGTATCACCCAGACCCTGGTCGACCGCGGCGTGCCGCAGCGCCAGGCCAAGTGCATGGGCAACCGCCTCGGCGACCGCCTCAGCCTGGAGCAGCTCAACCGCCTCAAGACGCTGAGCAAGGTCGAGACGAGCCGCTCGGGGCGCTTCTCGATCAAGCGGCTGGCCGACGCGCTGGACCAGCAGGGCGATCCCAAGCTGGTAAGCGAAGTGATGGGCGCCGGGCTGAGCTGCCTGATCTAGCGAGGTGTCTTCGCCCAGGTCAGGTCGACGACCTCCGTGTCGATCAGGGCGCGCAGCTTCGCCGCGATGATCTCGGCGCGGTGCTGCGTCAGCCCATCGACGGTGAGGGCGACCCAGATCATGTCGTCGACCACGTCCATGCGAACCCGCCGGGGCAGCATGTCTAGCTGCGCGAACAGCCCAAGGATACGGAGGATGACCTGCGGGACGGTGTTCGCCAGGACGCGGTACTCGCTCCGGCCCTCGCCGTCGTCGGGCGCCGGTGGCGTCACGGCGACGCGCGCTGCGTCGGTACTGAGGTCGGCGGCGGGATACATGGCGACAAGATAGTCGAGACAGTGCGGCGAATCTTGCCTATCTCGCCCGGATTTCCGGTCTATGAAGTGAGTTCATCGCGCTATCGCCGCAAATCGAGTGAATCCATGTCCCTGACCCTCGATGTCTACGAACGTCGCATCTTGGCGCTGCTGCAGGAGGATTCGAGCCTGAGCATCGCGGCGATCGCCGAGCAGGTCGGGCTGTCGCAGACGCCGTGCTACCGGCGCATCGATCGGCTCGAGCGCGACGGCATCATCAAGCGACGCGTCGCCCTGATCGACCGCGACAAGGTCGGACTGAACGCCCACATCTTCGCGCAGGTCAAGCTCAACGCCCACGGTCGTGCCAACCTCGACGAGTTCACCACGGCGATCCGCAGCCTGCCCGAAGTGCTCGACTGCCATGTCCTGATGGGCCCGGTCGACTTCATGCTGCGGATCGTCGCGCAGGACATCAAGGCGTATGAGCGCTTCTTCTTCGATACGCTGTCGCAGCTTCCGGGCATCCAGGAGGTCAACTCAAGCGTCGCCCTGTCCGAGATCAAGTCGACGACCTCGCTGCCGCTTTGATCGGAGGCCTGAGCGGGATCGCGTCGCGCGGCGCTAGGGCTGGGGAACGACCGCGACCGTTATCGCCGAGGCCTGGCGGGGCGTGTGGTAGACGGCGTGCGTCTGCGCCTTGAAGTCGCCCGGCACCGCGCGGAGGATGTTCTCGACATGGGTCTGGGGATTGCGGTTGATCAGCGGAAACCAGCTGCTCTGCACCTGCACGCCGATCCGGTGGCCCTTTTTGAAAACGTGCGACGCCGAATGAAGGTCGATCCGATAGTCCAGCACCGCGTTCGGCGTGATCGGTTTCGGCGTCGTATAGCTGGTGCGAAACCGGCCGCGGAAGACGTCGTTGGCGATCATGCGTTGCCGGCCGCGCAGGGCCGGCGCGACGCTGTCGTCGGTCGGATAGACATCGACCAGCTTGACCACCCAGTCGGCGTCCGACCCGGTGGTGCTGGCATACAGCTTTGCCGCGATGTCGCCTGAGATCGTGATATCGTCGGTCAGCGGATCGGTCTGCCAGAACAGCACGTCCTTGCGCTGCGTGAAGGGCGCCTGGTCATCGGCGATCCAGGTCGACCAGGTCGATGCCTTGGACATGAAGGGCTTGATCAGCGCGCGGTCGCGGTACGGCACCGGGTCGGCGGGATCCGAGACGAAGCTGTCCGCGACGCTCTCCCCACGCGCCGGAGCGTCGAACGACAGCTTGCCGCCGGCGTGGAAATACAGGCTCCGGACGGTCGTGCCGCGCTTCAATGGCCAGCTGCCGAGGCGCTGCCAGCGGTTGCTGCCGGTCTGGAACACCAGTGCTTCGGGCTGGTCGAGCTTGCCTTCACCCTTCAGCCAATAGCGGAACCACGGCAGCTCGACCTTGCTGCGGTACCAGGCCCCCGTCGCCTCGCCGAGGTCGTAGGGCCCGTAGGTCGCACCGGGGCCGCGCCAACCGCCGTGGTTCCAGGGACCGACGACCAGATAGTTCATGCCTTTGGCGTCGCCGCGCTCCTGGCTGCGGTAGATCGACATCGGGCCGTAGAAATCCTCCTGGTCGTACCAGCCGGCGACGATCAGATTCGGCGTGGCGACACGGCGCGCCAGGCTGCTGGTCGTGCGCTGCGTCTTCCAGAAGGCATCGTAGGTCGGGTGGCTGACGAAGTTCTGCCAGCTCGGCATGCTGGTGCCGAGCTGCTGGCGGTCGAGCGTCGCGAGGTCGTGCTGCTTCAGATACCAGGCATAGGCGTCGGTCTCGCCACCGAAGTCGAACGGCTTCATGGTACGGCCGTCGGTCTCCAGCGCCGTCACCCAGCTCCAGGCATAGTCGAGCCGTAAGGCGCCGTTGTGCAGGAAGTCGTCGCCGATGAACATGTCGTTGGGCGAGGCTTGCGACGACACCGCCTTGAGCGCAGGATGCGGGTCGATCGTCGCCAGCGCCGCGGTCCAGCCGCCATAGGAGACGCCGAACACGCCGGCCTTGCCGTTGTTGGCGGGCAGGTTGGCGACCAGCCAGCCGATCGTATCATAGGTGTCGGTGGACTCGTCGACGCCGTTCGCCATGGTCTTGCGCGGGCGCAGGTTGACGAAGCTGCCCTCCGATCCCAGCCGCCCGCGAATGTCCTCCAGCACGAAGATGAAGCCGTCGGCGGCGAGCTCCTTGTACGACGTCGTCAGCACGCTGGTGACCTGCGCCATGCTGTAGCCGTAGGGCGAGCGGCTCATCAGGATCGGCAGGGGACCGCGGTTGTCCCTGGGGCGCCAGACCTGGGCGTGCAATTTCACGCCGTCGCGCATCGGGATCATCATGTCTTCGCCGACATAGCCGGCGATGATCGTGCCCGCGGCGACCTGATGCGTCGGGTCGGCGGCGGGGGCGGCGGCAGCAGTAGCGGCAGCTGGGGGCGCCAACTGGGCTGCGCCGCCCGCCGCCCCCGGCGCACTCGCCGCCGTTGCGACGAGGCCCAGGATGCAGGCGAAGCGGATGGCGGCGCGGTCGTGCATCGGGCGCTAGAACTTCACGCGCGCACCGAAGGTGAAGTAGGTTCCGACCGCGTCGTAGAAGATCGGACCGGTCGGGCTGACCGGCGGCTGCTTGTCGAAGACGTTGTTGACGTTGAGCGACAGCGTGAAGGTTTCGGTCGCCTTGAACTGCGCGCCGAGGTCGAGATAGGTGTAGGCCTTGACGTCGTTGTTCACCAGGATGCCGTCGAGCAGGTGGTTGAACTTGCCCTTGCCGACATAGCGGGCGCGTGCGTCGAGGCCGAGCCAGTCGTTCTGGTAGGTCATGCTCAACGTGCCGCGCCAGTTCGGGATGGCGTTGCCGGTGCTGCTGCCGACGTCGCCGGCGCTGTCGACGCTGGAGACGCCGGTGTCGAACGTGAACTCCTTCACATAGGTCGCCAGCGCGCGGGTCCGCAGCGTGCCCGGGATGTTGCCGCCGAGCGCCGACAGCGGGAAGACGTACGACGCCTCGATATCGAAGCCGCGGGTCTTGAACTCGGCGATATTCTGCGAGTTCGAGGCGACTTCGGTCACGGTACCCGCCGCGTTGCGGGTGATCCGGGCGCAGGCGGCGGTGCTGCCGTTGCGGCAGGCGAGCGTCAGGTTGGAGGCCGACAGCGTGGTGATCGCGCCTTCGATGTTGATGTTGTAATAGTCGACCGACAGGTTGAACCCGGGCAGGAACTTCGGCGACAGCGTCGCGCCGATGGTGGTCGTGTAGCCGACCTCGGGCACCAGGTCGGTGTTGCCGCCGCTGAACGTCGTGACCTGCTGCGGCGCCGGATTGTAATTGGCATTGGCAGCGGCGCGGCCGGCGCTGTCCTGGTCGACGAGCGGCCCGATGTTGATCGAGCGGACCGCGAACAGCTCGGTCACTGTCGGTGCCCGGATATCGCGCGAGCGCGTGGCGCGCAGCAGCAGCGTGTCGAACAGGCCGATGGTGCCGCCGCCCTTCCACGACCAGATGCCGCCGCTGCGGCTGTAGTCGGAGTAGCGCGCGGCGCCGTTCGCATCGATCTTGATCTTGCCCTCGACGTCGAGCAGCGGCACGGCGACCTCGCCAAAGCCCTCCTTGACGTTGAAGCCGCCGCTGATCGGTGAGCCGTACAGGTTGAGCGGGCCATAGGCACCGGCGAGATCGGCGGTGCCGCTGCGCGAGGTCTGTTCCTCCCACCGGGCCTCGGCGCCGACCGCGATGGTGACCGGCCCGGCCCATAGCGAGAACAGGTCGCCCTGGATCTCGACGGCTGCCGCATCGAGCTTGTTGGTGGTGTCGTTCTGCTGCGTGCCGCGGATGTAGTTGAGCGCCTCGGCCGACGGGGCTTCGGCACCGAACAGGTTGAGCGGACGGCAGGCGGCGTCGTCGTTGGCGGCGTTGGCATCGGCATTGATGCCGCAGACGGTCTGGCCGCCGCTCGACACGGCGTTGACCGCATTGTTGAAGCGCGAGACGATGCGGGCGTTGCGGACGCGCTGCGCGAAGTCGACTTCGCCGTGGCTGTAATGGCCCTGCGCTGTCCAACTGCCGCCGAGGTCGATGTCGAAGCCGACCGCACCTTCCTTCTGCTCGCGCTTGCCGTCGTAGACGAGGCGGAACTGGTTATCGAAGAAGCGCCCGAGCGTGAAGCTGGTCTGCCCCGCCGCCGCCAGCGTGCTGCGGATCGCCGGTGACAGGAACGGGTTGGTCGCCTGGATGGTCAGGCTCGACGGTGCGCCGATATCGGGCAGGAAGTTGTAGACCGACCGCGACCGGCCATAGGTCGCGTCGGCCCATAGCTTGACCGCGCCGAAGTCGTAGCTGGCGCGGGCGAAGGTGCTGATCCGCTCCAATGGCGTCGTCACCGCGATCGCGTCGTACAGTCCGACGGCATCGGCGCCGCCGATCACCTGGGCCGGGAACGGCGTGGTCGCCGGGTTGACCGCCAGCGAGGTGCCGCCGCGATAGGCCCGCAACGTGCCGTCGCTGTTGAACATCTGGCCGGCGAGGACGCCGCTGGTGATCAGTCCGCCGGAGGTCTGGTTGCCGAAGTTGACGTCGCGCACCAGGATCTGGCGCGTGTCGGTGGGTACCGTCGGGTTGAGCCGGACGATGCCGGCGCTGCCGAGGTTGCGTCGGCTGTTGCGGTCGGGGATCGACTTGTCGTTGACGTACTCGCCGCTGAACATGAGCTGCCCGCGGCCATCGGCGAA
Source organism: Glacieibacterium sp. (assembly GCF_965200405.1). Lineage (GTDB taxonomy): Bacteria > Pseudomonadota > Alphaproteobacteria > Sphingomonadales > Sphingomonadaceae > Glacieibacterium. The sequence goes on from NZ_OZ241356.1 coordinate 2,405,566, forward strand.
GGAAGTGCCCATCGTCAGGTCGCCGCCATAGCGGGCGCCGTCGCCGCGCGAGGAGATGCCCGACACGCCGCCGACGGTAATGCCCTTGATCTCGTCGGCGAGGATGATGTTGACGACACCGGCGACGGCATCGGAGCCATACGCTGCCGACGCACCGCCGGTCACTACCTCGACCCGGCTGACGAGGCCGAGCGGGACGTAGTTGAGATTGTTCTGCCCGACGAAGCGGCGACCGTTGACCAGCGTCAGCGTGCGGTTCGATCCAAGTCCACGGAGGTCGACGGGGGCGCTGCCGCTCGAGGTGTTGCCGACGGAGACCTGCGTCGTGACCGTCGGGCGGAATGCGGGGCTGTCGTTCAGGACCTGCTGCAGATTGGCGCGCTGGCCCTGGCGCAGCTCGACGGCGCCGATCACGGTCGTCGGCGTCGGCTGGTTGAACCCGGCACGCTCGATGCGCGATCCGGTGACGACGATCTCGGCCTCATTGGTGCCGGCGTCTTCGGCGGGCGTGGCGGCGGGCGAGGCGACCTGCGCCATCGCGGGACCGCCCGCGAAGATCATCGCCAGGGCCAGGACGCTGCTCGACCTCAGGCCGAGTTTGCCGATGCGCTGCTTGTAACCGTCCATGTATTCCCCCGTTCGCTGGCCCAACCACGTTACGGGAATATGTCACGATGTCCGATATAGGACAATACGTGTCTTGGAATGAGAAGATCGGCACTTCTGGGCGAGTGGAAGCAAATTTTTGCTGATCTTGAGGTAATTCGTTCCATAACAGCGGTAGTTTCAAGAGTTTGGCAACGAACGACAGGCTGTTTGAGCCATTTGATGTCGGAATCCCTTTGTTATTCTTTTTTTGGACCGAGACGAAGGTCGTTCCCGGCCCGGCATCCTCGCTTATTTAAAGCAGATAATCCGATTGACGTTCTCGCGATGTGCCAATACCATCCTGATCAGAAACAAGGGGGCTGGTATGACGCGGGTTTCGCGCAGGACGGTTATCGGCGCAGCGGCGACCGCCGCAGTGTTTCCCCTGATCGGCTCCGGCGGCGCCCGAGCTGCCGTCGCGGCCCCCAGGACATATTCGCGTCGGGTGATAGACCTGGTCCACGAGAGCCTGGTCATCGACATGCTGGCGCCGATCAAGATCGCCTTCGGCCCGGAGTTCTACGCTACTCGCATGAGCGCGCAGGACGAGGCGGACTTTCGCGCCAGCGGTATCACCGGCTTCCATCACGCCGTCGGCCTGGGTGGCCCGGACGCCCGCGAAAGCGCGCTCGACTTCTTCGCCATCTGGGGAAACTACGTCGCCCGTCACGCCCATCTGTTCTGCGCGGTCGGCACTGCAGCGGACCTGGTGAGCGCCAAGCGCGACGGCAAATGCGCCATCATCATGGGGCTGCAGAACGCCGACCACTTCCAGCGCGTCGCCGACGTGAAGCACTTCTACGAGATCGGCCAGCGTTGCTCGCAACTGACGTACAATTCGCAGAACCGCCTCGGATCGGGGTCCACCGACCGGGTCGATGGCGGCGTCAGCGACTTCGGCGTGTCGATCATCACTGAGATGAACAAGGTCGGCATGCTGATCGATGTCTCGCATTGCGGCGATCGCACCACTCTCGACGCGATCGAGTTGTCGCCCAAGCCGATCGCGATCACGCACAGCAATTGCCGCGCGCTGCTGAACCATCCCCGCGTCAAGACCGACGAGGCGATCCGCGCGCTGGCCCGGAAGGGCGGGGTGATGGGCATCACCGGGGTCCGCAATTTCGTCAGCAAGACCGACCCGACGACGATCGCCAACATCGTCGATCACATCGATCATGTCGTTAAGCTCACCGGGATCGAGCATGTCGGCATCGGCACCGACTCCGACCTCAACGGCTATGACGACATGCCGGCGGAGATGAACAAGCAGCTGCGCGCCGGCTACAAGGACAGCTACGCCTTTCGCGACAAGATCGACGTCGACGGCTTCGATCATCCGCGCAAGATGTTCGACCTGACCGAGGAATTGCTCCGCCGCCGCTATTCGGATGCGAACATCAAGGCGATCCTCGGCGGCAATTTCTACCGCCTGCTCGCCTCGACCTGGGGCGGCTGACGATGACCTTGCTCCGACCGGCGGCGGGTGCGCTGCCGCAGCCCTACCTGCTGTTCCTCGGCGACGTCGCGCAACCGGGTTACGCCAAGACCGCGTTCGGCCTGCGCGACTGGGCGCCCGACCAGTGCATCGGCGAATACCGCCTGCCCGACGCCAAGGTAACGACCGGCCTGGCGTACCTGACCCCGGCGCAGGCGGCGGCGGCGGGCGCGCGCTCGATGGTGATCGGCGTGGCGAACAGTGGCGGCGTGATCCCCGCGAGCTGGGTCGCGTCGCTCATGGAGGCCCTGCAGGCCGGCCTCGACCTGGTCGCGGGAATGCACTCGCGCCTCGGCGACGTGCCCGGACTTGCCGAAGCCGCGACTCAGCTCGGGCGGCGCCTGATCGACGTCCGCGTGCCACCCGCAAACATCCCCGTCGGCACCGGCCGCAAGCGAACCGGACAGCGCCTGCTGACGGTCGGCACCGACTGTGCGCTGGGCAAGAAATACACCGCGCTGGCGCTGGCCCGCGCCTTTAAAGCCCGCGGCATCGCTGCCGATTTCCGCGCCACCGGCCAGACCGGCATCATGATCGCCGGCAGCGGCATCCCGATGGACGCGGTCGTCGCCGACTTCGAGGCCGGCGCCGCGGAGATGCTGTCGCCCGATGCAGCGCCCGACCATTGGGACGTCATCGAAGGGCAGGGCTCGCTATTCCATCCCGCCTATGCGGCGGTGTCGATGGGGTTGCTGCACGGCAGCCAGCCCGATGTCTTCGTCGTCTGCCACGAGCCTGGCCGGAGCGAGATGCTGGGCGCCCCCGGCTATGGCTTGCCGAGCATCGCCGAGCTTATCGAGGCGACGCTGTTGCTCGGCCGGCGCACCAACCCGCGCATCCGCTGCGGCGGCGTCGCCTACAACAGTTCGCGCCTCGATGCCGACGAAGCCGGCCGCCTGATCGCCGCGGACACCGAGCGGCTGGGCCTGCCGGTCGCCGATCCGATCCGTGGGGGTCCGGCCTTCGAACGGCTGGTCGAGAGCTGCCTCGCATGACGATCGCCCGCCTGCCCGCGCACACACAAGAGGTCGCCTCATGGTCCTGCTAACCCGTCGCCGCATCTTCGCCGCCGCGGCAGTCTCGCTGCTCGCCTCGGGCGCCGCCCCACTTACCGCAGCGACGCCGCCGCGCGCCTCTGCCGCGGTGCCGATGTCGAGCGCACTCGCTTCGCTGCCCGCGTTCATCGACGGCGTCGTCGCCGAGCAGATCGCGACGCGCGAAGTCGCCGGGGCCGTCGTCACCGTCGTCCACGACGGTCGCGTCGTCATGTCCCGCGGCTATGGGTTTGCCGACGTTGGCCGGGCGATCCCGGTCGATCCCGCCCGCACCCTGTTCCGGCCGGGCTCGGTCTCCAAGCTTTTCACCTGGGTCGCGCTGATGCAGCAGATCGAGCAGGGCAAGGTCAGCATGGACGCCGACGTCAACCGCTATCTCGACTTCGTCATCCCGCCGTTCGAGGGCAAGCCGGTACTGGTCAGCGACCTGTTCGCGCACACCCCGGGGATGAGCGACAGCAGCGGCATTTCCACCGACGATCCGGCGAAGGTCGAGCCGTTCACCAAATGGATGAAGACCCATATCCCCAAGCGCATCTGGGCGCCGGGAACCGAGACTTCCTATTCGAACTACGGCGCCGCGCTGGCCGGGTACATCGTCCAGCGCCTCTCCGGCGAGCCCTTCGCCGACTATACGGAGCGGCATATCTTCAAGCCGCTCGGCATGACGTCGACGACGTTCCGCGAGGATCTGCCGCCCGCCATGCGCCAGCGCGCGGCGCTCGGCTACCGTTTCGAGGAAGGCCGCCTGCTGCCCCAGCCCGTCGAATATTACGGCGTGATCATGCCGGCCGGATCGGCCTCCGCGCCCGGTGCCGACATGTCGCGCTTCATGCTGGCGATGCTCGGCGGCGGACAGCTGGGTGGTGCCCGCATCCTGTCGCCGGCGTCGGTCCGGCTGCTGTTCTCCGACAGCTTCGCCAACGCGCCCGGCCTTGAGGGGATGGCGCACGGATTCATGGTCCACCGGCTCAGCGACCCGCATCTGGTCGGGCATGGCGGCAACACCCGCGACTTCCACTCCAACCTCGTGCTGGCGCCCAGCCTCGGCTTCGGCTTCTTCATCTCGATGACCGGCGGGGAGGGCAGCTATCTCGCCCGCACCGAACTGACCGAGGCGATCATCGGGCGGATGTTCCCGCGCCAGCCGGCCCCGCGCCAGGCCGGGCCGCCACCGCGCACCGGCAGCTACCGCGTCAACCGCCGCGACTATGACATTCCGGCCAAGCCCGAGCGCGACCTGAAAGTAACCGCAGGCGCGCCGGGCGAACTCAAGCTCGAACTGTCGGGTCGCGTTTCGCAGTGGCAGCGGATCGGTGACGACACCTATGAGCAGGTCACCGGGGCGCGCGCCGGCGGGCCCTACGAGCGGCTGCGCTTCTATGGCGACGAGCGTGATCCGCGGCTGTCGTTCTCGTCGCAGCCGCACGTCGCCTACCATCTAATTCGGCCTTGACCAAAGGACTCGCGATGTTCGGACCGGGCAATGGACGTGTCGCCGGCGCAGGCCTCGTTCTGCTACTGGCGCTGACCCCGGTCGCGGCGCTGGCCGATCCGCCCGCCGGCTTCGACGCCCGGGTCGAGGCGCTGCGCCAGGCCGTCGGTGTCCCGGGCATGGCGATCGCGATCGTCGAAAACGGCCGCACGACGCTGGCCAAGGGCTATGGCACGCGTCGGCTGGGTGGGCGCGAGGCGGTGACGGCAAACACGATCTTCCCGAACGGCTCGACCGGCAAGGCGTTCACCACCGCCGCCCTCGCCGTGCTGGTCGACCAGGGCAAGATCGGCTGGGACGACAAGGTCGCCGATCGCCTGCCGGGCTTCCAGATGTACGATCCCTGGGTGACGCGCGAGATGACGATCCGCGACCTGCTCGTGCACCGCAGCGGTTTGGGCCTCGGCGCAGGCGACCTGCTGTTCGTGCCGAGCACCAACCTGACCCGCAAGGAAGCGGTGCGGCGGCTGCGCTACATCAAGCCGGCGACCAGCTTCCGCAGCGGCTATGCCTACGACAACGTCCTTTACATGGTCGCCGGCCAGCTGATCGAGGAGGTCAGCGGCAAGACCTGGGAAGCGTTTGTCGAGCAGAACGTGTTGCGCGCCGGGGGCATGAAGACCGCGACCACCGACGAGAAGCGCTTCGCCGCCGTCGACCGTGCCTATCCGCACGCCCGGATCAACGGGGCATTCCGCGGCGTCGGCGACCAGCATCAACTCGACGAGCGCGCCGAACTCGGCCGCACCGCGGCACCGGCCGGCGGGCTTGCGGTCAGCGCCAACGACATGGCGCGCTGGCTGACGATCCAGCTCGGCCACGGCAAGCTGCCGGAAGGCGGGCAATTGTTCAGCGAGCGCCAGTCGGCCGAGATGTGGAAGCCGTTGGTACTGACACCAGGCGGCCAGCTGCCGCCCGCCCTCAAGGCCGCGCAGCCGATGTTCAGCGCCTATGCGCTCGGCTGGTCGGTGCAGGACTACAAGGGCGCCAAGATCATCTCGCACGACGGCGCGGTGTTCGGCTTCCAGGCCACCGTCGTGATGATCCCCGACAAGAACATCGGCTTCTCGATCCTGATCAATTCCGAGGACGGCGAGGTCATCCGAGGCCTGATGTACGAGTTGCTCGATCATTATCTCGACCAGCCGGCGCAGGATTGGGCGACGGTCTGGCGGACCTACAAGCGCGAGCGGCAGCAACGCGCGGTCGCCGCGCTGGCGACGGCCGAGACCAGGCCGGCGGAGGTCGGCCCGTCGCTGCCACTGGCGCGCTATGCGGGCGACTACACCGATCCCTGGTACGGGCCGATCTCGATCCGCGCCGAGAAGGGCGGGTTGCGCATCGACTTCAAACAGTCGCCCGGCCTGACCGGGACGCTGGAGCATTGGCAGTACGAGAGCTTCAGGACGCGCTGGGACGACAAGAGCTTCGAGCCCGCCTACGTCAATTTCGGCATCGACCCGACCGGCAAGATCGAGCGCATTACCATGCGCTCGGTGTCGCCGGTCGCCGACTTCAGCTGGGATTACCAGGACCTGCTGTTCACCCCGGCGAGTGCGGGGAAGTGAACCAGCCTGTCGCATCGCCCGTCCGCTCACCAGAGAGGCTGACATGAAACTCGCCATTGCGCTGTTGTTGCTTGCCACGCCGATCGCGGTATCCGCCCAGGCGGGAGCGTCGGACACGCCGGGCAAGACCGCCACCGGCCTGACCTATGTCCAGCCGCGCGACTGGACGCGTATCGTCGACGGGCCGGCCACCGTGTTCATCGCGCCCGAGGGCACGCTGCGGATCGCGGTCGTCGAGGTCGGTGCGGCAGCCGATGCGCGTGCCGCGGTCGCTGCGGCCTGGGCGAAGTTCGCGCCCAAGGCGGCACGCACCGTACGACTGGTCAGTCCCGGTGCGCCCGGCGAGGGCTGGGCGGAGCGCGTCAGCTTCGCCTACGAAACCTCTCCGAACGAGCGCGCCACGGTGGCGGCGCTGGCGTTGCGCAAGGGCACGTCATGGACCGTCGTCATCACCGACGGATCGGACGCGGTCGCCAACAAGCGCTCCGGCGCGACCGGTTTGATCGTGCAGAGCCTGCGCCCCGCCGGTTATGAGCGCGAGAGCTTTGCCGGCAAGACCGCGCACCGCCTGACGCCCGAGCGCATCCGGGTGCTGCGCGACTTCGTCGCCAACTCGGCGCACACGCTGGAGGTGCCGGGCGTCGGGCTGGCGTTCATCGACGGCGGCAAGGTCGTCTGGGAGGGCGGCATCGGTGTCCGCGCGCTGGGCTCGCCGGCCCCGGTGACGGCGCACACCAAGTTCATGATCGCCTCCAACACCAAGGGCATGTCGACGCTGCTGCTGTCGGTGCTGGCCGACGAGGGCAAGTTGCGGTGGGACCAGAAGGTCACCGACCTCTACCCCGGCTTTCGCCTCGGCAGCGACGAAGTCACCCGCTCGGTCGAGGTGCGCCATCTGGTCTGTGCCTGCACCGGCCTGCCGCGCAAGGACTATGCCTTCATTCTCGCCGACAGCGGCGCGCCGGCGTCCGACACGTTCAAGCAGCTGGCGGTGACCCAGCCGACCAGCAAGTTCGGCGAGCTGTTCCAGTATAATAACCTGATGGCCTCGGCGGCGGGCTATGTCGGCGGGCATCTCAGCTATCCGGGCATGGAGCTCGGCGCCGCCTACGACCGCGCCATGCAGACGCGGATCTTCACCCCGATGGGCATGCGCGACACGACCTTCGACATCAAGGTCGGCGAGAGCGGCGACTGGGCCCGCCCACACGGCTTCGACGTCGACGGGCGCATGACCCTGATGTCGAACAGCTTCAACCATCTGATCGCGCCGCACCGGCCGGCGGGTGGCGCCTGGTCGAGTGCCGCCGACATGGCGCGCTATGCCCAGCTCGAACTGTCGAAGGGCGTCCTTCCCAACGGCAAGCGGCTGGTCAGCGAGGCCAACCTGCTGGAGCGGCGCAAGCACAATGTCCCGATCGGCGAGGATAGCTGGTACGGCATGGGCCTGATCGACCAGACCCAGTCCGGCGTTCATGTCGTCACCCACGGCGGTACGCTGCAGGGCTATCACAGCACCTTCTTCGTGCTGCCGGATGCCGGTATCGGCGCGGTGATCCTGACCAATGCTGACAGCGGGCCGGCGATGTTCCCACCCCTGCTGCGCCGCCTGCTGGAGGTCGTCTACGACGGCAAGCCCGAGGCGGTCGACGCCATCGCCCCGGCCGAGGCGCGGCTCAAGGCCAGCGCGGCGGCCAAGCGCGCCCGCCTGACGGTGCCGGGCGATCCAGCGGTACTGGCGGGGCTTGCCACCAACTACCGCTCGCCCGACGGCATCCATCTGTCGATCACTGATCGCAGCGGCGGCAAATGGCTGACCGCTGGCTTTATCGAAGGCCCGGTCGCGACCCGCAAGAACGAGGACGGCAGCGTCTCGCTCGTGTCCGCCGGCCCTGGCAACATCGGTGTCGATGCGCTGGTCGGGACCAAGGACGGCCTGCGCACCCTCGCGATCCGCGATAGCCAGCACGAGTATCTCTATACCGAGGTCCGCTAGGCGTCGCGGCGGCCCCTCATTCGCCGAACGCAGTGCGGGGGTCGCCCCGGTGTGCGTCGGCGAGCGGGAACAGGGTCTGGAGCAGGCCGCGCTCGACCTCGCTCAGATGCGGGTTCCAGGTGTCGAAGATCAGCACGGCGCGGAGCTGGCCTGAGCGGTTCCACGCCTCGTGCTCGATGGTGTCGTCGAAGCCGAACGCCTCGCCCTCGCGCCAGGTCCGCATCTCGCCACCGACGCGGAAGGCACAACCGTCCGGCACGATCAGCGGCAGGTGGATGATCGCCCGGGCGTTGGTCACGCCGGTATGCGCCGGCAGGTGGGTCCCCGGGCGCAGCAGCGAGAAGAACACCGTCGGCGCCCGGCCGGGAATGCGCGCCAGCGGCAGCGCTTCGACGGCGGCGACCGTGGCCGGGCATCTGGCGCAGGCCGCCTCGTCGCGCGTGCCGTTGCGCCAGAAATGATAGGCGCTCCAGTCGAGCCTGCCGTCGAGCCCGGACCATTTGTTCGCCGGCGTGCCCGACGGCATGTTGACGTAGGGCGCCAGACCTGGGGCGCCGTCGGCCAGCAGCGCCGCCAGTTCATCGCGGATCGCCGCGGTCTGCGCCTCGATCCGCTCGAGCCACGGGAAATGCCGGCGCTCGAAGAATTCGTCCGCCGGCAGGAACGGAAAGTGCAGCCCGGCAGGCTGGTTGGCATAGATCGCCCGGCGGCCGAGCATATGGTCGATGCACGCATCGAAGCGGCGGCGATCCTGCACCGGCACGGCGGCGCGCGCTTCGGCCAAGCCACCGTCGACGGCCTCGGCCAGCGCTGCCTGCCCGGCCATCACGGCGGCGCGGGCGTGGTCGAGCAGGTCCCTGAATGCCGGGGAGGGCGCCTCGATCTGCGCGCCCATCGCCAGCACGCCGGTCCAGCGTTCTGCCGCCGCGTGTCGGTCGCCGCGGCGCTCATGCCACTCCGCACTGCGCACCAGGGCCATCAGGTGGCGCTGGTCGATCGCCAGTGCATTGTCGAGCGCGGCCTTTTCGCCGGCGTCGTCGCCCTGCGCGCGACAGGCCCGCGCGACGTTCATCCACAATTCGGGCGCCTTGGTATCGACGGCCACGGCGCGGCGGAACCACGCCTCAGCGTCGGCAGGCGCGTCGCCCAGCGCGATGATGCCGAGCGCGTTGAGCGCCTGCGGTTGCTCGCCGGCCTGCGCGACAACCTGGCGGTACAGGCGGGCCGCCTCGGGCAGGCGACCATCGCGCTGCGCCGCCTGTGCCCGCGACAGGTACTGCTGGAGCTCGGTCGGGTTCATCGCCGCCGACCATAGCGGCTGGCCCCGCCGCGATAAAGCAAGGGGCGGACCATGGCCCGCCCCTTCGTCGTCACTCGATCGCCCGACTAGAACTTGATGCGCGCGCCAGCGGTGAAGCGCCGGCCGATCGCATCATAGGTCGACGGGAAGGTGTTGCCGCTGTTGTAGCTGGTCTGGCCGATGTTGCTGCCGACCGACGGCGGATCCTTGTCGAGCAGGTTCTCGACCGTCAGCGTGATCTCCAGGCGCTCGCCGACCATGAAGCGGCTGCTCAGGTCGAACCAGTCATAGGCCTTGATCCGGCGATAGGCAGGGAAGGCAGGGCCGTTGCTGCCGAAGTTGCTCGCGTTGGCGTCGAACGGCTCCTGCTTCAGCGGCGAGATGTGGCGCCACAGCAGCGACAGGTCGACCCCGCCAAAGCTCAGGGTGGTGCGCTGGTTGAGGCTGAACTTTGGCAGCAGCGAGCCGCCCGACCCCGAGACGAGGCCGTTACCGGGCAGGCAGTTGACGCTGTAATAGCCGGCGCACTCGCGGTTGAGGCCGCCCGGACCGGCCTGGAACTTGTAGTTGAGGACGTAATTCGCGTTGGCGCTGAGTGCCAGCCGCAGGTCCTCGGTCAGGTCGGTGCGGAAGTTGGCGGTCACGTCGATACCGCGCGTCTTGTAGCGGCCGGCGTTGGTCGTCGGCGAGGGCAGGCCCGGCGTCGTGCTGGGATCGCCGTCGAGGCCACCGGTCGCCGGATCGCGGCGGATCGTGTTGCACGCCGCGCTGCTCGCGCTGCTCGCGGTGATGTTACCGAAGCAGGCGCCGATCAGGTCGCCTGGGCTCGGCTGGCTGAGCGCGTTGCGGATCTTGATCTGGTAGAAGTCGGCGGACACCGAGAAGTTACGCAGGAAGCTCGGCTGGAAGACGCCGCCCGCGGTGAACGTGTCGGCCTTTTCCGGACGGTTGTTTGGGTTGCCGGAGAAGGTCGCGTTGATCTGACCGGCCGAGGGCGGGTCGATCGCGCCGAGCTGGCTGGCGGGAGCACCCTGCGCGATGCAGATGTTCTGCAGGTTGCTGAGCGGAGCGGTGCCGGCGACCTGCGCCGGAGTCCGCGCCACGGCGGCGCCCTGGCAGGGATCGTTGCGCAGGTTGGTCAGCCCGACCTGCGACGGCTGGAACAGTTCGCCGACGTTCGGCGCACGCACGGCGCGCTGGTAGTTGCCGCGGAACTTCAGGCCGTCGATCGGCTCCCAAGTGGCACCGCCCTTGTAGGTCGTGGCGTTGAACTCCGGCGAACCGACTGCATCGACCTTGTACGCCGAGTAGCGGACGCCGGCCTCCACGGTCAGGCTGCGCACCAGCGGCGCGTCGGCGATCACCGGGACGATGACCTCGCCAAAGCCTTCGTAGACGCTGTAGCCGCCGCTGACCGGGATGATGCCGCCGCCGGCACCCCCGAGCTCGCCGGGGCTTTGCGACAGCGTGTCGGCGGTGACGCTGGCCTTGTACTTGCGGTACTCGGCGCCGACCGCGATCGACACCGGCTGCGATGCCGAGCTCAGCTGGAACAGGTCGCCGTTGACGACGCCGTGGACCTGCAACAGCGAGGTCTTGTCCGACGAGAAGGCCGGAACGAGGAGGTAGTTGACCGCCTCGGGCGTGATCGTGCCGCCGTCGCCAAAGACGTTGACGGGTACGCAGCCGCCGGTCGGATCGTTGCAGGCGGTCGTGCTGCTGGCATTCAGGGCCTGCTGCAGCCGGGTCGCCGAGACGTAGTTCTGCTGCGTCTGGGTGTTCTCGCTTTCGCCGTACGCGCCATAGACGTCGTAGCGGAAGCTGTCGGTGATGCTGCCGCGCAGGCCGGCGCGATAATTGAACAGCGTCGTCTGGTAGTTGCTGACACGGCCACCCGCCTCGACGAGGCGGCGCGAAAGGTTGGTCGAGAAGGACTCGGTGCTGGTGGCGCTGCAGTTCACCGGCGCCTGGATTCCCGGCGTGTTGGGGTCGAAGTCGTTGTTGGCGCAGAAGGTTGCCCGCGCGCTGGCCGGCAGGAACGGATTGTTCAGTGGGATCGTGACCGGGGTGGAGAAAGCACCCGACGGCGCGATGATGGTGTTGACGGTGTTCTTGGAGAACAGGCCCTGGGTGTAGATCTCCAGCCCGTCGCTCGCCTCGTAATGGGCCGCGCCATAGATGTTGAAGCGTTTGAACGGCGTCGAGAAGATGTTGTACGGATTGAAGTTGAACGTCGCAAAGACCGGCAGCAGGGCACCGGTCGTCGGGTCGATGTTGCGGTTGCCCAGGCCCGGCACCGAGAAGCGCGCCGGCACGGCGGTCTGCGACGCACCCGAGGCCGTCCCGTCGAACGAATCCAGCGTGTCGTTGGACAGAGGGCGGTCGCCGGCGAAGAACACTTCGTCGGCCTTCTGGTAGCCGATGCTCAGCACCGCGTTACCGCGTCCGTCGTCGAAGTTCGCGCCGATCGTCGCGTCGACCCGGATGCGGTAGCCGTCGCCGCGCTCCGTCAGGCTGTTGCTGACGTTGAGGTCGACACCGGCGAAGTCGCGCTTGGTGATGAAGTTGACGACGCCCGACACCGCGTCGGCGCCATAGGTCGTGCTCGCGCCGCCGGTCAGCAGGTCGACGCGGTCGATCAGCGCCAGCGGGATATTGTTGAGGTCGACGCTGCCGTTGAGGTCGGCGGGCGTGATGCGCGTGCCGTCGAGCAGCACGATGTTGCGGTTGGCACCGAGGCCGCGCAAGTCGACGAACGACGCGCCGCCATTGCCGTTGTTGACGCTGGTGCCGACGTTCGGCGAGACGCCGGGAATGTCGCGGATCAGCCGCTCGGCCGTCGTCGACTGCTTGAGGTCGATTTCTTCTGAGGAGGTGACCGACACCGGGCTCGACGAGACGAGATTGGGATTGCGGATCAGGGTGCCGGTGACGACGACATCGGCGCCCGGGGCCTCGTCGGCGACTGCGGCTTCGGCGGTCTGGGCGCCGGGTGGAGGAGTAGTGGCCACCTGCGCGAGCACAGGTTGGACGAATAGTGACACTCCAGCGAACAAGGTCGACGCCAACAGGCGCGATCGATACTGACTCAGCATCTCGAATTTCCCCTTTCACATCTGAATTGTGTCAGCCTGCCTTTTTACCAAGTTCTGCGGCCAACACCTGCGGACGATGGTGCAACTGTTAAGGGTGGAGCTGTTCGCTCACAATGCAGCTATCCAGATCTGTGTATTTTTTCCACGCATTGTAGCAACATCGTCACACCTGCCATGAGCTTGTCCGCGCCCGCGACAGTCTCTAGCCTGATCTGGTGACTGAAAGGACGAGCATGATCGTGCGCTGCATGGTGACGGCCCTGGTATTGACCATGTCGGTGGGGGCGGAGGCAGCAACGTCCCCGAGCGCCAGTGACCGGGTGCTGCAACCCTTCGCCGATTGTCGCGCGATTGGCGCACCGGATGCGCGCCTTGCCTGCTTCGACAAGGCGGCAGCCTCGCTGGAGGCGGCAGTTGCTGCGCGTGACGTGCGCATCGTCGACCGGCAGGAGATCGGCAGGGTCAAACGCTCGCTGTTCGGCTTCGCATTGCCGAGGGTCGCGCTGTTCGACGGTGGCGACCGCAAGACCGGGCGGGACGAGCCCGACTTCACCGAGATCGACACGACCATCGCCAGCGCCCGGCGGGTCGAGAACGATCGGATCGAACTTCAGCTGGCCGACGAGGACGCCCGATGGCGCACCACCGAGCCTATGTCGTTCACGCCGCGCAACGGCGCGAAGATCCACATCCGCAAGGGCGCCCTCGGCAACTATTTCCTGTCGATCGCCGGCGAGCGCACCGTGCGCGGGATGCGCGTCCGCTAGGCCCTGAACATGCTCCGGGTCAGGGATTGCCCGGCGCGTAGGTGAAGTCCTGCGCCTTGTACCACGCCAGGTCGTGCGCCGGCGGAGCGGCACCGGCAGGCAGTTTCAGGCCGTTGACCGACATCCAGTAGGACAGGCTGGCATCGCGCCACCACCGCGCGTCGCGCTCCTCGATCCTGAGGAACGCGGCGGTCTTGGCGAAGCGTTCGGCATCGACCTGCGGCTCCAGCGTCGCCCAGGTCCGGCCTGCCGAGGCGACGCTGGCGATGCCCCTGTCGTAGTCGGCGACCATCTCCTCCCACAGCGTCCGGCCCGACTTCATGCGGTAGTTCCACGGCAGGTGATGGAACCACAGGATGTCGCGCTCGGGTGTCGTCGCCGGGTCGGCCAGCTGCCGCGCGATGGCGGGCGCATATTGCGCGACGGCGTTGCTCCCGGAGGCGGTGCGGTCGAAGCCGATACCGTCCTTGCCGGCGCGGGCATAATAGACCGGGTTCCACTCGGGACGCTTGAGGTCGGCGATCCACGGCGCCGGGCCAAAGTGATGCCCGGTCGCCATCTGGTGGGCAAGACCGAGCGGCGTCATGTAATCCACAACCGCCTCGCGCGAGCCGGCCATCATCCGCACTACCGGGTCGACCACCGCGGCGTTGGGCGCAAAGGTCATCGCCGCCCATTCGCGCGCCACCGCATCCGACGAGATTTCCGGGTTCCAGGCGAAGCGCCCGAAGGCGTACCAATTGGCCTGGTTGAAGGTCGATCCCGACCAGTCGCGGTCGCGGCCGATGTTGGCGACCCCGGCGATGCCGGTCAGCGCATGCCCGTCCAGCGATCCGTCGACGACCTTGGCGACCGTCGAGCCCGGCCCCTTGGCGAGGGTGTCGCTGCGTAGCGCCTCCTCGAACATCGGGCCGAGGTAGGCGAGGCTGGTCGCCTGGCCGAGATACTCCTTGGTCGCCTGGAACTCCATCATCAGCGGGGTGCGCGGCATCGCCCCGAACAGCGGGTGAAACGGCTCGCGCGGCTGGAAGTCGATGGCGCCGTTCTTGACCTGGACGATGACGTTCGCGGCGAACTTGCCGTCGAGCGGCTTGAAGTCGTCGTACGCCTGCTTGGCGCGGTCCTCGGGATTGTCGTGCGCATAGACGAAGGCGCGCCACATCACGATGCCGCCGTGCGGGGCGAGCGCGGCGGCGAGCATGTTGGCGCCGTCGGCATGGCTGCGGTGGTAATCCTGCGGGCCGGGCTGGCCTTCGGAGTTGGCCTTGACCAGCAGCCCGCCGAAATCCGGGATGGCACGATACAGTTCGTCGGCCTTGGCTCGCCACCAGGCGGCGACGGCGGGGTCGAGCGGGTCGGCGGTCTTGAGCTTGCCGATCTCGATCGGGGCGGAGAAGCGCGCCGACAGGTAGACCTTGATGCCATAGGGCCGGAACACGTCGGCCAGCGCGGCCGCCTTGGCGATGTACGGCGCGGTCAGGCTGTCGGCCTTGGCGTTGACGTTGTTCAGGACGGTGCCGTTGATCCCGATCGAGGCGTTGGCGCGGGCATAATCGACATAGCGCGGGTCACTGAAGTCGGGCAGCAGCCACCAGTCCCACAGCGACTGCCCGGCATAGCCGCGCTCGACGGTGCCGGTCAGATTGTCCCAGTGATTGAGCAGGCGCAGCTTTATCCGTGGCGACGACGACAGGTCGACGCCAGCCAGCGCACCGCCGGTCTGGACCCAGCGCAGCAAGGCGAAGCTGCCGTACAATAGCCCGGTATCGCCGTTCGCGGTGACCAGCGTGACGCGCTTGCCGCCGACGGTCACGGTGCGGACGAGATAGCCCTCATTGCCGAGCGGCCCGACCGGCAGATGCAGCGCCGCGACCATCGGATCGCGCGCCGTCGCGAGCAGGATGCCGCCGGCCGCAAGGTCAGGGCTCTCCGCGACGCGTGCCCCCGACAGGCCTGACAATCCGCGAGCCAGTTCAGCCGCGGCGATGCGGACGGTCGGCGAGCTGCCGCGCATCGTGATCGCGGCGGCGTGGACGCCGTGCAACGGTCGGTAGCGCAGCCACAGGTCATAGCCGTCCTCGGCTCGCGCCGCGCTGCCGACGATGCCGAGCACCACCAGGATCGTCGTCGTCAAGCACCGGGCAAAGCCAGTCACGCCCACTCCCCACGCCGCATTTGCGGTCGATCAGCCGTTATTGACAAGCCGCGAGCGCGACACGCATGGTAACGCTATCATGGCGACGGCATCGACAGCAATGCCGCGATCCAACTGGCCGGGGAGCGAGAATGTCCGATTGTGATGCTGAAACTATGCCCGCCGCAGTCGACGCGCCGGCGCTGAACACGACGCGGCGCGGCTTCATCGCCGGCATGGCGTCGGTCTCCGCCTTGGCGCTCGTTCCCGGCGCGGCGCTGGCGGCCGGCACCGTCTACCGGGACGCACGCGCCCCGGTCGCGCTGCGGGTCGACGACCTGCTTGGGCGCATGACCCTCGACGAGAAGGCCGCCCAGCTGATCACGCTGTCGACGACGAAGAAGGACGTCATGGACGCCGCGCTGGCCTTCGATCCGGCCCGCGCTACCACAGCCTATCCCAACGGCATCGGACAGATCGCGCGGCCATCGGACCGTGGCGGCGCGGCGACGGCGACCAATACCGGGGCCGCGGTGACCGGGCGGTGGCGCGCGCCCGCCGACACCATCGCCTTCGTCAACGCTACCCAGGCCTGGGCCCGCGCCAGCACCCGGCTCGGCATCCCGGTGCTGTTCCACGAGGAGGCGCTGCACGGCTATATGGCGCCCGAGGCGACCAGTTTCCCACAGGCGATCGCGCTGGCCAGCAGCTTCGACCGCGACCTGGTCGGCCGGGTCAATGCCGTGATCGGCCGGGAAGTCCGCGCGCACGGCACCGTGCTGGCGCTGTCCCCGGTCGTCGACATCGCCCGCGACCCGCGCTGGGGCCGGATCGAGGAGACCTTCGGCGAGGATCCCTACCTATGCGGCGAACTCGGCGTCGCCGCGGTCACCGGGCTGCAGGGCAGCGGCAAGACCCTTGCCCCGGGCAAGGTCTTCGCCACTCTCAAGCACATGACCGGGCACGGCCAGCCGATGGCAGGCAACAACGTCGCGCCCGCAGAACTCGGCGAGCGCGAAATCCGCTCGGCGTTCCTGCCGCCGTTCCGCAAGGTCGTCGCACGCACCGGCATCGGCGCGGTGATGCCCTCGTACAACGAGATCGACGGCATCCCGAGCCACTCCAGCACCTGGCTGCTCAAGGACATCCTGCGCGGCGAATGGGGCTTCGACGGCGCCATCGTCAGCGATTACGCGGCGATCCCCGAGCTCGCGTCGTTCCACCACCTCGCCGCCGACAACGACGGCGCTGCCCATCTGGCGCTGCTCGCCGGGGTCGATTGCGACCTGCCTGACGGTCGCGCCTATCGCGGGCTGGCGGCAGCGGTGCGCGCCGGCAAGGTGCCGCTGGCGCTGGTAGACGCGGCCTGCCGCCACATGCTGACCATGAAGTTCCGCGCCGGCCTGTTCGAGGCCGCGCCGATCGATGCAAAGGCCGCGGCCAGGCTCACCGCCAACCCCGAGGCGCGCGCGCTGGCGTTGGAGGCGGCGCGGCGGGCGATGGTGCTGCTCACCAACGACGGTATCCTGCCGCTGAAGGCCGGCGCCCACCGCCGCGTCGCGGTGATCGGGCCGGATGCGGCGGTAGCGCGGCTCGGCGGCTATTCCTCGATCCCGCGCACCACCGTGTCGCTGCTCGAAGGCGTCCGCGCCCGGCTGGCGGGCAAGGCCGAGGTCGTCCACGCGCAGGGCGTCTTCATCACCCAGAACGAGGACCGCTCCGCCAACGAGGTGCTGCTCGCCGACCCCGACAAGAACCGCCAGCTGATCGCCGAGGCGGTGACCGTGGCGCAAGGCTCCGACATCGTGCTGCTGGCGATCGGCGACACCGAACAGACCAGCCGCGAGGGTTACGCCAAGACCCATCTCGGCGACCGCACCGACCTCGACCTGCTCGGCGAGCAGAACGCGCTGTTCGCGGCGTTGAAGGCGACTGGAAAGCCGATCGTCGTCGTCGCCATCAACGGCCGCCCGCCGTCATGGCCGCTGGTCGTCACGCAGGCCAACGCGCTGCTCGAATGCTGGTATGTTGGGCAGGAAGGCGGCACCGCCATCGCCGAGGCGCTGTTCGGCGACGTCAATCCTGGCGGTAAGCTGCCCGTCACCGTGGTCCGCGACGTCGGGCAGGTGCCATTCTACTATAATCACAAGCCATCGGCCCGACGCGGCTATCTGTTCGCCGACGCTTCACCGCTGTTCCCGTTCGGCCACGGCCTGAGCTACACCAGCTTCACGGTCGGAGCGCCGCGCCTGTCGGCCGCGCGGATCGGCATCGCCGACACCGTCCAAATCGAGGTCGACGTCGCTAACACCGGCGCCCGCGCCGGCGACGAGGTCGTCCAGCTGTATATCCGCGACCAGGTCTCGTCGGTCAGCCGCCCGGTCCTCGAGCTCCGTGGCTTCGAGCGCGTCGGCCTCAAGCCCGGCGAGCGGCGTACCGTCCGCTTCACCCTTGGTCCCGACGCGTTCTCGCTGTGGAATCGTGCGATGCAGGAGGTCGTCGAGCCGGGCCTGTTCGACATCATGGCGGGGTCTAGTTCGGCCAATCTCAAGACCACCATCCTGGAAATCGCCTGAGCATCGCAGCAGGTATCACAGCTGCGATCGAATCAGCGTTCCTGGTCGAGAGTTTGCAAAGCCGCGTTGCTTCTGGGTGGAGCGGTAAACTCTGGTGCCGCCCCAGCTAACCTAATGTAAACACTAGGGATCGCTGGGGCGGACGACGGGGATTGAACCCGCAACCTCCGGTACCACAAACCGGCGCTCTAACCAATTGAGCTACGACCGCCACGCGCGAAGGAAGCCCGCATAGCCATATCGTCGCTGGAGGGCAAGAACCGCCTTCCGCCAAATGCAAAGTTATATTATTGCGCGGGCCTGTAATTTCCTGACCGGAGCCTGGCGATGCTGTTCGACGCACCCGATTTCGACGCCCACGAGGCCGTTCACTTCGCCACCGACACGGCGACTGGCCTCCAGACGATCATCGCGGTCCATTCGACGCATCTCGGGCCGGCCGCGGGTGGTTGCCGCTGGTGGACCTATGCCGACGACGCCGCGGCGCTGACCGATGCGCTGCGCCTGTCGCGGGGCATGAGCTACAAGAACGCCATGGCTGGGCTGCCGATGGGTGGCGGCAAGGCGGTGATTCTGAAGGGTGCGCCCAAGACGCAGACGTTCCTGCAGGCCTTCGGGCGGGTCATCGACGGACTTGGCGGACGCTATGTCACGGCGGAGGACGTGGGCATGTCGGACGCCGACATGACGATGATCGCCGGTGCGACGAAGTACGTTTCGGGCCTGCCGGTGGCGGGCGGGCAGGCGGGCGGCAATCCGGGTCCGTCGACGGCGGAGGGCATCTTCGTCGGCATGCGCGCGGCTGTTTCGCACAAGCTCGGGCGCAGCGACTTTACCGGCGTGCATGTCGCGGTTCAGGGGTTGGGCAGCGTCGGCGGCTCGCTGGCGCGCAAGCTGGCGGCGGCGGGTGCGAAGCTGACGCTGGCGGACATCGATTCGGCACGGGCGGCGGCGTTGGCGACCGAGCTCGGCGCGACCTATGCTGCGAACGACGAGATCATGACGGTAGCCGCCGATGTGTTCAGCCCGAACGCGCTGGGCGCGGTGCTGACCGCCGACAGCATCGCGGCGCTGAACGTCGCGGTCGTCGCGGGTGCGGCGAACAACCAGCTGGCGCAGCCCGGCGACGGGGCGCGGCTGACGGCTCGGGGCATTCTGTACGCGCCCGACTATGTCATCAACGCGGGCGGCATCATCAACGTCGTCGCGGAATATCTGGGGCAGGGCGATGCCGCCTCGGTCGCGGCCAGCATCGCGCGGATCGAGGGCCGGCTGGCCGACATCTTCGCCGAGGCGGATGCAAGCAACCGCCCGACCGACGAGGTCGCCGACGCGATGGCGCGCAAGCTGATCGGGCGCTGACCTCCTGCTCCCCTCCCGGAACGGGAGGGGCCGGGGGTGGGTCTTCCCCGAGGTCGGCAGCCTGAGTTTATGCCAAGTCCCACTCCCGTCCCCTCCCGTTCCGGGAGGGGGGTAGTAAGGCCAGGCAGCTAGCGGCCGCCCTGCGTCAGTAATCCTTCTTCAGCCGCAAGTTGACGCTCGTCCCGCCCAGCGTCGCGACTTGCGACAGGATCGATAGCGACCTCGTCAGCGCGACCTCGATGTTGGTGGCGGTGTAGCCCTGCGCATCGGAGGCGAGTTCGACATAGACGCGCTTGCCGATGTACTGGCCCGCGGCGATCGAGGTCTTGCGGCCTGTCGTGGTGTCGGCGGGCAGGATGCGCAGGCGGTCGATGCCGAGGCCCTTGCGGACGATGTTGATCGGGTTGAAGCCTTCGCCGCCCTTGCCGCCGCCGCGCAGCGAGGCGAGCGCGCCGGCCAGTTGCAGCGCCTCGGGGGCCGACAGGCTGGCGATCGAGGTGCCGAAAAGGACGCGCGACAGCACCTCGTCCTGCGGTAGCGAGGGGACCGAGCCGAAGGCGATCTCGGGGTGCAGGCCGGTGCCGGAAATGGTCAGCGTCGCGGTAAAGCTGGAGCTGGTATTCTCGGCGACGATGTCGACGACCGGGTCGGGCGGGTAGCCGCCGGGGAAGCGCAGGTCGCCGCGCGTCAGGCTGAAGCGCTTGCCGGCGAAATCATAGTCGCCGCGGATCAGGCGGACGCGACCGGTCAACGAGGGGGCAACGACGGTGCCGCCGATCTGCAGTTCGCCGCGCCAGTCGGACTGCAGCCCCATGCCCTGGACGACGACGCGCTCGGGAATCTTGACGCCGATGTCGAGGGCCCAGATCGCCGGCTTCTCGACGGGCGTGACGCGGCGCCGAACAGCCTCGGCGTTGAGTTCGCGGACCGCCAGCACGGGGACTTCGGCGGAGGCCGGGCGACCGATGCGGAACAGTGCCTGGTTGGCAACGAGGTTGCCGGTGATGCGCGCGCCGCTGCGGTTGCTGCGTAGCTGCATGTCGCCGGTGACGGTTGCCGTCAGGTCGTCGCGCTTCAGCGCCTGGGCGTTCTTGAGGGCGACCTTGATGTCGATCGGGAAGCCCTGGTCGGCCGACAGCCCAATGCTGCCGCTGCCGCTGACGGTGCCGGCCTTGCCGATGGTGCCGCTGAACGAGGTCAGTTCGAGCCGCGATGCGGTGAAGCGGCTGTCGAGATGGACCTGCTCGACGACGGTGCCGAGGGTGACGTTCTCGACCCGCGCGCCGTCGCTGGTGATGGTGCCGCTCAGCGTCGGCTCGCCCAGGTGCCCGCCGATATCGGCGGTGACCTGCACCGGGCCGCGGACGTCGAGCGCCTCGATCCCGGCGAGCGGCCACAGTGCCTGGGCCGGGCCGACATAGCGCGCCTGGGCGAACAGCGAAGCGGCGAGCAGGCGTTCCATGACGCTGCCGGTTGCGGGAATGGCGCGAACCTGCGCCTGGACCCGGCCCTCGACCGCGCCGCCGCGGACGATCACCGCGCGTGCACTGCCGCCATTGGCCCCGATCGCCGCGTTGATGCCGAGGTCGATGGGCAGCGAGGCGGCGGCGACATTGGCGCGGCTCAGCCCGTTGACGCGCAGGCTGGCGGTACCCACCGGCAACGCGCCCGGCACCTGCTGCATGTCGATGGTGCCCGACACGCGCCCGCCGAAGTCGAACGATGGATTGACCAGCGCCAGCAGCGACAGGCCGAGGTTGTCGAGGCGGGCGCGGACAACGCGCGTCGTGCCGAAGCGCCCCGACAGCTCGGCGCGGCCGTCGGGTGTCGTCAGCACGGTCGGTGCCAGCACCCAGTCGTCGCCGCCGGCGCTCCGGTCACGCGTCACCACCGCCGCCTTGTCGAGCCCGACCCGGCGCTTGTTGAAGATGCCGTCGCCGGTGATCTCGATGCGGTCGCCCTCGAAGGCGACCTTGGACTCGATGCTGAACGGCGCGTTGGCGATGCCGTGCGCGGTCAGCTGTGCGCTACCCCGGCCGGCGCGGTAGTCGACCGAGCCGCTCGCGTCGGTGAGCAGCACGTCCTGCCGCCGCAACTCGGCAGCAGTGAAGCTTCCGGTCACCACCGGCCCCGCGTCCGGCAGCAGCACGGTGGCGCGCAGGCTTGCCTTGCCGACCGCGACCGGCGGCACCATCGGCAGGCGCGCATTGACCGCGTCGAAGGCGATGTCGGCGCGCTGAACATCCCCGGCCGCGGCCAGGATCGCCGAGCCGGTGACGCCGCCGCCGCTGAGTGCCATGCGCCCGGCGAACGGGCCGGCCGGGGTCTGGACCAGCGTGCCGCGCCCGGTGACCCCAGCCAGCGTCACCGCGGCGATGTCGATGGCCGCCGGCTGGACATCGGCGCGGATCAGGCCGCGTCCGGTGATCGGGCCGTAGCTGGTCGTGCCGGTGGCATCGAAGCTCCAGTTCGCGCCGACCGGAGCGATATGGCCCGCCACCTTCGCCAGCCCGATGCCGAAGCCCGGTTGCGCCAGCACCAGGTCGACCACCGGCTTTTCGATCTGCCCGGCGAGCGCCAGCGTCAGCGGTCCGTATTTACGTGATACGCCGCTGCCGGTCAGGCGGACGAAGCCTTCCGGTGTCCGTGTTCCTGCAGCCGTCATCGTGAGGCCCGGGGCGACCAGCCGGGCATTGCTGAAGCTCAGGCTGTTGTCGGGCGCGACGTTGACCGCGGCGGTGACAGCCGGCAGCCCCTCCAGCAAGGTCGAGAAGAACGGATTGTCGAGCCGCGCGACCTTGACCGCGACCTGCCCGGTGACCCGCGCGCCCCGCCCGTCGGGTACGGCGCGCAGGTCGGCGGTGATGTTCGTAATCCCCAGCCCCGGCACCAGATAGTTCGGCAGATTGCCCTTCAGCGCGACGTTGAACACGCCGGTGTCGAGATCGATCGCCGCCACCGCATTGCCGCTCAGCCGGTCGGAGCGCAGGACCAGCGTGTTCGAGGTCAGGCTCAACCCGCGCAGCGTCAGCGGCCCGCTCACCCGGACGTTGGTGAGCAGCGCCTCCGCCGTCACCCCGACGCCGGTGACGCGCCTCGCGGTGACGGTCAGCGGCACGATGATCGGCCGTGGCCCGGTGGCGACGATGCCGATGGCGCGAACCTCGGCAAAGGCGGTGCGCCCGAACGCCAGCGCCGGGCTGGTCACGACATAATCGACCAGCGGCGCCTTGAACGTTCCCGCCAGCTTGGCCACGAGGCGGATATCGCGCCCGCTCAGCTGCGGGTTCAGCGCCTTGGGCTGGAGCAGTTGCGCCGACACCGTCAGCCCGGAAAACTCCTTCTCGCCGAAATCCAGCCGCCCGGCGGCATCGAGGCGCAGCGCCGGCGAGGCGGCACGCAAGGTGATATCGGCGCGCCGGTCGGCAACGAAGGCGGTGGCGTTGACCGCGAGCTTGGGGGCGCTGAGCCGGGCCGCGACGCCGGTCAGCAGCGTCCCCGGCACGACATCGCCGCTCGCGCCGAACTGGCCGTTCTCAGCGGTCAGCGCGAGGTTCGCCAGCGACGCGGTGCCGAGCGTCGCGGTGGCGCGGCCCTGCCAGCGCGTCCAGCGGCCATCCCCGGCGACGGTCAATGCCAGCGGCGCCTTGAGGCCGAGCAGCCCGGCAACGACGCCGCCGACCGGTGCGGCAACCCGCGCGTCGATGTCGAAGCGGTCCTGGTCGGGCCGCGCGTCGAGCCGGACGCGGACGCTGTCGCCGCCGCCCTTGCCGTCGACCGGCGGGGCGCCCGCGTCGAGGTTGAGCAGCGCACGGCCATTCCGGATATCGGCATTGCCGCTGAGGCTGGCGATGCGGCGCGCGCCGGTCACCGGGGCCTCCAGCACGATCCGGTCGATGCGCGCATGGGCGACCATGATGTCGATATCGGGCAGGATGCGCTTTTCGGCGCTGGGCCGCAGCACCGGGCGGCGCAGCACGAAGATGTCGGGGACCAGCAGGTCGTGGATGGTCAGCGTCTTGTGCGCCAGGTCGAACGGCCGCCAGTCGAGGTCGACCCGGGGGGCCCGAGCGAACACGCCCTGCGGATCGCCGAGCTGGAGGTCGTGGATCGTCGCCTTGCCGAACAGCGAGCCGTCGATGCGCCCGGCCCGCACCGTCAGCCCCGACCTCGGCGCATACAGTGGCAGTTGCCGGATGACAAAGGCGCGGCCCCGGTCGGTATCGAGGAACTTGATCGTCGCGATGCCGACGACGCCGAAGATGACGACCAGCGCCAGCAGGAACCAGAAGATCCGCGCCAGCACGCGCATCGAGCGACCCGCCGACATCAGAACGCCTGCCCGATGGAGACGTAGAAGGCGACGCGTGGATCGTTCGGGCCAGGGTTGACCGGCGTCGCGAGGTCGATGCGGACCGGGCCGAAGCTGGTGTAGTAGCGCAGCCCCAGTCCGGCGCCGACCTTCAGCCCGGTAAAGGTCGGCAGCGTCGTCGTCGAGACTTGGCCCATGTCGATGAACGGCACGACGCCGAGCTCGTTACCAAAGGCAGTGAAGCGGTAGCGCGCCTCGAACGAGGCTTCGACGATGGAGTTGCCGCCGAGCGGGTTGTCCTCCGCATCCATCGGCCCGACCTGCTGGTAGCCGAAGCCGCGAACCGAGCCGCCGCCACCGGCATAGAAGCGCCGCGTCGGGGCAATGGTGCCGCGGCTGGCTCCCAGGATCGAGCCGACATGGCCGCGCGCCGCCAGCACGAGGCGGCTGGTCACAGGCTGATAGACCGAGGCGTCGATCTGCGCCTTCACATAGCCGAAGATGTTCGACTGATACGAGATTTCGGGCGACAGCCGGCCGGTCAGGCGAAAGCCGCGGGCCGGGTCGAGCAGGCTGTCCGATCCGTCGTAGGTCAGGCTGAGCGGCAGCGCGGCGATGAGGTAGGTGTCATAGGCGGTGCTGGTCGACGACCGGTCCTTCTGCGACGTCACCACCAGCTCGGTGCCGAGCGAGTAGGTCCATTTCTTTTGCCAGATGATGTTGGTCTCGCGCTCGACCGCGGCACCCAGCGTCACCGAGCGCGCGTCATAGGCGTCCTGCCGTTCTGCCGAGACCTGCGAGGTCAGCAGCAGTGTCTGGTCGCGCCGCCGCCAGTTGTGCCGCCGCAGCTCGGCACCGACCAGCTGCTCGCGCTCCGAGGCGACGCCGCGAAAGGTGACGCCGCCTTCCGGGGGCAGCAGGTTGCGGTGCTGCCAGCTCCCCTCCAGCCGGATGCCCTGGCCGGTCGAATAGCCGAGCTGTGCCGACACGGTGCGCAGCGGCGCCGGCTCGGTCGTGACCATCAGGTCGACCATCGTCGTGCCGTCCGCCGCGACCCCGTTGGCGACCGGGCGGATGGCGACCGAGCCGAACAGCCCGGTCTGGATCAGCGCGCGGCGAAGGTCCTCGAGATCGGCGGCATTATACTGGTCGCCGGGCTTGAGCCGCGCCAGCAGCGCGAGATGCTCGTCGTCGAAGGCCGGCTTGCGCGCCGCCTGCGAGAAGCGGACGCTGCCGAAGCTGGCGCGGCGGCCCGGATCGATCGCCTGGGTCAGCGTTGCGCTGCGCGTCGCATGGTCGACGACGACGTCCTGTGCGCCGACCGTCGGGAAGGGATAGCCGGCGTCCGCCAACCGCAGCTTCAACCCGTCTTCGGCATTGCCGACCCGCGCGGCGTCGACCGGCTCGCCGACTTTCAGGCCCAGCGCCGTCGCGGCCAGCTTCGCCGCCTCGGGGGAGGGGGTCTGCAGGTCGATGGCAGCAAAGGTGTAGACCGGGCCGGGGTCGACCGCGAGCCCGACCTGGGTGCGCGTCTGGCCCTGTTGCGGCGGGGTAATGGTAACCTCGACATGGCCGCCATAGCGTCCTTCGGCGCGCAGCAGCTGGTCGATCAGGTCGGCGTCCTCGACCGAGCGACGGTTGATCTGCGCCAGATTGGCGCCCTCGCCGCGACCCTTCCACAAGGACGACAGTTCGTGAAAGCGCACGAGCATCGTGGCTTCGGTCAGGCCGGTGACGGTGACGTCGTAGCGCACGTCGCCGACGTTAGCGGTGACGGTGATGTCCCCCGCCGTGACCGCGACCGGCGCCGGCCAGGCGACGCCGTCCTCCGGCAGCGGTGCCATCGCGTCGAGCAGCGGATCGGGCTTGAGCACGGTCGGCACAGGTGCCGGCTCCGCGATCGGGGTCTGGGTGACGATGCGCGGCGGCGCTGCCACAGTCTGGGCGCGCAACGGTGCCGCGGCGGCGCACGCCACCCCCAGCACCGCGGCAAACCTCGAAACCACCATCCCTTTCCGGTCTAGACGAGGCTTCGAACGGGTGAAAGGCCGGTAAAGGATTTCCGCCGCGTCGTCGTGCCGGGCTGGCGCCATAGGCTCCGGACTGGCAAGGCGGGCCATGGCCAACAAACCCCCACGCGCCGCCGGCGGCTGCCTGCTTGCTCTCTCCACACTGGTCGGCACGGTGATCGGTATCGTCGTGCACCAGGCATCCATCGGCCTGATTGCCGGCTTCTGCATCGGCGTCGTCGCCGCGATCGCCGTCGCGGTATGGGATTCGCGCCGGGCCTAAGTTGGCCCTTTAAGTCAACCGGCGCCCGACCCACACCACCCGCCCGATGACCGCGACGGTCGCCGGGTCGCAATCGTCCCAACTGGGATACGCGTCGTTGTCGCTGCGGATAGACAGCCGCCGCGTCGCCGGATTGACGCTGAGCCGCTTGACCAGCAACGCGTCGTCGGTGCGCAACACATAGATGCCATCGCGCAGCCTCTCGCGGTCGTCGGTGTCGACCAGGATCTGATCGCCGTCGGCCAGCGTCGGCAGCATGGAGTCACCCTCGACGCGGATCACCGACAGGGCTTCCGGACGACCGCTGGCGATTCCGCGAACCCAGTTCGACTGGAATGCCAACGTTGCGATAGGATTTTCCCCATCCGCGACTGCGCCCGATCCCGCCGAGGCGCCGATGTCGAGGGTCGGGATCAGGACGTAGTCGGTGGTTCGCGCCGCTGCGTCGGAGCGGTGGACGACGCTGTGACCATGACCACCGCGCTCCTCCGGCCCGCCGAGCAGGCGTTCGGAGATACCGAAATGCGTCGCGAGCTTGCGGCGATCGTCTTCGCTCAAGCGTCTGGGAACGCCACGTTTGACGAACTGCTGCACATAGGTCGGATTGCGGCCGATCAAGCGCGACAGCGAGGCATAATCCTCACCGCGCACAGCGATCAGCTCATCCAACCGTTTCCGGATGGCAAGATAATCCATGACGTTGTGAGACCTCCTCTCCAGGCACCCCACCCGAAAAGCTATAGCGATAGGTAAAACCCTAGACAAGTAGGATTTCGCGCAGGATATTCGGTTATAAGCTGATTCGCAGTGGGGAGTTGCCGAGATGACACCATTATTGACCAAGATCGAGCGACACCTCCGCGCCACGGGTGTCTCGCCGACCCGCTTCGGGCGCGACGCGACCCACGATCCGCGCTTCGTCCTCGACCTGCGCAAGGGCCGGGAGCCGCGCGAGCGGACCAAGGCGCGCGTCCTGGCCTTCATCGCCCAGGCTCCCTCGCAGCTGGAGTCGGGCCGTTGAGCGCGCGGCTGCTGCTGGCGCCGACCGGGGTCCCCGCCCGGCTGGTCAAGGCGCTGGCCCGCTTGGCCGCGGACCGCCCGGGCGCGCTGTTCCCGATGCTGGTCGTCGAGACGTCGACGTCGCGGCCGTGGTCGAGCGCTACCTTCGACGGCGAGCGCCACCGCCTCGATCTGCGCCTGCACGGCAGCGCCATCGAGGTCGGCGACGGGCTCGAGCGCCTGATGGCGGGGATGGCCGACCTGGATTTCGGCCTGAGTGGGCAGATCGTCGCCGAGGCGAAGCTGCTGGCTGTGGGCGTCGACCCCGATCCGCTGGTCGTTGCCCTGTCGCTGACCATCGAGGTGCTGACCGTGCGTGACTGATCTGGACGCGACATAAACGCTGGTGCCGGAACGACGGTGCGTCGGACGGCGTTCGGCTCGGCATGGTGAAATACTGCGACCCGACCGAACCCGGCATCACGCGGCGCAAGCGGGGGGACAAGTGGCAGTTCATCCGCCCCGACGGCAAGCGCATCACCGACGCCGAGGAAATCGCCCGCCTCAACAAGCTGGCAGTGCCGCCGGCCTATGAGCGCGTCTGGTACTGCACCAACCCCGACAGCCACCTGCAGGCGATCGGCTATGACGCCAAGGGCCGCAAGCAGTACCGTTACCACCCCGATTTCCGCAGCGAGCAGGATGGGCAAAAGTACGACCGCTGCGTCGACTTCGGCAGCGCCCTGCCGCTGATGCGCGAAAAGATCGCCACCGACATGGCCGAACCCGGGCTGGGCAAGGGTAAGGTGCTGGCGGCGATCGTGCGGCTGCTCGACCAGGGGCACATCCGCGTCGGCAACGAGGGTTATGCGCGCGAGAACAAGAGCTTCGGCGCAACGACGCTGCGCAACCGCCACGGCGCGGTGCGCGGCACGACGGTCAAGCTGGATTACGTCGGCAAGTCGGGCAAGCAGCAGCGCGTCACGATCAACGACCGCAACCTCGCAAAGATCGTCAAGCGGTGTCAGGACCTGCCGGGGCAGGCGCTGTTCCAGTACATCGGCGAGGACGACGGCGAGCCGCACCGTATCGGCTCGGGCGACGTCAATGCGTACATCAAGGACGCGATGGGCGATGACTTTTCCGCCAAGCATTTCCGCACCTGGGGCGCCAGCGCGATCGCCTTCGAGACGATCGTCAAGGCGCGGGCCCCGCTGACCCTGAAAAAGCTGCTGGAGCCGGTGGCGGAGGCGCTGGGCAATACCCCGGCGATCAGCCGCAAGTCGTATGTGCATCCCAAGCTGCTGGATCTGGTGACGACCGGGACGGCGGGTGAACTGGCGGGAACCAAGCTGCCGCGCGAGACCAAGTGGCTGAGCGGGATCGAGCGCGGGCTGATCGGGCTGCTGGAGGCTTGACGGCTACCGCCCGAGCGGCTCGATAGCCGGATGACCGACAAGATCCTGATTTGCTACGGCTCCTACCGCTCCGACCGGCAGGGTATCCGGCTGGCCGATTACCTGGTTCGGGCCTTCCGCGATCGCGGCGCCGATGCCCAGTTGATCGATGCCAAGGCGGTCGACCTGCCGATGCTCGACCGGATGTACAAGGAATATCCCAAGGGCTCGGCACCTGCAAAACTGGAGGAGCTGGCGGGGAAGATCGTCGCGGCGGACGCGTTCGTGTTCGTGACCGGCGAGTATAATTGGGGGGTGCAGCCGGGACTGAAGAACCTCACCGACCATTTCCTCGAGGAATGGTTCTGGCGGCCCGCAGCGGTGGCGAGCTATTCTGCCGGGCGCTTCGCCGGGGCGCGCGCGGCGCTGGCGTGGCACGGCATCCTGTCGGAAATGGGCATGGTGGTGACCTCGGCGCCGCTCGCGGTCGGCGGCATCGGGCAGGCGTTCGACGCTGGCGGTGAGCCAGCGGGGGCGGGCGGGGCGGCGCTGGAGAAGTCGTTCCCGCGCTTCGCCGACGACCTGGCGTGGTGGACCAACGCCGCGCGAGTCCAGCGTGCGACGACGGCGCCGCCCTACTGAGACTGGCCGAGCCGCTTACCCCAGCCGCGCCAATGCCGCGCGCAGCCGCTCGGCTTCGGCACCGCGCGCGGCCATGTCGGCGCGGGCCTTCTCCACTGCCTCGGGCTTGGCTTTCTCGACGAAGCCCGGGGAACCAAGCCGTCCGGCCAGCGCATCGCGCTCCTTCTCCGCTGTCGCCGCGCCCTTTTCGAGGCGCGACCGCTCGGCGGCGAGGTCGATGATGCCGCCCAAGGGGAGGGTGTACGTCGCCCCCGCATGGACCAGCTGCAGCGCGCCGCCATCCGCGGAAGCACCCGGCTCGATCCGCGCCATGCGGGCGAGGGCGGCGGCGTTGGCGACCAGCCGTGCCTCCGCCTGCACATCCGCACCGTCGACGGTGTAGGTCAGCTTCGCGCCCGGCGGCACGTTCAGCTCGGTCCGTGCCGAGCGGACTTCTGAGATCAGCCCGATCAGCCAGTCGATCTCGCCCGCGACCTCGGCATCGACCAGCGCGGCATCCGTCACCGGCCATGACGCGACGATCAGGTCGTGCTCGCGGGGTGCCAGCTTGTGCCACAGCTCCTCGGTCAGGAACGGCATGACCGGGTGGAGCATGACCAGGATCTGATCGAGCGCCCAGCCGGCGACGGCGCGCGTCTCCGCGGCGATGGCTTCGTCCGCACCCTCGCCGAGCAGCGGCTTGGTGAGCTCGACGTACCAGTCGCAGAAGCGGCTCCAGACAAACTGGTACGCCGTCTCGGCGTAATCGTCGAAGCGGTAGGCAGCGATCGCGGCGTCGAGCGCGCGCGCCGTGGTGACGACTTCGCCGATGACCCAGCGGTTGACCGCCTGGGTTGCGACCGGGGGTGCAGCATCCGCCGAGCCGGTGATGCCGTTCGACTGGCAGAAGCGCGCGGCGTTCCACAGCTTGGTGGCGAAGTTGCGATAACCCTCGACGCGCTTCTCATCGAGCTTGATGTCGCGGCCCTGCGTCTCCATCGCGGTCAGCGTGAAGCGCAGCGCGTCGGCGCCGTATTTGTCGATCAGGCCGAGCGGATCGACGCTGTTGCCCTTCGACTTGGACATCTTGGCGCCCTTCGCGTCGCGGACGAGGCCGTGGCAATAGACCGTCGCGAACGGCGCAACCTGCTCGAACTTCAGGCCCATCATCATCATCCGGGCGACCCAGAAGAAGATGATGTCGAAGCCGGTGACCAGTACCGAGGTCGGATAATAGCGCGCCAGCTCCGGCGTCTGCTCCGGCCAGCCGAGCGTCCCGAACGGCCACAGCGCCGACGAGAACCAGGTGTCGAGCACGTCGGAATCGCGGGCGATGTACAGCTTGTACGCCTCCGGGTCGGCCATCATCCGGCGCATGCCCTCGGCCAGCGTGTCGGCAACGCCGATGTCGGACGGTTGCAGCAGGTAGAAATCGGCGGCCTCGGCGATCGCCTCAGCCTCGGTCTCGGCGACGAAGATTTCGTTGCCCGGGCGGTCGGACGCCGCCTCCTCCTCCGGGCTGGCGCCGGGCATGATCATGCGCGGGCCGTACCAGGCCGGGATCTGGTGGCCCCACCACAATTGCCGCGAGACGCACCACGGCTGGATGTTCTCCATCCAGTTGAAATAGGTCTTGTCCCAGTTGGCGGGCACGAACTTGGTCGCGCCGGAGCGCACCGCGTCGATGGCGGGACCGGCCAGCGTCTTGGCGTCGACATACCATTGGTCGGTCAGCCACGGCTCGATGACGACGCCGGAGCGGTCGCCGTAGGGCATCTGGACGATCCGGTCCTCGACCAGTTGCAGCAGGCCGAGGCGGTCCATCTCGGCGACCACCCACTTGCGCGCCTCGAAACGGTCCATGCCGACGACTTCAGGCGGAATGCCCTCCAGCTCGCGGATGCGGGCGCCTGAGTCGAACAGGTTGAGCATGTCGCTCGCCTCGATGCCGGCGCGGCGGCCGACCTCGAAGTCGTTGAAGTCATGGCCCGGGGTGATCTTGACCGCGCCGCTGCCGAGTTCCGGGTCGGCATGGTCGTCGGTGACGATCGGGATCAGCCGGCCGACGATAGGCAATAGCACCGACTGGCCGACGACCGACTCGTAGCGCTCGTCCTTCCAGTTCACCGCGACCGCCATGTCGGCGAGCATCGTCTCCGGGCGCGTCGTCGCGACGACGATATGGTCGCGGCCGTCGGCCAGCTTGACGCCGTTCGCCAGCGGATAGCGGAAGTGCCAGAACTGCCCGGCGACCTCGCGCGTCTCGACCTCCAGGTCGGAGATCGCGGTGCGCAGGGCAGGGTCCCAGTTCACCAGCCGCTTGTCGCGGTAGATCAGGCCCTGGCGGTGCAGCTCGACGAAGACCTTGGTGACGGCGGTCGAGAAGCCGGCGTCCATGGTGAAGCGCTCGTTCGACCAATCGCAGCTGGCACCCAGGCGGCGCAGCTGGCGGGTGATCTGGCCGCCCGATTCGGCCTTCCATTCCCAGACCTTGGCGAGGAACGCCTCGCGGCCCATCTCGGTGCGCTTCAGACCCTCGGCAGCGATGGTGCGCTCGACGACCATCTGCGTCGCGATACCGGCGTGATCGGTGCCGACCACCCACAACGCATCGCGGCCCTTAAGCCGGTGGTAGCGGATCAGCACGTCCTGCAGCGTGTTGTCGAGCGCGTGCCCGATGTGCAGCGAGCCGGTGACGTTGGGCGGCGGAATGACGATGGTGAACGGCTCGGCATCCGGGCGCGCCGGGCGGAAAGCGCCGCGGTCCTCCCAATAGGGATAGAGGCGCGCCTCGATTTCGGCAGGGTCGAAGGTCTTGTCGATGATCATCCGCGCTTCTTTGCGGACTTGCGCAGCGGCGGCAAGTTTTGCGAGAGTCCGGCGGCTTCGAGTTCGGCCCGCAGCGCCTTGCCAGGGCGCCGGTGCCAGACGAAGCGGCGGTCCAGCGACTTGGAGGCGACGAGGATCGGCTCGCCCGATGAGTTGTCGAAGACCGCCAGCCGGTCGACGTGCTCGGCGAACCACGCGAGTTGCTCGAAGGAACGCGTCCGGCGCGATCTGATCTTATCCTCCGGTACGTCATGGCCGCCGCCCTCGACCCGGATGCGGACGCGCTCGATCTGCAATTCTGGGCTGTCGAGCAGGACGTAGATCATGCTGACCTGAAAACCGCGGGCATGGGCGCGCTCGACAAGGCTGCGGTATTTGGGTGACGACAGCACCGTCTCGACGCCGATCGTCTGGTAAACTTCGAGCGAGGCATTGAGCCAATGTTCGATGCGCTGGACGGCAGCAAGGTTGGCAGCGGTCCCGTCGGTATGCTCATGCTCGGCTATGTCGACCGTCAACAGGTCGGGATTGATGATCCAGACCGAGCCGTCCCAACCCGAGAGATCAGTATATTTGTAAAGTGTGCTCTTGCCGCTGCCGTTCGGCCCGGCGACGATCCAGAGTACCGGTGGACCCGATCTAAGCAGGTTGCGGCGCCGTGCGGGCTCGCTTGCGTTGCTCCGTCCTGATCCGGCGCACGTTCGAGCGGAAAGCCGCCTGAAGCTCCAGCGCGAAGTTCGGCCCGTCGGCCTGCACGACCTTCTTCCGAATCACCGAACCATCAGCCAGTTGAATGACTTTGGTGGGCAGGTCGCGGGGGGTGATTTCGGCCTTGGTCGCCATGCTATCTCCTACCCGGTCCATATAGCAGTTCGGCCCGGCGTTTCAAACAGACGCGACCGTCATGGCAGCTATTGCGGCGCGGGCAGCTCAGTTGCCGCGGGCGGTCAGGCGGACGATCTCGGCCTCGACGGCGCGCTCGACCATTTCCGGAAGATTGGCGTCGAGCCACGACTTCAGCATCGGCTCGAGCAGCGACCGGGTCAGGGCTTCGAGCGTGATGCTGTCGGTCGTCGCGGGAACCGGCGGCGTCGGCGCCGGGACGGCAGCGTTCGGCTGCACGGACGTCGGCGCGGCCTCCGGCTCGGCGGCCCGCTCGGGCGACCGCCACGGCTCGTCGCGCACCGGCTCGTTCGACGACACGGCACGGCGGATCGAGGCCATGATCTCGTTCATCGCCGCGTCGCTGGAGGCGCGCGCCGTCGCCGATGCCTGCGCGCTGGAAGCGGCGTCGTCGCCACCCGAGTCGGCGGCGGCGGTGCTGGTCGCGTACTGATGGTCGTCTGTGGTCATGCCCGGATGCTAGGTCAGCGCGGCGGGATTGTCACGGACCGGCTGGCCGACACGGGATCGGGCAACGGCAGCGCCGGCGCATTGGGATCGAGGTCGAAATCGTTCCACTTGTGCCGCACGCGCTTGGCGTTGAGCGTCGAATCATAGGCGTTCACCGGGACTTCCAGCGCCGCTGCCTCGGCGACGCCGACGGCGGCGAGCAGCGTATAGCCCGCGACATATTCGTTGCGCTGCGCGGTCAGCAGGTCGGTGCGGGTCGACAGCAGTTCCTGCTGCGCGTTGAGCACTTCCAGCACAGTCCGGGTGCCGACCTGGTTCTCCTGCGTCACGCCTTCCAGCGCCAGCGCGTTGGCGTCGACGGCGACCTGCGACGACTGGATGATGGCGCGGGCGATGCCGATCTGGACGAAGGAGTTGGTCGCCTGCTCGACGACCTGGCGCCCGGTCGATCCGATGACCTCGAGCAGCTGCGACCGACGCGCCTGCGCTTCGCGGACCCGCGACGCGACGGCGCCGGCCTGGTAGATCGGCACGCTGAGCTGGATGCCGGCGCTCTGGGTGAAAAAGCTGCCCTGCTGGACGAAGCTGCCGCCACCGCCGCCGCCGTTGAACTTCTGGTAGTTGGCGCCGAGGCCGACGCCGACCGACGGCAGCCGCTCGCGCTCGATCGTGCTGACGTCATAGCGCGCCGCCGCCTCGTCGAAACGTGCCGCCAGCAACGCCGGGTTGTTGGCGTTGGCAAGGTCGATCGCCTGGCCCTGGGTACCCGGCAGCACCGGCAGCGGCGGCAACGGCGCCAGATCCTCGGGCAGACGGCCGATCGTGCGGCGGTAATATTCGCGCGCGTTCGACAGCGTGCCCTGCGCCGCGATATAATTGCTGCGGGCGTTCTCCAGCCGTGCCTGCGACTGGGCGACGTCGGTCCGCGTCAGGTCGCCGACCTCGAACCGGTCCTTGCTGGCCTGCAGCTCGCGCTCCAGCACCTTGACCTGGCTGGCGTTGAGATCGACCAGCGCGGCGTAGCGCAGCACATCGGCATAGGCGGTGACGGTGTTGAGGATGACGGTATTCTCGGTGGCGCGCAGCCGTGACCGGGCGGCGAGGACGCGCGCATCGGCAGCGTTGGTGGCACTGCGCGTGCGGCCGCCGCGGTACAGCGACTGGTTGATGCTGAGCCCGACGGCGGAAGTGCGGCCGTTGTCGGCGAAATCCAGCCCGTTCTGCTGCTCCGAGACCGACACGTCGACGGTCGGGCGGCCAAAGCTCAGCGCCTGCGGCACCTGCTCGTCGACCTGGCGGACGACGGCGCGCTGGGCGGCAAGGTCGGGGTTGGTTTCATAGGCGGAGGCGATGGCGCCGCTCAACGTGTCGGCAAGGGCCGGCTGGGCGAGCAGCGCGATTGCCAGCGCGGCCACCGAAGTCAGACGGACCATGTGCGAAAAACCCCCCGGTATCGGCTTCAAAATACGAACTCGACGACCTTTGCGAAACCGGGCAGCAGCGGCGCCGAAACCTCGATGACGCCGGCGCCGACGACGGTATCCCCGACGACGCCACCGACCTTGGCGCGGCCGACGCCGGCCTCGCGGATCACCGCCGCGACCCGTCCGCCCGGCTTGAGCTGAGCCACCAGCGTCGCCGGAAGCTGCTCGATCGCACCGTCGAAGTAGATCAGGTCATAAGGGCCGCCGTCGGGCAATCCCTCGACCAGCGGTGCCTCGACGACCGTGACGCCGTTCGCGCGCGCCGTTGCGGCCAGCCCGGCGTCGGACTCGACCGCCGTGACGCTGTCCGCCAGCCGGCCGATCAGCGCCGCGGTATAGCCAGTGCCCGCACCGATCAGCAGGACGCGCTCGTGCCGCTCGATTCGGGCATGGGTCAGCAGCAGACCGGTGACCAGCGGCTCCATCAGCGCGCGGCCACCGCCCAGCGGCACCGCCGCATCGGCATAGGCGAAGGCCTCGCGGCCCGGCGGCACGAACCTTTCGCGAGCAACGGCGGACATCGCCGCCACGACCTCGGGGTCGTTGACGCCGACAGTGCGCAGCTGGCTGGCTACCATGGTGGCGCGGAGAGTGGCAAAGTCGGTCAAGCGAACTTCCGATACAGGATCGAGTGAGTTATAGACGTAACACACTTGCCACGCAACCGGCAAGTCGATGCGGCTGTGCACATAGCGAGAGCCACCGCCATCGCCAAGCGGATTGCTAAGCCCCGCCCGGCCCGCTAAGCACTGCGCCCGCGTCGAGGCCCGATGGCGGAGTGGTGACGTAACGGACTGCAAATCCGTGCACCCGGGTTCGATTCCCGGTCGGGCCTCCAACGCGCAGGCTGCTGCGATAGTCGCCGGCCGATTTCGCTGATGACGACCGGCGCGATCGACCGGGCACCCAGGCCTGCGCCGCGACAACTGCCGGGGCCGGCTTGCCATTGACCGGCAGCGCGCAGACATCGGCGACGACAAAAGCCGTTATGAGTCCATGTGGTCGAGGGCGTACAGCGTCGGAATACGGCGCGATCTTCAATTGGAGCTGGACGATGACCTTTTTACTCTACGACGCTGTCGTACCGTCGAACCTCCAGATCCTGGGGGCGGTCGATGCTCTGCTCGACAAGGCGGCGGCGTTTTGCGCGGAGGCGGGAAGAACGGAGGCTGACCTGATCGATGCGCGCTTGGCGCCCGACATGTTGCCGTTTGGCTATCAGGTTAAATCGTGCGCCGTGCATTCGATCGGCGGTATCGAAGGCGTGCGCGCGGGGACATTCTCGCCGGACCAGACACCGTGGCCGACCGATTTCGCCAGCCTGCACGGCGTCCTGCAGAAGGCGGTTGCGAGTCTGGAGGCAATCGACCGTACGACCTTCGATGCTCTCGCAGGGAGCGACACGCAGTTCGCGTTCGGAGAGCGACGATTGCCGTTCACAGGCGCAAATTTCCTGCTCTCGTTCGCGCAGCCGAACTTCTATTTCCACGCCACTACCGCGTACGCGATCCTCCGGGCGCAAGGCGTGAAGCTCGGCAAGCGAGATTTCATGGGAATGCCGCGGATCAAGCGGTAGCCTGCCGCTGGCCTATGCTGACGGCTGGACAGTCCTTGGCTAAGGTCGCTGAACAACCGTCCCCGAAGTTGTTGCCAAGGTTGGCGTGCGCTCGCCACACGCACGGCCCAAGAATATTTCAGACAGCATGATCCCTAGAGCAGATCGACCCGGTCTCTCGCAGAATTGCCACCCAATTCCGTTGCTACCTACCCGTGTAGCTGGATTGCATTTTGGAGTGAGCAGAGTCAGCCTCGCCTGATCAATCAAGGGATATCATGCTTCTTATCAAGGGCTGCCGCGTCTTCGATGGGGTCTGCGGTGACATAGCGAATGACCAGTCGATCCTTGTCGAGGACGGCGTGATTCGCGAGATCGGCGAGCGCGTCACCAGTCGAGCCGCGGCGGTGATCGATGTAGGCGGTCGGTTCGTCATGCCCGGGCTGATCGATGCGCATTTCCATGCATATGGCGTAGAGGTGAACCCGGCGCTGATCGACCGGGTCCCGCCGGTGGTGCTGGGGATCCGGGCGAAGGCGATCCTCGAGGCGACGCTCGCGCGGGGCTTCACCACTGTCCGCGACGCGGCGGGCGCAGACTATGCGCTTTCCTCGGCGCTGAAGGCCGGATTGATCGATGGGCCCCGGCTGTTCTACGCCGGCATGGCGCTGAGCCAGACGGGCGGGCATGGCGACCTGCGCTCTTCCGATCACCACGAGATCTGCGCCTGCGCCTATTGCGGTGCGCTATCCATGGTCGTCGATGGCGTCGACGAAGTACGCCGGGCGGTGCGCGAGCAACTTCGCCGCGGTGCGCACCAGATCAAGCTGTTCGTCTCCGGTGGCGTGCTGTCGCCAAGCGATCCGATCTGGATGAACCAGTTCGCCGACGATGAGATCAGGGTCGCCGTCGCCGAGGCCGCGACGCGCCGTTGCTATGTGATGGCGCATGCCCACACCAACGAGGCGGCGATACGCTGCGTCACCAATGGCGTCCGGTCGGTCGAGCACGCGACGATGCTGGAGGCCGATGGCGTCGCGGCGATCGTCGCGGCGGGCGCCTATGCCGTG
The DNA here is from genome assembly GCF_965200405.1 of Glacieibacterium sp. Classification (GTDB taxonomy): domain Bacteria; phylum Pseudomonadota; class Alphaproteobacteria; order Sphingomonadales; family Sphingomonadaceae; genus Glacieibacterium. The sequence continues at coordinate 2,442,972 of NZ_OZ241356.1, forward strand.
CCGACGCTGGCGATCATCGACGCCATCCAGGATATGGGTCCGAAATTGGGCCTGAGCCAGGTGATGGCCGACAAGACGCGCGAAGTCGCGGTCCATGCCATGACTTCGCTGGATCGGCTTAGGAGCGCGGGCGCGAATATCGGGTTCGGTACCGACCTGCTGGGGTCGCTGATGGACCGGCAGTCCCGTGAATTCTCGCTGCGGAGCCAAGTTTGCTCGCCGCTGGAGATCCTGCGACAGGCGACCTCGGTCAACGCGGCGCTGCTTCAGATGGCGGGCAAGCTCGGCACGATCGCGCCCGGTGCGTTTGCCGACATACTCGTGATCGAGGGCGACCCGCTGGCGGATATCACCGTGCTCGGGGATAGTTCGTCGATCCGGCTGATCCTACAGGATGGCCGGATCCGGAAAAATACGCTCGATGGTTGATCCCCGGATCACGATAGCCAGCTCCACCGCGGCATGACGCCGGGCCAGCCGCTCGCCGCCCGCGGCCGGTACACCAGTCGGCGCCTGTCGCCCCCCGTCCAATATGTGCCGCTGTGCGAGCGGACGCTGGTGCTGCGCTCGCTCGAGGTGGCGCGGCGCGGACGCCTGACAGTGCTGCTCGGTCCGCCGGGTTACGGCAAGACGACCGCGCTGGCGCAGTGGCACGGCCAGTTGCGCGAGGCGGGCATCAAAGTCGCATGGTGCAGCGCCTCGCAGGCCGAGCGGGAACCGACGCAGTTCCTGCGCCTGCTCGTACTGGCGCTCGAGGCGGGCGGGGTCGATCCCGGCCCGGTGGCGCGACGCGCGGTCGGCGACGGATCGGTGGAGGCGATGCTCGATGGCGTCGTACTGGGCATGGAGCAGGCCAACCAGCCCGTCGTCGTGATCATCGACGATTATGACCGCATCGATCACCCGCCAATCGCCAGCTGCGTCACCGAACTGCTCGACGCACTTCCGCGCGACGTTCATCTGGTACTGGCGACGCGCCGCAAGCCGTCGCTGGCGATCGCGACCCTGTACGCGCAAGGCGCCGTGCGCGTCATCGATCCCGACGAGCTGAAGCTCAGCACCAACGAGCTGGCGACGACGCTGGGCCTGCCCCTCGACGCGCCGGAGCTGGCCGCGATCCTGGCGCAGACCGAGGGCTGGCCGGTCGCCGTGCAGCTGTATCGCCTGTGGCGGCAGCGCGCCACCGAGGGTACCGTCATGCCGTCATTCGGCGGGCACGCGACCGAGGTCGCCGATTATCTGGCCGAACAGGTGCTGGCGGCGCTGCCGATCGAGCAACAGGCGGTGCTGATCTCGCTGTCGATCGCCGACCAGGTCGAGGCCTCGTTCGCCGACGCGATCCGCGCGGCCAGCGACAGCGCCGCGATGCTCGAGGCGATCGCCACGGCTCTGCCCAGCCTGGTCCAGCAGACCGCGTCGGAGGGCGAGGTCGCCTACCGCATTCACCCGCTCCTGTCGGGCTATGCGTTCGATCGGCTGGCGTTGGAGCCGGGGCGTGCAGCCCTGCTTTACCAGCGCGCGGCGCGCTGGCTGGCGCTGCACGATCGCTATCCCGACGCGGTGCGTCATGCAGTGCTCAGCAAGGACGAGGCGTTCCTGACCGATATGCTGATGCGGCTGCCGTACCGGGCGCTCTTCCTGGCTTACGGGGTCAGCGAGCTGCGCGCGATGTTGCGCGAGATTCCGCCAGGAATGCTTGCGGCGTTGCCTCGCATGCAGCTGCTGAGCGCGCTGGCGCTGTTCAAGGAGGGCTTTTTCATCGAAGCCGAGCAGCTGCGTCTCGAAATCGATGCAGCGATCGATGACGCCGCCGAGGGTGGGCTGGCGATGCGGATCGAGAGCCGGGCGCTGGCGGCGCTGTTCGGCGTCTATATGCGCGGCACGTCGGCCGACTATTCGATGCTCATCGAGTGGCTGCTGGCAAACGCACCTGCCGATCCGCTGATGTGGGGATGGTGCGAGAACATCCTGATCGTGGTTCAGCAACAGCGTGGCTTACTCGGCGCCGCGTCCGCATCGCTGGACCGAACCAGGCACGCCTATCAGGCCGTGTCGGGCGCGGACTTCGCCGTTCTTCAGCTCCTTGTCCACGACATGCTGCTGAGCTTGGCGCACGGCGCACTGCGACAGGTGCAGGAAAAGGCCGTCGCACTGCTGCGCCGCGATCCAACGAGTCTGATCGGCGAGCGCTGCCTTCATGCGATGGCGAGGATGCTGGCAGGATTTGTCGATTACCAGCGCAGCTATCGTCCGCAGGCGGCTGAGGAAATGCGCCTCGCGCTGGCCGAATATGGGCGCGAGGAGGCGTGGTTCGATCAATACGCCATCGCGATGCCGGTGATCGTCGACGTCACCTATCGGCGCCATGGGCTGCCCGAGGCGCTGCGGGAGCTGGATGCGGCGCGGTGCGACTACGCGCGGCGCGGCATGATCTGTCTCGACGGCATGTGCCTCGGTGTCGAGCTGGTGTGCCTGATGCGGGCCGAAGCGCTGGACGGGATCGAGGTGCTGGAGGCCGCCTGCCGGACGCGGCTCGACGATGCTGCCACGGGACACGCGCCGTGGCGTGAGCGCGAAATCCTGCTGCGCGGCCTCTGTTGTCTCGCACTGGCCCGGGGGGCGACCGACGAAGCTGTCCGGATGGCCAACCGCCTGATCGACGAGGGACGGCTGGGAGGACGGCCGGGAGCGGAAGTGAAGGGGAGGGTGCTGCTGGCGCTCAGCCGGCAGGACGATGCAGCAGCGGCCGAGGTCGACATCCGCGAGGCCATCCGCCTCGCCAGTGGAGAGGCGATCGTCGCGCCGTTCGCCGAGGAGGGGCGCCGCGTCGTGCCGTTGCTGCGGCGTGTCATGGCCGAGGGGTCGTCAAAGCTGATCCAGCGCCACACCGCGGCCATCCTGAAGGTCATCGAGGGCGAGCAGCAGTTCGCCGATGTCGATGCGCTGAGCGACCGCGAAGCCGAGATCGTCGCGCACCTCGCCGATGGAGCATCGAACAAGCTGATCGCCCGGCGGCTGGGGCTGACCGAGAATACGATCAAGTTCCATTTGAAGAAGGTCTACGCCAAGCTCGGCGTGTCGACCCGGCGGCAAGCCGTCGCCCACGCGGTGCAGGAACACTGACGCCGCGCCACCCGAAACGGCGTCCAACTACCCGATCTGTCGCTGGCGCAGCGCCGCGAAACTGACGATCCTCCCTGTAACGAAACTATCATGAAGGGGGACTTCAGGTGACCACGAAGATCCGCAACCGCCTGCTCGCCGGGACGTTGCTGAGCGCCGCCGCCTTCGCGACACCCGTTGTCGCCCAGACTGTCGTCGCTGCACAAACCGTCGATGCCGACGCCCAGCCCAGCGATATCGTCGTCACGGCGCAGCGTCGCTCCGAGCGCCTGCAGGGTGTACCGATCCAGATCCAGGCGCTGACCAGCGCCACGATCCAGAATGCCGGAATTCGGACGTCCGGCGAGGCGCTATCGCTGACCCCCAATGCCAGCTTCGATCAGGGCAATACTTATAAGTCCACCTTCATAACCATGCGCGGGCTGACCCAGATCAACAACGCCGACCCGCCCGTCGCTTTCGTGATCGACGGCGTGCCGCAGACCGACCAGACCCAGCTGAACGTCAACTTGTTCGACATCGAGCGGATCGAAATTCTGAAGGGCCCCCAGGGTGCACTGTATGGCCGCAATGCATCGGGCGGCGCGATCAACATCGTCACCAAGCTGCCTGGAAATCAGCTCGGTGGCTTTGCCAATGGCCAGTACAGCAACGGCAACGGCATCATCGGTTCGGCCGGCCTGGCGGGTCCGCTGATCGCCGACAAGCTGCTGTTCAGCGTCGACGGCAGCTACAATCATTTCGGCGGGCTGGTCGATAACAGCTTCCGCGGCGATCATTCGGACTTCATCGACCATGACTGGACACTACGTGGCCGTCTCATCGCGAAACCGACCGACACGCTGACCGTCGATCTGCATGGCGAGTATGGCAAGTACCAGGCATCGAGCAATTACTACTCGGCGGTGTTCTCGGCCAATCCGAACGACTTCGTCGATCCGCAGTTCAATATCCCAGGTTCTGCAAGGGGCCGCAACGCCAACGTGTCGGCCAAGATCGACCTCGATCTCGGCTTTGCGACGGCGACGAGCATCACTGGCCATACCGACCTGACGCAGGTCAACCGTGCCGATCTCGACTATCGTAATCCCGTCCAGTCCCCGTCGGGCATTTTCGGGCTGGGGTTCCAGGCCGGGCAAGGGCAGGATCTCAAGCTCAAGACGACCAGCCAGGAACTCCGCCTGGTTTCCAACGGGCATGAGCGCTTCCGTTGGCTGGGTGGCGTCTACTATCTCCACACCGATCGCGACTTGCGCACCCGGGCATTCGTCGACCTGAACAGCGACCCCGCCCAGATCGATACGCCTGCACTGCTGTTTGCCAACAAGCAGGAGTCGAACAGCAACAACGCTTACGCAGCTTTTGCCCAGGCGGATTTCGACATCCTGCCAGTGCTCACGCTGACCGGCGGCCTGCGCTATGACGAGGACCATCGCAACCAGAACGATCTGATCGCGAATATCCGGCGCACGCGGACCTATGATCATGTCCAGCCCAAGGTCACGCTGACCTACAAGCCGTCATCGGACCTGTTGTTCTATGCGACCTTCGGTACAGGTTTCCGGTCGGGCGGGTTCAACGCGCCGGCGGTGTCGATACCCGATTTCGGTGCCGAGACCCTGCAGAACTACGAGGGCGGCTTCAAGGCACAGTTCTTCGACCGCAAGGTGACCTTCAACGGCGCCTACTACTTCGAGAACGTCAAGAATTATCAATATTTCTACGTCGAGGCAGCCTCGGCTTCACAGGTTATCGACAATATCGACAAGGTGCATATCCAGGGCATCGAGCTGGAACTGTCGGCGCGGCCGGTGACCGGGTTCGAGATCACCGGTGCGATCGGCACCACCCTGTCGCGCATCAAGGACAGCACGACCGCAAGCGACATCGGCAACCGCACGCCGCGTACGGTGCCATTCTCGTCGAACCTGTCGGCGCAATATTCAGTGCCGCTCAGCGACCGCGTCAACGGCCTTGCCCGACTCGACTGGCAGCATTTCGGGAAGAAATACTGGGGCGCGGACAATGTCGACGTGCAGAACGCCTATGACCTGGTCAATCTGCGTGCCGGTGTCGAATTTGGCAACTTTGGCGTTTTCGGTTTCACCAAGAACCTGCTGAACGACAAATATTACTCCGAATACGTCCCGACCAAATACAGCGGTCTCGACGTGGCGCTTGGCTATCGTGGCCGACCGCGCACCTATGGCGTCGAAGCGCGGGTCAAGTTCTGATCCGCCCGACAGCGCTGCAAGACATTTCCAGGAGAGCATGATGGAATCCGGAAGGATCCGCCTCGGCATCGACGTCGGGGGTACCAACACCGATGCTGTATTGATGCGCGGCAAGGCAGTGCTGGCCACCGCCAAGAGCTTCACCACCGTCGACGTCAAGGACGGGGTCATCGCCGCCGTCGGCATATTGCTGGCACGGCACGGCGGTGCGCCATCGGCGATCGACGCGGTGATGATCGGCACGACGCAGTTCGTTAATGCCTTTGTCCAGCGCCGCGACCTGTCGCCGGTCGCCGCGATCCGCGTCGGCCTGCCCGCCGGCGACGGCGTGCCACCGTTTTCGGGCTGGCCCGACGAAGTGCGCGAAGCCGTCGGCGGGCGCTATTACCTGGTCGGCGGCGGTGCTTTCTATAACGGCGTGGATTATGCGCCGCTCGACGAGGACGCCATCGCCGCTGCCGCTGCGGATGCTGCGAAGGCGGGCGTCACCGATTTCGCGATCTCGGCGACCTTCGCGCCGATCCGGCCCGACCTGGAGGTACGCGCGGGGGCGATCGTCGCCGCCACGGTGCCGGGCGCACGGATCACGCTGTCGTCCGAAGTCGGCGGCATCGGCATCCTCGACCGCGAGAACGGAGCGATCGTCAACGCCAGCTTGTCGGCACTCGCCGAACGGGTCATCGCGTCGCTGAAGCAGGCGTTCTCCGACATGTCGATCACCGCGCCGATCTACATCAGCCAGAACGACGGCACGCTGATCAGCACCGAGGTCGCGGCGCGGTTACCGATCCTGACCTGCTCGGCGGGTCCAACCAACAGCATCCGCGGCGCGGCGTTTCTCAGCGGCCTGCCCGATGCGATCGTTGCCGACATTGGCGGCACCACCACCGACATAGGCTTCTTGCGCAACGGCTTTCCGCGAGAGACCACCGCGCCAAACACGATCGGCGGCGTGCGCACCAACTTCCGCATGCCCGACGTGCTTTCGATCGGTGTCGGCGGCGGCAGCATCGTCGGCGATGGCGCCAAGGTCGGCCCGCGCTCGGTGGGCTTCCGCCTGCCGCAGGACGGCCGCGTCTTCGGCGGTTCGATTCTGACCGCGACCGATATCGCGGTGCGGGCAGGGCAGGCCGAAATCGGCGACACGTCGCTGGTGGCGGAGATCCCGGACGCGCTGGTGCAGGCGGCGCTCGACGACATCCACCAGCAGATCGAGGATGCGATCGACCAGATCAAGGTCAGTTCGACCCCGCAGCCGCTGATCCTCGTCGGCGGCGGTAACATCCTGGTCTCGCGCGCCATCAAGGGCGCGTCCGAAGTGCTCCGCCCGCTCCATGCCGAGGTCGCCAACGCCGTCGGCGCGGCGATAGCGCTGGTCAGCGGCCGCGTCGACAAGCTGTACGACTTCGCCACGCTGGGCCGCGACGCGGCGCTCGACCTGGCGCGGTCGGAGGCCATCGCGCTCGCAGTCGCGGCGGGAGCGGACGCAGGGCTGGTCGAGGTCGTCGACCTGCAGGAACTGCCGATGACCCACATGAAATCCGGCTCGGTGCAGGTGAAGGTGCGCGCGGTCGGTCCGCTCGCGGCCCTCGCCTGAACGTCCGTTAGGAAAGCGAAGACTATGCTCAGTATCGAGACCACCCAGGACGTGCAGGATCTGGCGCGCGGCGCGGTCCTGCTGGGCACCGGCGGCGGCGGCGATCCGTATGTCGGAGAGTTGTTCGTGCGCGAGCAGATCCGCCGCGGGCGCGTGCCGCGGGTCGTGGCGCCCGAGGACCTCGACGACGACGCCTTCGTGGTGTCGATCGCGGGCATCGGCGCGCCGACGGTGATCGTCGAGCAACTGGTCAGCGAAAAGACGCTGCTGCGCCTGCTCGCCCGCGCCGAAGCCTTTTACGGGCGGCGCATCGATGCGCTGATCTCGGCCGAGATCGGCGGCGCCAACTCGGTCTTCCCGCTGGCGCTGTCGGCGATCAGCGGCGTTCCCGTGGTCGACGCCGACGGTATCGGCCGCGCCGTGCCGCAACTCGAGATGACGACGTTCAGCATTTACGGCGTCCGCGCGACGCCCTGCCTGTTGATGGACGACGCGGGCAACATCGTCACCGTCGACGCGGTCAGCGACCGGACCGCCGAAGACCTGTGCCGCGCCATCGTCACTGCGATGGGATCGATGGCGTTCAGCGCCATCTATCCGATGAGCGGCAAGCAGGTCCGCGACTGCGCCGTGCTGGGCACGCTGAGCCAGTCGCTCGGCATCGGCCAGGCAATTCGCCTCGGGCGCGAGGACGGCGACCCGTTCGTCCGGCTACTCGCCTATCTCAACGCCCAGCAGCATCGCACGGCGCGCATCCTGTTTGACGGCAAGGTCACCGACGTGCGCAGCGAGACCCGCGACGGCTGGCACTGGGGGCTGGTGACGTTGCAGAATCTTCGTGACGACAGCGATGTCTTCACCATCCAGATCCGCAACGAATTCATCATCGGACTGCACAATGGCCAGCCCGCGACGATGGTGCCTGACTTGATCTCGGTGCTCGACCGCGAATCTGCCGAGCCGCTGACTGCCGAGATGCTGACCTATGGCCAGCGCGTGAAGGTGCTGGGTTTCGCGGCCGATCCCAAGCTGCGCCGTCCCGAGAGCCTCGAGGTGCTGGGGCCGCGCATGTTCGGCCTCGACTGCGATTATATCTCGATCGAGGACCTGGCGCCGGCGCTGGCGGACTGACCGATGGCGGTCGTCGCGGTCAGCGTCGCGCGGCCGTGCTGGCAGGAAGTCTATGGGCGGCAGGTCTACACCTCGATCGTCCGCGACGCAGCCGAGGGACCGGTCCGGTTCGGCCCGGGCGGACCCGAGGGCAATGCGACCGCCGTCCATACCGAGGAGGTCTTCGCCTTTTTCGCCGAGCATTATGACTATTGGGCCGACCGGCTCGGCACCGGCCGTGATGCGTGGGGTGACTGTCACTGGGGCGAGAACCTGATGTTGTCGGGCATGCCCGGCGAGGACGATCTGCACATCGGCGATCGGTTCCGGATAGGCGAGGCGCTGCTCGAGGTAACCTCGCCGCGCATCCCATGCTTCAAGCTGTGCTGGCGGATCGGCCAGCCCGAAAGCTTCCTGCGCGTGCTGATCGAGAGCGGCAGGATGGGCTGCTATCTGAGGGTCATCGAGCCCGGCATGATCGCTGCCGGCGCCGTCGTGCGCCCCGACGCGCGCGCCGACGGGGCGATCAGCGTGCTCGGCCTGTCGCGACTGCTCCACGATCCCGATATCACCGATCTCGACGTGCTGCGCCGCGTGCTCGCAACGCCGGGGCTGGGCGGTCAGGCGGCGGGAATGATCCGCAAGCGGATCGCCTTTCTGACCGACGGCCAGCTTGGCGCGCGCGGGCGCTGGCAGGGTTGGCGGCGCTTCGAGATCACTGAAGTCGCGGAGGAGGCGCGGGACATCCGATCCTTCCGGCTGCGCCCCGTCGACGGCGCTGCGATCGGCGGTTACCGCGCCGGCCAGTTCCTGACGGTGCGCCTGCCCGACGCGGAAGGGACGATCCGCTCGTGGAGCTTGTCGGACTATGACCAGTCCGCCGGGCATTACCGCATCTCGGTCAAGCGCGAACCCCAGGGCACGGCCTCCCGCTGGATGCACGACATTGCAAGGCCCGGCGACCGGCTCGACGTCCGTCCTCCGTCGGGGCGGTTCGTCCTCGACCGGAGCGGCTTCATGCGCACTGTTTTGATCAGCGCCGGCATCGGCGTCACCCCGATGGTCGCGATGCTGAAGGCGCACGCCGAGCGCGGCGCCGAAGCGCCGCCGCTGCTGTGGGCGCACGCAGCGCGATCGGGCGAGGCGCATGGTTTCGCGCGGGAGGTCGATGAGCTGATCGCAACGATGCCCAACGCGGTGCGGCGGACCTATTACTCACGTCCCGGACCCGGCGATATCTGCGACCGCGTCGGACGGCTCGACGACCGGGCGATCGCCGAGATGTTGGCCGAGAGCTACAGCCTCAGCCCGTTTGGCCGGACGATCGAGCTGACCGGCGACTATTCGGATTTCTACATCTGCGGACCGAGGGAGTTTGAGGACAGCGTGAGGTGCGCGCTCGTCGCGAACGGCGTCAATCCCGGTTCAATCCGCTCTGAGCGCTTTGGCGCGGGCGATCCCGTCGCGGATGTGTCACCGGCGCCCGAGACCGCCGAGGTCCGTATCGGCGAGCAGAAGCTGACCTGGCGGCGCGACGACGACCTGACGCTGCTCGAACTTGCCGAGGCCGCCGGTATCCCGGTCGATAGCGCCTGTCGCGTCGGTAATTGCGGCAGCTGCGAGGTCGGCTTGCGCGCCGGCGCTGTCCGCTACTTGGTCACCCCGTCGGCCCAACCAGGCGAAGGACGCGTGCTGCTCTGCTGCACCCGACCTGCCTCAGCGATACTGGAACTAGAATTGACCACGCGATGAGCGGAACGGCCTGGACCGTCCGGCTGGCAATCGTGAACTCGATCGGCTTCAGCGCGACGACGATCATGCCGTTGTGGATCGCGGCATTGCCCTCCACGCTGGGCCTGCCGGCGTGGCAGATCGGACTTGTCGCAACCGCTCAGCTGATCGCGTGTGGACTGTTCAACGTCGCGTCGCCCTGGCTTTTCGGCCGGTTGCCGCCGCTGATAGTGGCGCGTTTCACGCTGATCGTCGCGACAGTAGCTGGACTGTTGCAGGCGACCGCGCTGACCGCTGCGTCGCTGCCCGCGTTCGCGGCGGCGGCATTGGTGTCGGGCGCGGTGCTCGGCGTCCTGCTGGGCATGACCAACCGGATCATGGCCGGCGTCAGCCATGTCCAGAAAGGCTATGCGGTCTTCCAGATCGTCGAGGTCTGTTTCGCGTCGGCGCTCTATCTGGGCAGCGCCGGCCTGCTCGATCGCTTGGGACCTCAGGCCATCTTCGTGCTGATGGCGATCACCGGTGCAGGTGGCGTCGCCGCTTTGCACGGGCTTGCTGCGCCCCGGTCCGGCGATGGCCATGCACCGCTCGTCGAGGTCGATCGACCCCGGTTCCTGCATGGTGCCCTGCTGCTGATCGCGATGCTGTGCTTCTTCTCGGGCCAGAGCAGCATCAACTCGTTCGTCATCCAGATCGGACACGACATCGGCCTTGACGCCGCCAGCGTCGCGCAGATCGTCGGCACGGGTATGATCTGTGCCCTTGCCGGTGCCGCTGCCGCGCGCCTGATGGGCGAGCGCTTCGGCACCACGGTGCCGATCGTGGTGGTCGCGCTGTTGCTCGCCGCCGATTTCCTGTTCCTGACGCGGTCTCCGTCGCCGACCGGTTTCGCGCTTGGGGTCGGCTTCATCCCGCTGGGCACGATCATGGCGGTGCCGTTCTTCTTCACGGCGCTGGCCCGGGTCGACGCGCGCGGGCGGTTCGCCGCGGTCGGCCCTGCCTTCCTGCTCGGCGGCGTCGCGCTTGGGCCGTTGATTTCCACGGCGCTCGACGGCGCCATCGGCCGCGTCGCGCTCGGCGTTGTCGCTGGGTCGTTGATGACAGTCGCCGGCCTTCTGGCATTCGCCCATCGCAGGAGGAAACCGACCGTGCCCGCGTCGAGGCAGAGCATCGCAGCCTTCGGTCCAGAATAGCGTGTGAGAGCAGGCACCATTCTGTCAGCGCGGAGCCAGGTGAGCCGACCGGCGTCTCGCCGCATCGGCGGTCGTGCCTGCCTGTCGCGCTTCGGTGGTTCGACATCAGCCGACCAAATCAGGGCAAAAACGCTTCCTCTTGGGATGGTCTTGTCTCGACCGCGCTAACCGATCTTGTTCAACCGCGGCCGATAAATGGCATCTTGGTCGCCATCACGGACATGAATTGGACATTGGCGTCGAGCGGCAGGGAATCCATATAGACTATGGCGTCACCGATATGGTCGACGCTCATCACTGGCTCGGGTCGCAGCGAGCCATCCGCTTGCGGAACACCGCCGGTCATCTTGGCGGTCATATCCGTGGCAGCGTTGCCGATGTCGATCTGGCCACAGGCAATGTTAAACGGTCGCCCGTCGAGAGACGCGCATTTGGTAAGTCCCGTCACCGCGTGCTTGCTGGCAGTATAGGACGAGGAATTCGGGCGCGGCGCATGTGCCGATATCGAGCCGTTGTTGATGATGCGCCCGCCCTGGGGCGCTTGCGCCTTCATCACCCGAAATGCCGCGCGCAGACATAGGAATGTGCCGGTGAGATTGACGCCGATGACCTTCAACCAATCATCCACCGTCAGGGCATCGATCGGGACGGCGGCGGTGCTGGTGCCGGCGTTGTTGAACAACAGGTCGACGCGTCCGAACCGTTCGACGACAGTATCGAACAAACGATCGACAGACACTGGATCGGTCACGTCCGTGGCGATGCAGAGCGCGGTACCGCCGGCTTGCTCCACCATCGCGCCGGTTTCCTGCAGTGAACTCAGCCGCCGACCGGCCAACGCTACGGAATAGCCCCGCCGTGCGAGTGCTATGGCGACAGTGCGGCCGATGCCGCTGCCCGCGCCCGTCACGATCGCGATCCTAACCGTCATACTGCAATGCTCACGCTTGGCACAGAGGACGATTGTCGAGGTCAGCGCCGAGATTGTCGAGCGTGATTTACAGCGGGTCGCTGTGCGTCTCTCGGTCGGGCATTTTACGCAGCGGTGCGAAGGGCAGCGGCCCGCGACCCCGCTCTCGTTTGGGTGCCGGGGCAAGGCCATTGCGTTAGGGAGATTGAGGAGCTGCCAGGCGCTTCGCAGTACGCATCGCCAGCATCGCCGGGCGGGAACGCCGTTGAACCTGCTCCCGCCCCAGCGCTGGCTGGCAATGAGGGCGATGCTGAAGGGGTTCCGAATAGGGGCAAAGTCTTCGAGCTTGGGTGGAACAGTCACGCTATTGCTGCGTCATCATCGAGATCGCCATTATGGAGCCGATAATGATGAAGGACACAGGTCGCCCTGGAGATCGCTTCAAGCACGGGCTGCTCGCCTTGCTAGCGTCGGCGATCGGCTTGGTTCCGGTGGCTGGGCACTCGGCGGGTGTGTTGTCGGGCCATTTCAATGGTACCGCCTTTGACAGTGAATTCTATGTTCCGCCTTTCGGCGACTTCGACAACAGTCGGATCCCCGGGAGCTTTCTTATCGATCTTAGCGGATGCGTCGCGGGTCCGGAGCCCGTGCCCTTCCCAGGTGCTTGTCTGGCTTCCGAAGCTTCGTTCCTCACGGCGGTGATACCGGGACAGTCGAGCACTTACGGACAACCACAGACGCTGGTGGAAGTCTCGAATACGCCCGACACACAGCGCCTGAGTATCATATTCGGCTTCACGAACCCATATTCGGGTGCCCGGCTCGAGTTGGTTGGCGGGACCAATGCTTTCATCATTGGCACCGACTTCAGCAGCCTGCATCCTGGCACGGTCGACCTCGCGGGCTCGACGCTTACGCTCATGGGCGGGCGCACTTACCGGGCCAGGGTGGCGCTGAGTTCTTTCACCTTCGATCAGTCCGGGGCAGCTGTACCCGATGCGCCGACCTGGGCCCTGTTGCTTGCCGGCTTTACGATGATCGGCGTTGCGGGGCGCGTGGGGCAAAGGAGGTCCACGCCGACACTCGAGTGACGATCAAACCTGCAGCGGACCATTGGCGACTGGCGCGCCAAAATCGGGCGAGCCGTCCTTGCGGTAGGTGAAGTGCTGCACGCGCGTGTGCCGGTTGGGATCGAACAGCGGGTCGCCAACGATCTTCTCATAATCGCGACCGTGATAGACGAGCACATCGCGACCGCGTTCGTCGACGGTGAAGCTGTTGTGGCCGGGACCGTAGACGCTGTTCGCCGCCGAACTCACGAACACCGGGACCGGCGACTTGCTCCAGGCACCCGGGTCCATGATGTTGGCGTTGTCCGCAGCGGTCAGCATGCCCAGGCAATAGCGTGCGTCGGTGGCACTTGCCGAATAGGTCAGGAACAGTCGACCGTTGCGGGCCAGCAGCGCGGGCGCCTCGGCGACCTTGTAGCCACGGGTCTCCCAGTCGAGCGTCGGCACGGTCAACCGCGCCGGCGGGGCTCCCAGCGTCAGCGGTGTCGCCAGGGGAGCGAGATAAAGGTTGGAGTTGGTGTCGATGCCCGGCTCGCGCTGCGCCCAGCACAGGTAGCGCTGGCCGCGGTGCACGAAGCTGGTGGAATCGAGGTTGAAGCTGTCCCACGCCATCTGGACTTGGCCGAGCATCGACCATTTGCCCGTCATCGGGTCGGGACCATTGCAGGCGACTGCCCAGGTCCGGATCCGAAAGACGTCCTCGCCGCCGCCGCTGGGTCCGGCAGCGAAGTACATGATCCAGCGGCCGTCGATGTAATGCAGCTCGGGAGCCCAGACGAATCCCGACAACGGGCCGCTGGCAAGGTGCCGCCACAACACGGCCTCATGCGCCGTGGCGAGGCCGGCCAGCGTCCGCGACCGGCGCAGGACCAGCCTGTCGTACTCGGGCACCGAGCCGGTCATGTAGTACCAGCCGTCGATGTGACGGAAGATTTGCGCGTCGGCGCGCTGATGAACGAGAGGGTTGACCGGCCGGTCCATCCGCACCGGCTTCGTCGGCTTTGCGAGAGCGGCTACCGCGACAGTCGCAGCCGCGCCCCCGAGCAACAGGCGGCGTGACAGGTCGCTCATCATGTCTTTCCTTGCGGGGCAGCGGTATGAAATAGGATGCTAGCACAGCTAGCCATGATCCGTAACGACCGCGCCAGCCCATCGACCTGCGGATAAATATAGCGATAGCTCATTCCCAGCGCACGGCCGACTTCGAAACTCAGGCCATGCTGGATATATCAGAATACAGCGCTATGGATTGGATCGTTCGACGATGAAGAGGCTTGCGGTTGCCTTGTTGGCCCTCGTCGTGATGCCGGCCGCTACGCAGGAAATGCCTATGGCGGCCCACGTCTGCCCAAGGGACACTGAACCGGTTCCGGCGGTGCTGGCTGCCTGGAGCAACAACTAACCGCTGGTTGCCGCAAAGAACGAAGGATTGCTCGGGCAAACACGCGTGTCTCCCGGCGCCTGGCTCGATCTGGTCAAGGGTAAGGCGGCTCTGGAGTCAGTTGGGCACCGCCACAAAAGTCGCTTAACGCGCCAAATGCAGACGTTTCTGAAACTCTCGGCCGCTCAGGTTTGAGAGGCCCCCAGTCTCAAAATCGGTCGGTCAGGCCGCTCGCCTCATCCATTTCTCGGTCGGCACTGGTCAGAGCCTCACGAACCGATAGGCGAAGCGATCGGTTTTGCCCTTGATCGAGGGATCGAACACCTTGATCGAGTGCGCATCGTCGTTGTCAGCGAGCAGGGTGGTTTCCGCGTCAAGCTTGAAGCCGGCGGCCTCAACCTCCTCGCGAACCGCTGCAGGGTCGATCCGATGCAGTGACTGGGTGTTGCTCGTGCCGGAACCAGCGGCGGCGGCGTGGTCGATGACGACATAGGACCCGCCGGGCTTGAGCTGTTCAAAGACGGCTCGATTGAACTGAGCCGCCGTCGCGCCCCTGGCCTGCATCAACGCCGTGTGGAGATCGTGGTAGAACAGATGCAGCCACACGACGTCCGCTGGTTGCGTAACTTTACGCATCTCCACGAGGTCCGCCGAGGCCGCTTCGACGTTTTGCCGGCCCGGCTCCTTCGCCAGCGTCCGCATGCGGCCGACCGGATCGTTCTCGAAATGGGCGACCTCGGCCGGGACGAAGCTGGAGACCCGCCCTTGGGATCCCACGACGTCGGAGAACAGGCGGGTCCAATCGCCGTCGCCGGGATAAACGTCGATGACGGTGGAGCCCGCAGCGACACGCGCGAACCGGATCAGCTCGGATTGCCTGGTCTGGTCGTACATCGGAACCTCCTTGAACATGTTGTCTTCAAAACGGGTAGGTGGTTGGGGCTATGACGCGCGCAAATGGCTGCGGTCGGTAGGCAGTCGGTGCGAAGCCAAGATCCTCCGCGAGCGTGCCGACTTGCGTTGCAGCATCTTCGTCGTCGCTCGCCAGGAACACGCAAAGTGTTTCGGGTCGCGCGTCGTTGCGACTGACACTTCGATACCCTTGCGGGCGAATGCCCTGGCGAGGGCTTGGCCGATCTCGCCGAAGCCGATGATGGCGTAGCTCATGATGTTTCTCCGATCACGTGTGATGCCGGGGATCAGACTTGCGCCAGCCCTCCGTCGACCGCGAGATCCACGCCGGTGATGTATGAACTTTCATCGGAGGCGAGGAACATCACGGCAGCCGCGATTTCCTCGGGCTTGGCCCTACGGCCCATGGGAACCTGCGAAGCGAACTGGGCGGCCGCTTGCTCGGCTTGCTCAGGGGTAAGGCCCGTCGTCGTCGCGAGGGCGGGAGTTTCGGTCGGTCCGGGACTCATCGTGTTGACGCGGATGTTGCGGTCCTTGAGCTCGAGTGTCCACGAGCGCGAGAAGCTGCGCACGGCCGCCTTGCTCGCGGCGTAGGCACTGAATGCCGGCAACCCCATCACGTTCGAGACCGACGAGGTCAGGATGATCGATCCGCCGTCCTTGAAAAGCGGAAGAGCCTTTTGGACGGTAAAGAACAGGCCTTTCACGTTGACGTCGAAGGTCTGGTCGAAATGGGCCTCGGTCGCCACCTCGAGCGGAGCGATGGTTCCCGCACCCGCGTTCGCGAAGAGAATGTCGATGTGCCCGTGCTTCTCCTTCACGATGGCGTAGAGCCGGTCCAGATCGTCCAGGTTCGACACGTCCCCGACGACCGTCGTCACGCTGTTCCCGATTAGGGCTGCGGCCTCCTCCAGCTCTTTCTCCCGTCGCCCGGTAATGACGACGTGCGCGCCTTCTGCCACGAAGCGCCTGGCCGTGGCCAAGCCGATCCCGCTGCTGCCGCCGGTGATGACGGCGATCTTGCCTTCGAACTTTTTCATGGTGTTATCCTTCATTGCGTGAGCCGGGAAATGGATCGCGATTGGGTCAGAGCTGCGCCAGGCCGCCGTCGACGGCGAGCTCGCTGGCGGTCATGAAGCTGCTGTCCGACGAGGCGAGGAAGGCAGCCGCAGCCCCGAGCTCCGCTGGCTCGGCCATGCGCTGGAGGGCGGTCATCGAGCCGTAGATCTTCTGGCCTTCTTCGCCGAGCGCTGCCTTGGCGAGCTCGGTCGCCGTCGGCCCCGGCGACAGCACATTGACCCGAATGCCGGTACCCTTCAGGTCCTCGGCCCACGTCCGCGCGAGGTTGCGTACCGCCGCCTTGCTGGCGTTATAGGCCGTAAAGCTCGGAGCGCCCGTGGTGCCGGCGCTCGATCCGGTCAGGATGATCGACCCGCCCGGGCCCATCAGCGGCAGCGCTTGCTGGACCGTGAAGATCGTGCCCTTCACATTGGTGTCGAAGGTCTCGTCGATATGTACGGCGGTGATCTCGCCAAGCTTCAGCTGGCTTCCCGCCCCGGCGTTGGCGAAGAGGATGTCGAGTGTTCCGCGCTCCGCCTGCACTGCAGCGTAGAGCCGGCCGAGGTCGGCTGGGTCGGAGACCGAGCCCTTAACCGCGCGAGCATTGGGCCCGAGTTCGGCAACCGCGGTGTCGAGCGCGTCCTGCCGACGACCGAAGATGAAGACGAAGGCGCCCTCCTCAATGAAGCGCTGTGCTGCGGCGAGGCCGATGCCGGTGGCACCACCGGTGATCACGGCAGTCTTTCCACTTAGTCTGGTCATGTCCTGCATCCTTTGGTCGTTGGGGACCGAGCCCCGTGAACATCCAGATAGGGCAGCAGGAGATCGGCGATGAGTGCGAAGCCGCGCACATCCGTGGTGCGAAAACGATCCAGAGGGACTGTTATGCACTGCGAGGATCGCGAAAACCGACGCTTTGTGTTTAA
Organism: Glacieibacterium sp.; assembly: GCF_965200405.1. Taxonomy (GTDB): domain Bacteria; phylum Pseudomonadota; class Alphaproteobacteria; order Sphingomonadales; family Sphingomonadaceae; genus Glacieibacterium. The sequence continues at coordinate 2,460,218 of NZ_OZ241356.1, forward strand.
AGACAACGGCCGAGATACAGCGGCAGCGGCGCGGAAATGCACCATGATCGACTGGGATGACGTTCGCTACTTTCTCGCCGCCGCGCGCGGCGGGTCGGTGCGGGCCGCCGCCGGGCGCCTCGGGGTGAATCACTCGACCGCGCTACGACGCATCGCCCAGCTCGAGGAACATCTGGGCGCGCAGATGTTCGAAAAACTGCCCTCGGGCTATCGCCTGACCGCTGCAGGCGAGGAGGTCCTCGATCTCGCGGTCCAGATGGAAGCGTCGTCGCACCAGCTGGAAACACGTGTCCTGGGGCGCGACCAAAGCGTGCGGGGGCGGTTACGGGTCACGCTGACACCAATTCTAGCGACCCACCTGCTCATGCCGGATTTCGCCGATTTCGCCCGGCTGCACCCGGACATCGAGATGGAAATCCTGTCCTCTGGCGAGTTGGCAAACCTGACCAAGCGGGAGGCCGATGTCGCGATCCGCGTTGTCTACGACCGCAAGACCCTGCCGCTCAATCTTCACGGCCTGAAGGGACCCGAGTTGTTCGGCGGTGTCTACGTGTCTCGCGACCGGCTCGCTGCGTGGCGCGCGGGAGCGCCCGAACCCTTCCGATGGGTGGTTATCAGCATGCACGGCATTCCGGACTGGGCCAGCGGCGGCGAGATTACCACGACGGGGGTGCCGTTCAGGGTGACGGACGCCGCAGCGGAAATCGCGGCGGTACGTCAGGGTTTGGGGATCACGACGCTGCCGTGCTTTGTCGGCGATGCCGACCCCTTGCTGGCGAGGGTGCCCGGCACCGGCCTGCACCTGTACGGAACGCTTTGGTTGCTCACGCAGGGGGAGACCCGCAAGACGAAGCGCGTGCAGCTGTTTACGCAGTTTCTATCCCAAAGGCTTGCCGCGCACGCCACGCTCCTTGCGGGACTGTCGCTATAGCGCGATTGATGCAGTCGCTCGTCGCGACGAGCGGAGATGTGCTTCGGTAATTTCCGACCGTTCACCCTCTCGCGTCTCCACGGCGTTGATACATTGGGGGCGGCGACAGCCCGGCGGGCCGAACGCGCTTCGACCTCACCTTCCGACTTGATTGGGCTAGTCAGACCCCCGGCCCGCCAGAAATCCTTCGGCCATCAGCCGAAACGCTTCGATCGCTTTCGGCAAGACACGGTGCGGCTCCTCGCTGGCGGCAACCCAAAGCGCCGCATTGAACGCCGTGCCGCTCAGGAGCCGCGACGCCGCCTCGATGTCGACGGGTTTCATGACACCCTCGGCGATCAGATCGGCGACCGCCTGTTTGGTCATGCTCAGGCAGGCATTCTGGCTGGGCCATGTCGAAGGGTCACCGAGGAACGCTGGCCCATCCAGCAACACGATCCGCCGGACCTCCGACTCGAGCGCCATCTCGATATACGCGACGCCTTCTGCCAGCAGCCTTTCCCAAGGGCTGGTCGCCGTCGCGCCGGCCTGATGCGCACGCGCGGCCATCTCACCGTCGACCTGGGCGACGACCGCAGCCAACAGTCCCTTCTTGTCGCCGAAGCCATGGTAGAGCGCGCCACGGGTGAGCCCGACCTGCGCCGTCAGATCGTCCATTGATGCGGCTGCGAAACCCGATGCAGCAAACGCCTTTCGCGCAGCCCCGATCATCTTGACGCGGTTCTCCGCCACTGTCTCGGCGCGACGTCTTGCAGCCAAAGCGACCTCCTATTTTGGCATACGATGCGTATATGAGATTGACTGATCGAGCGTGGCAGTGTTTTATATACGCAGCGTATGTCGCTAACGACACGTCGCTGGGATGTCCAGCGGAGTGGGGTCGGCCTTCGCTGCCTAGATAAAAAGGACGATGATATGGCCACGCGCGACGCAGTGTTTCCGGCCGAGCGGCAAGCGCTTTATGAGAAGCACCGCTATTCGGCTGCAGTACGATCGGACACGCTGTTGTTCGTCTCGGGGCAGGTCGGCAGCCGTGCCGACGGTTCGCCCGAGCCCGATTTCGAAGCACAGGTTCGCCGCGCCTTTGCCAATCTAGAGGCCACGCTCGGCGCGGGCGGCTGTACATTGGACGACGTCATCGACGTGACCTCTTTTCATACGGACCCTGAACAGCAAATGGGTCTAGCCATGGCGGTGAAAAACGAGAAGTTTCCGCACGCCCCGTTTCCGAACTGGACCGCGGTCGGCGTCAATTGGCTCGCGGGCTTCGACTTCGAGATCAAGGTAACGGCCCGCATTCCGTCTCACGCATCAACGTCGGTGAGCCGCCGCAACCCGCCAACCATGTGGGATATGGGTGGGCTGGGATACTCGCACATCAGTGTCGCGGAACCAGGCCGCCTCGCCTTCCTGTCCGGCCAGATCGCCGCGACGCCGGACGGTGGTGAGGTCCCCGAAGACCTCGCCGGCCAGGCACAACTTGCAACTGCCAGCCTCGCCGCCGCCCTTGAGGACCTGGAGGCGACGGCCAAGGACATTGTCATGCTGCGCGTCTACGTCGTTGATGCGACCAGCGAAGCGTTCGGGAAGGCGCTCACGCCTTTGCGTGAGCTTATCGGGGACGCGATGCCCAGCATCACGACGATTGGCGTGCAGGCACTTTATAAGCCCGAAATCAAAGTCGAGATTGAAATGGTGGTTCGCCTCCCCTGAAGAGAGAAATTACCGAAAGGCACGCCCGGGGGTTTTTAGAGAACTTCAGAACCGCCCACCCAATCCGAGCGCAGGGGCCGGGTTCACGCTGAAAACAGGAGCTACTGTGGTGAAAGGTTACTGGATCGCTCAGGTCGACGTTAGTGACGAACACGGTCACGGCGCATATGCAAAGGCCGCGATGGAGTATTTGCAGCGCCAGGGTGCGAAAACCTTGGTCGTCTCCCCGAGGCAGGGGCGGTACGAGGTCGTCGAAGGCGTCCCCCGAAGCCGGCGGCTGATCCAGGAATTTCCCGACTATGAGACCGCATCAGCGGCTTATCATTCGGAGGAATATCAACAGATACGAAAGCTCCGACAGAATACTGCGACAGTCGATCTGGTGATCGTGGAAGGCTTCGACCCGTCTCTCTAGCGAAAATGGGCCATGTGCGGCCGGCGAGTTCCGGAGCTCGATGTCTTCATGGCAGCTATTGCCATCTGTGCCGCCAGAACCTGCCTTTCCGCTCCCCCCAGCTCGTGGCCCCCACCCGCCGCGTTGAAGTGTCCAAAACCAGCCTCACAACCGAGATGAACGGACGTCCGCTTCCGGGAAGTGCCCAGGCGTCTCTCAGTGTCCGGGATCGGGTCTGATCAACCGCCGGGGTGGGCGGCGCGCCATTCCTGGACCGCCGCCATGGTCTTATCGACATGGCCGTCGGCGTCGAGCGCGCTGTAGACGAAGATGATCTTGCCGTCCGGTGCGATGACGAACGAAGTCCGGTTGGATTTGGCCACGACCGGCAACTTCACGTCATAGGCACCGATGAGCTTCATATCGGCCGATGCGACGGCAAACTTGTTGCGACATTCGCTGACCGAAAATTTGTTGAGCGTATCGATCTTGTCGGCCGACACGCCGACCACCGTCGCGCCCAGCTTGTTGAACGCGTCGGTCGCTTCGGCGAAATTGTGCGCTTCGCGGGTGCAGCCCGTGGTGAAGGCAGCGGGGTAGAAATACAGGACCACCGGACCTTTCTTCAGCGCGTCGGCGAGATGGAATCCGAAGGGTGTTCCGCCAAGGCTGGCCTGGGTGGTGAAATCCGGGGCGACCGCACCGACGGGTAGCGCCGCCAGGGCGGGCACTGCGAAGAGGAGCGTCGCGGCACCGGCAATTCGAAGAGCGGATCGGATCATTTCTTGCTCCTGCAAGGCTGTGAGGACACGCGTCGTCGCCTTGAGCTCGCTGTATAGAGCAACCGCGAACGCCGCGAAACTGTTCGTCGGCAGTCCATGCGCCGTTCTCGAGCGTTCATTCTGGAGCTTCAGCAACGCCCTTGCGGTTGATACCTTGGACGATCATTCTGCGGAGCGGCACAATTTGGAGACTGACGATCCATGGTCGACACGCCGGTCAAAGGACCTTCCTCGTACTTTCCCTCGATCGAGAAGAAATACGGTCGCCCGATCGCCGAGTGGCAGGCGCTGCTGCGTCAGAAGCTTCCGGCGAAGCACATGGAGTTGGTCGCCATGCTGAAAAATGACCATGGCATGGGCCACGGTCACGCCAACGCGCTGGTGCATCACGTCCTGGCGGCCGAGAAAGGCTGAGCCGCTTTCGACGTGCCTTTTCAGCGACGCAGCACCTCGATCAGCCGCTCGATATGATCGGCATCGTTATAGAGCGACGGTGATATCCGGATGCGATTGGGATAGGTCGAGACGTTGATCCGCGACGCCTCGAGCGCCGCATCGAAACGTTTGTCGGCGTTCCTGATCGCGAACGCCACGATGGGACTGGCGGAACCGGGCGGCGTGAGCGGCAGGAACCCCAGGCCCGGCAGGACCGCCTGCAGACGATCGACCAGGGGCCGGCGGTGGCGAGCGACGGCATCGACGCCGATCCCCAGGATATGGTCGAGCGAAGCGGCGACGACCGCAAGTGCCCCCCACGCCGGCGTGCTGACCTCGAACAGGCCGGCGGCATCGCCTGCCAGCTCATACTCGCCAAGCGCCGGGCCGGGCGTTTCGAAGGGCAGTACATGGCTGTACTGTTGCCTGACTTGCCGCCAGCCCGTCTCGACGCGCTTCAATCGGTCCAGCCGGTCGGGGCGAACATAGAGGAACGCCGTTCCGAAATCGCCCATCAGCCATTTGTAGGTCCCGCAACAGGCGAAATCGACCCCGCTGGCCCGCAGATCGAGCGGCACGGCGCCGGCGGCCTGGATGATGTCGGCATAGACCAGGACACCGCGCGCATGGGCGATCGAGCATAGCTCCGCCAGGTCGTGGCGAAATCCGGTCGTGCTGGAGACCAGCGAGACTGCGATCAGCCGGGTGTCGGGGCCGATCAGGGCGCGCAGGTCGGCCAGGTCGACGCCGCCGCCACGAGGGCGCGCCACCCGGACCGGGGCGCCGCGCCGCGCCAACTCGCCGTACAGGGCCAGCGACCCGTCGTAATGCAGCCCGTCGGTGACGACGCCTGCGCCCGGGCCGGTCCCAAGGCTGAGGTTGACCAGATTCTCGCCGTCGAGCGTACTCGGCACGACCGCGATATCATGGGGATCGACGTTGACGAGCCGGGCGAAGCGCTCGACCGCTGCACGGCGCGGATTGCCGCGCGGGCCGACCGCCTGCGGTGCATCGAACCTCGACTTCAGGTAGGACCGCCCCGCCTCGACCGCGAATGCGCCGAGCGGGTGGGTGAACGCTGCATCCAGATACGCGCCGATCGGCCCGAAGCCGTTGCGGTCGGGCAGCGTAGCGGTGCCGGCAAGCATCGGCAGGGCGGCCGCGGTCCCCCCCATCATGTGCCGCCGGGTGATCGCCATGATCTCGCCTCCCTAATCGGCCGCGATCGGCAGGCTGATCGCGCTCGCGTGGAGCGGGTCGTGAAAGACGCTCTGCGTTGCGGCGCGATAGTCGGCGGGGGCAGCGTTGAAGATCGACGAGACATAGGTCTGCGGATTACGATCGTACATCGGAAACCAGCTCGATTGCACCTGCACCATGATCCTGTGGCCCTTGGCGACGATATGGTCGGTAACCGGCAGGCGGATGCGGTACGGCTCGATCCGGCCCGGGGTGAGCGGCACCGAGCGGTCGAGACCCTGGCGGTAGCGGGCGCGGAAGATCTCCATCGCCATCGGCAGCTGATAGCCGCCAAGCGCCGCATCGCGGTTTTCGTCGGGATAGACGTCGATCAGCTTGACCACGAAATCGGCATCGGTCCCGGTGCTCGCCGCGAACAGGGCGACATCCGCCTGGCCAAAGACATGGACGGGCTTGTCGAGCGGTGGCGAGACATAGGTCAACACATCGGGGCGGTGCGCGGCGAAGCGCTGGTCGGCGATGAGCGAGGTCTTCCACGTGTCGCTGCTCCCACCGAACAGGAACGGCGCGGCGATGTTTCCGACCGGCCGGGCGGGATCGGCGAGATAGTCGTCATGGGCACTATCGCCGGGGCGCGGCGGGCTGGACGACAGGACGCCACCGGCGCGCAGGTACAGGCGCGTCGCCGCGGGCGGCAGGTTGCCGGCACCGTGCCAACCGCCGCCGGCGCCGGTCGCGTAGCTGGTGACCGCGGGCGGATCGAAGGGCGTGGCACCGTCCTTCAGCCGGGCATCCAGGAAGGGCTTGATGACGACGCGTCGGGCGCTTGCCGCGGTGTCTTGCGCAAAGCGGATGTCGCCCAGTCCCGAACCGTCGCCGTCGACACCCATGTGCGCCCATGGTCCGACCAGCAGCGATACCCGTTGCTGCCGGTCGAGCGGGTGGAGGGCGCGGAACACCGCCGGGGCGCCGTAGCTATCCTGCTCGTCGTACTGGCCGGCGACGAGCAGCATCGGCGTGACGATCGGCCGGGCCGCCATCAGCCGGTCCAGCGCATGGCCGCTCCACCAGGCGTCATAGGCCGGATGATCGACGAAGCGGCGCGCGGCGGGAAAGGCATCGAGGCCGTACCGGCGCATGTAGTTTCCTGCCGAGCCGGCCTCCAGCATGCTGGCGTAAAGGTCGACGTTGCCCGACGCGACCGGCGATCCGGCGCCCTTGGTCGCCATGATCAGCGGCAAGACGTTGAGCGTAACCTGGCGGAACGCGCCGTTGTGGAACCAGTCGTCGCCCATCCAGACGTCGACCATCGGGTTGATCGGCACGGCGGCCTTCAGCGCAGGATGGCCGCTCAGCGTCGCCATCAGCGCGAGGAAGCCATCGTACGATCCGCCGATGACGCCAACCTTGCCGTTGCTCTCCGGAACCTGACGGGTCAGCCACTCCAGCGTGTCGTAGGTGTCGGTGGCGTGATCGATGCCGGTCGGATTGAGCGGGCCGCTGAGCGGGCGGTTGGTGACGTACACGCCTTCCGACCGGTAGCGGCCGCGAACGTCCTGCCAGACCCGGATATAGCCGTCCTCGACATAGGGCGCGTCGGCTGCGGGAACGCGCTGGGCGAGATGCTGGCTCGACCCGTGCAGCGCGGAGCCGTCGGCGCCATAGGGGGTGCGCTCCAGCAGGATCGGCGCATGCGCGATGCCTTTTCGCATCAGGATCAGCGTGTACAGGCGGACCCCGTCGCGCATCGGGATCATCGCCTCGCGGCGGATGTAATCCTGTTCGGCAGTCGCCGGCCGATATGCGGTACCGAGGTCGGACTGCAGCGTATCGACGGGCGCTGCAGCCGACAGCGCCCCGAACAGGACGATGGCGAGCAGCCGCCCGGTCACGGATGCGCAGCGAGGCCGGGTCAAAGCGGCTCGACCGGACGGTGGCGGAAGACCAGCCCGAGCGCCGCGCCGCCGGCCAGCAGCGCGCACGGTACCGCCGCCAGCAATACCCCGCCCGGCGCGACACCGACAGCCAGCAATTTGCCCGCCGCCATGGGGCCGGCAATGCCGCCCAGCCGGCCGAACGAAACCGCGGAGCCGACTCCGGTCGCCCGGACCAGCGTCGCATAATAGGCTGGCGCGATCGTATAGAGGACCAGTTGGCCGCCGATGGCGAAGAAGCCGGTGGCGATACCGGAAACGACGACCGGCGTCAGTCCTTGGGCGCTCGCCAGGCAGACCAGCGAGATCGAGATACCGAGATAGGTGCCGGCCAGCACCTCTCTCAGTCGTCCGCGGTCGGCGATCATCGCCAGTACGATGCACCCGACGACCGCGCCGCTATTCTCGAATGCCGAGATCAATGCCGCCTGCTGCGGGGTGAAACCCTTGGCGACCATCAGCGTCGGCAGCCAGTTGTTGATCAGGTAGACGACGACCTGTGTGAATCCGTAGCTGACCCACAACAGCAGCGTGACCGGCGTGCGGCCTTCGCCGAACAGCGTCGAGCGGACGCCGGGCCGGTCGCCACCCGTCACCGCTGCCCGCGCGCGGATGAAGGCGGCCGACTCCGGCAAGGCGAAGATCAGGACGGGCACCAGCAGCAGGGGCAGGATGCCGCCGATATAGAAGATCGTGCGCCAGTCGAGGTGACTGGCCTGGCTCGCGACGAACAGCCCGAGCAAGGTTCCCCCGACCGGCTGTCCGCAGAACATCAGGCCAACCGCCGTGGCGCGCCGCTCGGGTGCCGCGGCCTCGGCGGCTATGGCGATCAAATTCGGGAAGGCAGCGCCGAGACCCAGCCCGCAACCGAGCCTGATCAGGACGAAGCTCGACAGGTCGCTGCCCAGGGCGGTCAACAGCGAGAAAGCGGCAAACACCACGAACGCCGTCAGCAGCACGGTTTTCCGACCGAACCTGTCCCCCAGCCGCCCGCCGAACGCCGCCCCGACCATCAGGCCGACGATCGCCGCCGTCAGTATGTAGGAGACCTCGGTCGCGTGAAAACCGAACAGGCGGGCGACCGAAGGCGCCGCCAGTCCCATCGAAACGATGTCGGCGCCTTCGAGCTGGGCAGCGAGAAAACACAGGAAGATGATCACTCGAGCGCCCCGGCACGCCGGTCGTGGGCGCTCACTAGAAGCGGACCCTCGCGCCAACGAAGTACCGGCGACCCAGGATGTCGCCATAGGAGCGCGACGGGAATGACGGCATCTTGTCGGTGAAATTGTTGACACCGGCCCGCAGCGTCAGCTTGCCGACATCGTACTGCACCGACACCGTATGCTGATAATTCGCCTTCAACACCGGCACGATCGTCGTCTCGATCGTGGCGTAGTAGCTGCTCCTGGCGCTTGGCAGGTAATAGAGCGAATAGAACAGTCGCAGCGGGCCACGGCTGAAGCGCAGGTCGAGCCTGCCCCGCCATGATGGCATTGCGGTTGTGCCATCGGAGCGCGTCAGGTCGAAGCCGGTCACCGACGTCTCGAGCAGCGAGTTGTGCGTCGCCTCGACGTTGACCTCGAGATCGCCCAGGTCACGGTCGCTGAAGAACCGCCCGATCGGGAAGTGGTAGTTCAGATTATAGACCTCGCCGTGATACCGCAGCGAGCCGGCGTTGAAGGTCTCCTGCCGCGCTGTTGCGAGGTAGCCGTTGCCATCGCGCGTAAAGGTGCTGCAGATGTCGGCCGGCTGATTGACGTTATCATAGCATGCGGCAAGAAAGTCGTTGACCCCGAAGTCGGACAGCGCGCCCGTCAACTTCACCTCGATGCGATCGGCGCTGATGGTCAGCCCTGGAATATAGTTCGGCTGGTAGACGAAGCCGTACGTCAAGGTGTTCGAGATCTCGTTTCGCAGCTGCGGGTTGCCGCCGGTGGTAATCGAGACGATGCCGGTGTTGACCGCTGGGTCGTTGAAGGTGGCAAGCGGCCCATATTCCGGATGCGCCGCGAACAGCTTCTGGCAATTCGCCAGTCGGACCGCGGGGTTCGAGCCGCCGTTGATCTGCGTGACATCGCAAGGGTCGTTGGCCGGATTGCCGGGGCTGACGCTGGACGGCGCGAACTGCTGGTCTAACGTCGGCGCGCTGAAGTTGCGGCTGCGCGAGCCGCGCAGGGTCAGTCCGTAATCGACCTCCCACCTGACGCCGCCGCCCCAGACGTTCTCGCGACCGGCGAGCGAGTTATCGACGAAGCGGTACGAGCCGGTCAGTTCGAGCGCCTTGACGAACGGCAACGTGAAGTCCTCGCCGAGCAGCGGGACCAGCAACTCGCCCGACAGTTCGTCGGTGTGGTACTTGCCACTTTCCGGAACCGATACACCGAAGGCGAGCCCCTGCTGGTCGGCCTCGGTCGGCTCGAACCGGGCGCTTTCGCGTCGATGCTCATAGGCCGCGCTGAACTGCACCTTGCCGCCGGGCAGGGTGATCAGGTCGCCGCCCAGGGTCGCAAGGAAATCATCCTGCTTGTTTCGGACCGTGTTACCGGTCAGCACCGAGACATAGGCGCGCGCCGCCTCCGATGCGGTCTGCGCCCCGAACGGGTTGAGCGGTGCACAGGCGGCATCGTCGTTCGCCGAGGAGGCGTCGGCGTTGATGGCGCAGACGATCTGCCCGCTCGAGTTGCGAACCGCGGCCAGGGCGTTGGTCATGTGATCGAGATAGGGGGCCCAGACCCGGTAGCTGGACTTGGTCTCGCCGTGGCTGGCCGAAGCGCTCCAGTAAAACTTGCGCTCGCCGATCGCGAAATCGCCGTCGAGGGCGACCAGCGCGCGACCGGTGTCGGTGACGTTGGTGCCGGCGCGGGTCGGCAGGATGTCGAAGAATTTGGAAAGCGTCAGCGGGCCACCGTTGGCAAAGCTCGGGCTCGCGGCACTGAGCGTGGCAATGGCGGCCGACGTCAGGAAGGGATTGGTCCTGTTGAAGGTAATGGAACCCTGGCCGTCGCCGCCGCCGACGAAGCGCACGATGCTTTGCGTCCCGAGCGGATCGTCGCCGCGCTGATGGCCATAGATGAACTCGCCCGACAATTTGACATGATCGGTCAGGTCGTAATGTCCGATGACCGATCCGGTATAGCGTTCGACGCCCGAGATCAGCGTCGACAGCCGGCGTGGGTCGCTGCCCTCGCCGCCGACCGCGGTGCTGGAGACGCCCTGGATGACGCCGGTGTTGTACGGAATGACCGACTGGCCGTCGGGCGCGAACTGCAGGGCGGTGCCGCCCGAGCGCAGCAGCGCCGAGGCGGATGTCGAGTTGGTACCGAACAGCACGCCGTTCACATTGTAGCGCCACAGGCGCCCGTTATAGACATAGACCGTCGGTGACTGGCCGTCGGATGTGCTGGTATTGAGCGGATTGGTGACGGCACGCGGCGCCCTGTTGAAGAACGGCCGGTCGGACTCAAGCAGCGCCGTTGTCTTGGAATATTCGAAGTCGGCCGCGATGTTGCCGCGACCACCGGCGAAGTTCTTGCCGACCGTCACCCGAAAAGCCGGCTGGCTATAGTCGCCGCGCGTGCCGATGCCGGATTGGGCGTCGAGCTCGACGCCGCTGAAGTTCTTCTTGAGAACATAGTTCACGACACCGGCGATCGCATCCGAACCATAGACCGCCGCGCCGCCTGCCTGGACGATGTCGACGCGCTCGATCAGGCCGGCGGGAATGACGTTGACGTCGACGGCCCGGTTGCCGAGTCCCGACGCGGACGTCACCATCCGGCGCCCGTTGACCAGCGTCAGCGTGCGACCCGCGCCAAGCCCGAAAAGGTTGGGAAAGGTCTGTCCGGAGCCGCCGGGAAAGCCGGAGAACGGCGCTTCGGGTAGCTCCGGTACGTTGGAGGTAATCTGGTTCAGCATCTCGCCGACCTGATTGAAGCCGCGGTCGGTCAGCGCGCTCGCATCGAACACATTGACCGGGGCGGCGGTGCTGACGTTGGTGCGGCGGATGCGCGATCCGGTCACGACGATGTCCGTTGCTTCGACGTCGGCGGTCGCGACACCTTGCGCGACCGATGCATCGGCCGCGCTATCGTCGTTTCCCACGTACATCACGCCGGCGGGCGTGCGCCTGACCTTCAGGCCGCTGCCATTCAACAGACGCTGCAGTGCCTGATCTGCCGTAAAGGCGCCTCGGACTGCAGGACTACTTTTTCCGCGGACCGTGCTTTCCGAGAAAATGATCTGTTGATGCGAAGCTTGGCCGAGCGCGCGCAGGCCATCGCCAAGATAGCCCGCAGGGACGTCGATATTATAGACTTGCTCCTGGGCCTGCGCGATCGCCGGTACGGTGGCCATCAACACTGCGACGATTGCAGTCGAGCAGCCGAACCGGATCGAATTCATTGCGCGCATCTTCGAAGCCCCCTTCGTTGGTCGGCGGATCGTAATAAAACCGCCATGAAGGGTAGTACGTTCGACTCGTGAAAACCCGAAGCCTAGCCGACAGATTCACTTCGCCGGCGGCGGACCAGCACGATGTCGGTGGCCCCGGCTTCCGCCTTTATGTCGAAAGCCGCCGACAGGCCCTGTACCAGCGCATTGGTGTCACCGGCTTGAAATACCCCCGAAACGCGCACGTCCGAGGTTGCGGCATCGCCGATCCTCAGGGGTTTTTCGGCATATCTGTTCATTCGCTCGACGACGACGCCCAGTTCCTGATCGTTGAACACGAGCTCGCCCGCTTCCCACGACAGTGAGCGCACCGGATCCGCCGGCTCTACCACGGCTTGCCTGCTGCCGGAGGGGGCGGCGTTGTTCGACGACAAGATAATTTCGTGGCCGGGCGTCAGCAGCCGGTCGGCAGGCAATTGGGCGGCGCCACGGGACAGGGTCGGGACGATCCCGATGGCGTTGCGGTCGAGCAGCGCGACATGGCCCTCGTACAGCACGACATGGACATGATTTTGCAGCATCTCGACGCTGAACGCGGTCCCGGTCGCCACCACGACCTCGTCCGCTGCCTGGACCGAGAACGGGCGCAGCGGGTTCTTCGCGACGTCGAACTTGGCGCGCCCCTGCTCGAGCCACAGGCGCCGGTCGCCGCGGGTGAACTTCACCTTCACCACGGTGTTGGCATCGAGTGAGATCTTGGAGCCATCCGCCAGCGCCACCACCCGACGCTCGCCGATGCCGGTCGAATAGGTCCGTGGCAGCAGTACCGCCCAGATGCCGACCGCCGCGACCAGCACGACGATGCTCGCCGCGATCAGGGCCGCGCGCAGCGGCCCGATATACGTAGCGACAGGACGATGGTTGAGACTGCGGCGCGCCGAGGCGAGCGCGGACTGGCGCAGCTTCATCACGGCTTCGCTGGCCGCGTAATTCTCGACCTCGTCCCACGTGGTGACGATCTCCTCGATCGTCCGGACATGGGTCGGGTCGGCGTCGAGCCAGGCCTGCAGTTCCGCCTGTTGCTCGACCGGCATCTCGCCATCGGCAAGCCGCGCGGCCCAGGTTGCGGCGCGCTCCGTTCGGTCGGAGCCGGCGTCGTCAGGAATTACGCCACTCACGCATCGACTCCAAACTTTTCGCGCAAATGTACACTGGCGCGCACGACATGCTGCTCGACGGTACGAACCGATACCCCGAGCATGTCGGCAATTTCCCGTTGCTTCAGATTTTCCAGCCTGAACAGAACGAAGATCGTCCGGGTTCGCTCCGGCAGTTCCATCAGCGCGGCGATGACGGTCGCCAGCGACTGCTTGCCGCGAAGCACCCGGTCGGGGTCGCGTTCCTCCACCCGGCCCGCCTCGGTGACGCCCAGGCCGGCCTGGTAAGCGGCGCGAACATGGTAGCGCCGCGCCCGGTCACGCAGCAGGTTCGCGGCGATCTGGAAGATGTACCCGTCCGGCCTGAGCGGATCGATGGTCTCGCTGCGCTGGGTGGCGCGCAGCAGCACCTCCTGCGTAAGGTCCTCGGCCTCCGAATGGTTGCGGATCCGACGCAGGAAGAACGCCATCAGCGCCGGCCGAAAGCGTTGGCTTACACCGCCGCCCGCTGGACTGGCATCCGTCTGCACGATCTCTGCTTCACCCACTGGCGCCAGGTCCCACGGTATAGGCGCGATCAAGCCGGTTTCCTATCGGGGCCGTAGCGATGCGATTGCTCATCAGGGTATCCGGATCACGCCGACCGAGCCTTCGATCGCGATACGGGTGCCGAACTGGTTGGAATGGCTTTGCATGTCGGTCAGGATGCGCCGGGCATTCACCGGGTCGGCAAGGTGGGGAATGCCGCGCCGGGACAGGTCGTAGGTGTTCCCGAGATCGAGCGGGTACAGCCGCACCGTGCTGGCGCGTCCGCCCTCGAAGTCGGTGATCGCGACGACGCCGTCGTACCAGCTCGCGGGATTGCCGCCCGGCCGTACCGAACGCTCCTTCGGCTTGGGCGGCGGCGCGTGCCCGGTTTCGTCCGGATACAGCTGCAGCGCCGACTCCTGCAGCATCTTGATTTCGGCATTGATGAAGAAGACGCCCATTCCGTACAGCACGGGATGGCCCTTGTAGATCTCGACGCCGCGCAGCGAATGGGGGCCGCCGCCGAGGATGACGTCGGCACCGGCGTCGACCGCATCGTGGAACAGCTTGACCAGGAAGTCGGGCGGCGCCGGCGTGTCGTCGTCGTCGCCGGTGGGGCTCTCGTGCGCGTGGATGGTGAAGACCACCAGGTCCGCTGCCGCCTTGGCATCGCGCACCGACTTGAGCAGCGCGGTATGGTCGTACAGGTCCATGTCATAGCTCATGCCGGTCCGGTCCGACAGCCGGTAGACCTGCTCGTGCAGCGTCACTTCCTTTGCCCCGGGCAGCGGCGGCGGTTGCAGCGGCGAGGCCAGCGACGTCGCCAGCGACCGCACCTGTGCCATCTGCGCGGCGTCGACAAGCTGGACCGCCTGGGTGCGCAACAGGCTGATGCCGGCGCGGGCGGGAACATCGTCGAAGGCGTCGTTGGCCCCGGCGTTCGCCTTGAATGTCGCGGCGGTGGAGACCAGCGCGACGCTGCCCTTGAGCGTTTCGAGCACCCCGGCCCGTCGCGCCTCCGCCAGCGTCCGACCGCCACCTGCATGGACGATGCCCGCGGCGTCGAGCAACCGCTGCGATTCCAGCAGGCCTTCGCCGCCCCAGTCAGTCGCGTGGTTGTTGGCCATCGAGACCATATCGATGCCCATCGCCTTCATGTCGGTCCCCAGGCTCGGCTCGCCCCACAACAGGCCATTGCCATAGCCCTGGCCCTTGAAGGTCTTGAGGTCGAAGAACACGCCCTCGCGGTTGCCGATCGTCGCGTCAGCGCTGCGGATCAGCGACAGGACCTTTTGCAATTCCGCATCGCTGCTGTTGGCGTAGGGGTGCGAGTAGAGCAGGTCGCCGATCGTCACGAGGCGGAAATGCCCCTTGAGGCTGACCGGCTTGCGCGGCTGGGCGAGATAGTCCGCCGGCTCGTTGGAGGGCAGAACATCCTGCGCGGCGACCGGACCGGCAGCGCAGATCATTGCCGCCACGACGGCGGCGACACTCGACAGCATCTTCACAGCTTGCAACTCGCTTCGGGAACGCCGGGCTTGCGCGTCCACTGATAGGCTTCGACCGGCTTGCCCCGCGGCAGGTAGGTCAGCGGGAAGGTCTTGCCGTCGCGCGTCACCTGCAGCGCCAGGGTCCGGTTCACCTCCGCCTGCACCGCGTCCAGCGCGACGCCGTAACTGATCATGTCGCCGTCGCGCAGCCCCGCCTTGGCTGCCTCGGAGCCGGGCTTCAGGCCGCGAACGATCTTCTGGGTGCCGAGCAGCGAGGCGTTGTCGAAGCCCAGGTCGAACTGGCGGATCG
The DNA here is from genome assembly GCF_965200405.1 of Glacieibacterium sp. Classification (GTDB taxonomy): domain Bacteria; phylum Pseudomonadota; class Alphaproteobacteria; order Sphingomonadales; family Sphingomonadaceae; genus Glacieibacterium. Next base: position 2,475,481 of record NZ_OZ241356.1, read on the forward strand.
GCGTGACGACGCGTTCGAAACACGGCCCGAAGGCGTCGCTGTCGGGCAGCATCAGGCCACCCGCGAGCATCGACCGATGCAATTTCGGTCCGGCCTCGCCGATCTCGGCCCGCAGCAGGTCGAGCCACTTGGCCTCGGAAAGCTTTTCACCGGCGTGCATCCGGGCGTTCATCGCGAGGATCAGATCGTCGATCGAGCGCTTGCCGCCCGATGCCTTGCGGATCCGGTCGTTGAGCACGGCGAAGTACATCGCGCCGCGATCATAGGGCAGCACCCGGATCCGGGTGTCCTCCCAGAAATGCGGCGCGACCTGGTCTTCGGGCGTGTCGCGCAGCGCGTTGGTATAATAGCGGCTCGCCGTCTCGTTGAGGTCGGCGAGATAATGCGCGTCGTCGATCAGCCCGGCACGCCACGCCAGCAGCGCCTGGTAATAGACCGCATTGCCCTCGTTGTACCATTTCTCGAGGTCGTCGTTCGACGTCCAGGTGTGGGTCATCTCGTGACCCAGGATGGACTTCAAATTCTCGCCGTCGACGCCCGCGCCGTATGTCACCAGGAACGAATGGGTCAGCGCCGCGCCGCCGCCGCCGTTCATCGGGTTGTTCCGAATGAAGACGCGATAGGGTGGCTCGACCTCATCCCGAAAGAACCGGCTCATCCAGCCGTGGAGCCGGGCGGTCCACAGCATCGCCGGGCGCGGATCGAAGGGTGGCGTACCGCCCCAGACCGCGGAGAACTCGCCGACGCGCGGCTCGGGCGACTGTTTCAACTGGCCTGCCATGAACACCGTGCTGTCGAGCCGGGACAGCGGCCCTGCCGGCAGCTCGACATCGCCGTCGCCATAGCTGCTGACCGCCCTGGCGCCCGGCCCCATGCTCGCCAGGTTCCAGCCGATGGCGACGCGGTACGGTTTGTCGATGGCCAAGGCTGCGACCAGCGTGTTGCCGACCCCGGAAAAGCTGTTGCCGTCGACGCGCAACTGGATCGGCGGGCCGCCGCGCACCAGCGCAATATTGTGGAGCGGCAACCGATAGCGGACGCTGAGTATGCCCTTGACCGCACGCCCGGCGATCCACGCGCTGTCGTCGCCGGTCCGCATCGACATCGGCACGGGGCCCGATGCATCGGCGACCGTCATGTCGAGGACGCTTTGCGGACCAGCCATGCCCGGCACGATCGTTCCGATCCGCACCAGCGGCGTCCCGGCGGCGACATCGACATCCGGCACCGTCAGGCTGACTTCGACGCTGCCGGTGCCTGCGGTCTCGTCGACCGCGCTGGGCGTGATCAGCACTCGCGCCAGCGGGCCCGAGGGCGCGCCCGGTGCTGCCGCCGCTGCTGCCGTTGATGCCATCAGCGTGAGGACGAACGCCTTGAGAATAGCCTTCATCGGTCCCCCTCGCTCATCGCTCGACACCAGTCATGCCCCCATCAGCCGCCGACAGTTTCAGACATCAATACGCCCGACGACCGAAAACCCACTTCGCGACAGGCGGCCTCGATCGTGAGGTTTCGGCGATGAGCCGCGTATTACCGGTCAGCAGCAGCTTCGGGGGGCGGCGTGGGATTCAGGACGAAGGCCGGGTGGGCCCGCGCATTGCTCGGCTTGGCCATCGCCGCGCTGGCGGTGCCGGTGAGCGCCGAGCCGCCGGCGATCGTCACCCGCCACTCGATCACGGTCGCCGGCCGCCCGCTTGAATATTCCGCCGAGGCCGGTCGCATCGCCATCCGCGATGTCGGCACCGGCGAGCCGCTGGGCCATATCTTCTACGTCGCCTATCGCGTCGCGCCTTCGCCCGGCAAGACCCGGCCGCTCGCCTTCATCTGGAATGGCGGCCCCGGCTTGCCCGCCGCCTCGACCGAGTTCGAGGGTTTTGGCCCCCGGCGTATCGAGGGCGACCATCTGGTCGACAACGACGACACGCTGTTGACCGATGCCGACCTGGTCTTCGTCGACCCGGTCGGGACCGGCTTCTCGCGCGCCGTCAGCGCCGCGGCCCAGCCGGCCTTTACCAGCATCGTCGGTGACGTCGCCGCCGCGACCGAATTCGTCCGCGCCTGGGTGCTCCAGCACGGCGACGAGGCGACACCGCTCATCCTGTCGGGCCAAAGCTATGGCTCCGGTCGCGCCGGATCGGCGGCCTACCAGCTGCTGAAGCGCGGCTTCAAGGTCAGGGGGCTGGCGCTGATTTCGAACTCGTCCGGCCTGCCGCAATATCCCGGGCAGGACCTGATCGCGACTGCGATGCACGTCGGCGACTACGCCGTCGCCGCACATTATTACCACAAGCTGTCGCCCACGCTGGGCGCCACCCCCGAGGCGGTCCGTCGCTCCGCCGAGGACTGGGCTCGCCGCGTCTATCTTCCCTCGCTGCGACGCCTCGCCAGCCTTTCCGTCGCGCAGCGCCGTCAGGTGGCAGTCGAACTCGCGCGGCATACCGGTCTGGCCGTGAGCGAGATCGACATCGACAAGCTGATCGTGACGCAAGGCTTTTTCCTGGGGCACCTGGTTCCCGGGAAGCTGCCCTATTATTCCGATTACCGGATCTTCGAGCCCTTTCATGCGCCGCCGCTGACCATCGGGCTGCACTCTCTGCGCCACGATCTCGGCTATCACTCCGATCTGCCATACCTCGGCATCGAGACGCTGGAGGACGGCTTCGCCCCTGGCGGCGTCTATCCCAAATCGGTGAACGCGCTGTGGCTTCACTCCACGGTCTATGGTGCGACGCCCGAGCAGATCCATGCAGCCGAGGTTGCGTGGGAGGCGCGCGACGTCATCGGCATGCCGCAATACGGCGCGAACCTGCCGGGCGCCGCCGAGGCGATCAAGCTCGATCCGCGGCTCAGGGTGCTCGTCGCCCACGCCGCCTATGATCCGCTCGGTGGGTGCTCGATCGATGCCGAGCTCGGCCGGCATCTCGAACCGCCGTTCCACGAGGCGATCGGCTTCCGCTGCTATCTGGCCGGCCACGCCATCTACCGCGACGCCCCGGCCCGCGCCCTGTTCGCCGACGATCTGCGCCGCCTGGCGCGGCTGGCATCCGGAGAAACACCATGATCATCGATCGTCGGACCTTGTTCGGTCTTGCCGGCGCGACCCTCGCCGCACACGCGGCCACCGGAAAGGCCGCACATGCGGCCACTGTAAAAGCCGCGTCGGCTGCGCGGGCCGACCCTGTCGTCATCAACGCGCTGGGTGCGCTCGACGACCCCAACCACCCGCTCGACGAGGACGACCGCGGCCCGCTGGTGATCACCCCGCGTATGATCGCCGATGCCCATGCCTCGGGCGAGACGGCGGTGAACATCACGCTCGGCTATGTAGCCGGGTCTGGTGACCCTTTCGAAAGCAGCGTCGGGGCCATCGGCCGGTGGGATCGTGCGTTGCGCGCCCATCCGCGCGACCTGCTCAAGGTGCTCGGCACGGACGACATCCTGCGCGCCGGGGCGAGCCGGAAGATCGGCATCATCTACGGCTTCCAGAACGCCGCGATGATGGGCAGCGATGCCAGCCGTGTCGATATCTTCGCCGACCTCGGCGTCAGGGTCGTCCAGCTGACCTACAATGCCGCCAACCAGCTCGGCGACGGATCGATGGTGCCGGCGGGTCGCGGCCTCAGCAAGTTCGGGCATGAGGTCGTCGAGCGTCTCAACGCCAACCGCATCATGGTCGACCTGTCGCACTCCGGTCGCCAGATCTGCCTCGACGCCATTCGGGCCTCCAGGCAGCCGATCTCGATCAATCACACCGGCTGCCGCGCCGTGACCGACCTGCCGCGCAACAAGACAGACGAGGAACTGCGGCTGGTCGCGCGATCGGGCGGGTTCGTCGGTATCTACTTCATGCCGTTCCTCGCTGCGTCCGGACACGCGACCGCCGCCGATGTCGTCGCGCATATCGAGCACGCGCTGAATGTCTGCGGCGAGGATCATGTCGGCATCGGTACCGATGGCGGCACCACCGCGATCGACGACCTGGAAGCGTACAAGAGCGCGCTGGCCAAGGAGCATGCGGACCGGGTCGCCAAGGGCATTGCCGCGACCGGCGAGCGAGCCGACACCCATCCCTTCGTCGACGACCTGCGTGGGCGCGGGCAGTTTCGCAAGCTGGGCAGCCTGCTGGCGGCCCGCGGGCACAAATCCACGACGATCGAGAAAGTCCTGGGCACGAATTTCCTGCGCTATGCCCGCGAGATCTGGGGCTGACGCGGTGACCGGCGATGGAGCTTCGATGCGCAGACTTTCACGCCGCTTGCCGGTGATCGGGGCGCTGCTGATCGCTGGCGGCGCTGCGGCCCCGCCGGTCGCCACGGTGACGCTCGCGCCCGGCCCGATGGTGGAGGCGTCCAACCGGGGGGAGGTCGGCATCGTCATCGCCGTGCCCGGCGTCAGCGCCCCGGGCGGCGTCCCGCTGTTCGAGATACCGGAGGGCGCGACCCCGATCGTCACCGACGCTGCCGGCGTCGTACGCGGTACCACGGGCGCAGAGCGGAACTGGACTCCGCAACGCGCGGTCAGCGGCGACCTGACGATCCGCTACCGGGTGACCGTCACCAACACGCCGACGAATGGCGGCACCACCCCGATCAACCCGAGGCTGGACGGCAGCGGCTTCTCCGCCATCGGCATGACGCTCCTGGCGGTGCCCGACCTGAAGACCCCTTACCGGATCCGCATCGTCTGGGATCTCGCGCGGATGGGGCCCGGTGCGACGGCGGTGTCGAGCGCCGGTGACGGCAATGCGGAAATGCCCGCCGGGCCGCTGTCGCGATTGGGTTCGACCGCCTTCATGGCGGGCCGGCTGACGCGCGATCCGGTGCCGGCGCAGGGCAAGTTCTCCGCTGCCTGGTCGGGCGATCCGGGGTTCGACCCGCACCCGCCGATGCAATGGGCGGGCGCGCTGCACAGCTACATGACCAAATTCTTCGCGACCCCCGACGACCCGGCCTACCGCGTCTTCATTCGCCGCAACGGCTTGAACAACCCGGGCGGCGGGGTCGCCTTTCCGAACTCGTTCTTCGCCACCTATGGCCCTGGCGTCACCGGCGAGAACATGAAGCAGATCCTCGGCCACGAGATGACGCACACCTTCACGATGAACGGCCTCGGCAATTGGTACGACGAGGGCGACGCGGTCTTCTACCAGGTCCGGCTGCCGTGGCTCGCCGGCATGACCTCGACCGAGACCTATCTGCGCGACATCAACCTGACCGCCGCGCGCTATTACACCAACGCCGAGATCGATGCGGCGGAAGAGCGGATCATCCCGAATTTCTTCACCAATACCTGGCTCAATACGCTGGGCTATGACCGCGGCGCGCTTTATTTCGCGGTGCTCGACGGCAGGATCCGCCGCGCGTCGAGCGGCAGGCGCTCGGTCGACGACCTGGTCCGCGCCCTTGTCCATCTGAAGCGCAGCGGCAAGGACATCACCGAATCCGACTGGCTCGACCTCGTCCGCCGGGAGATCGGCGAGGACGGCGTCACGGTCCATCGCGCGATGCTGTCTGGAGGCGTGGTCGTGCCTGAATCCGGCGATTATGGCCCGTGTTTCCGCCGGTACAGTACGAAGATCCGCCGCTACGAGATGGGTTTTACGGCCAAGGCCGGGCCCGATGGCAGGAAGATCGTCTCCCTGCTGATCCCCGGCTCCGAAGCCGACCGCGCCGGCGTCCGCAACGGTGACATCGTCGTCCTCCCGGTCATCACCACCGAAGGCGTCAAGCGCGACCCGGCGGCAACGATGACCGTCGCCATCACGCGCGCCGACCGGACCTTCTCCCTGACCTTCCTGCCCCGCGGGGCCGCCTTCGATGCCTACCAGTGGCAACGCGTCCCCGAAGTCCCCGACAGCGCCTGCCGCCGCTTGGGAGCTGCTGCATGACAAGGCTTCGCCAGTTGGGCATCACCATCGCCGCGCTCTGCCTCGGCAGCGTTGCCCTCGCCCAGGGTCCGAACCTTCGCGAGATCCTGCAGACCCCCGCGAAGCCGGCCAGCCTGAAGGGCGCGTTCAGTCTCGTATCGGTCGGCGACCTCATGCTCGCACGCCCGCGATCCCAGACGCCGGATCCTGAATATCAGAAGGTGCTGGCGATCCTGCGCGGCGGCGACGTGGCAATCGCCAACCAGGAGGGCATCGCCTTCGACTTGAAGACACTCCGGGGCGGTGCCCACGGACCCGGCGGCCTGTTGTACGAACCGACCATGGCACGCGATTACAAGGCGATGGGCATCGACATGGTCTCGGTCGCCAACAACCACGCCACCGACTTCGGCGAGGACGGCCTGCTCGAAAGCCTGCGGTTGCTCGACGAAGCAGGCATCGTCCACGCCGGTGGCGGTCGCAGCCTGCAGGACGCCCGACGCGCTGCCTTTTACGAAACGCCCAAGGGACGCGTCGCGCTCGTATCGACCGCCTCGACATTCAAGGCTTATGCGAGCGCCAACGACGCCACCGCCGAATTCAAGCCGGCCGCGGGGATCAGCACCCTGCGCACCCGCACCATCAACCTCGTCACCACACCCCAGTTCGACATGGTCCGCAAGCTGGCAACCGAGCTGGCCTCGCCGTTGAAGCCAGCCCCCTTGGCCGATGCCAGGCAGATCGTCTTCGATGACCAGATCTACCGGCTCGCCGACAGGACCGGCCTGCAATACGACATGGACCTGTACGACCATGCCGCGCTGCTCAAGGCGGTGCACGATGCCAAGGCGCAGTCAGATCTCGTGGTCTTTCACATTCACGCCCATGAAACGCCGACCGGCGTCGACGACGATACCCCGGCGCCACCCGATTTCCTAATCAGGCTTTTCCACGATGCTGTAGATGCCGGTGCGGACGTCATCATGGGTGGCGGCCCGCACTCGTTGCGCGGCATCGAGATCTACAAGGGCAAGCCGGTTTTCTACGGGCTCGGCATGTTCTATTTCAAACCCGCGCTGATGGGGACGCCCGACAGCCTCTTCCAGGGATTTTCGGACGAGGGCTATCCGCCCGAACCGGACCCGCGACCGACCAACCCGCCGGGCTGGTATGACAGCGTCATGGCAATCACCGATTTCGACGGCGCCAAGGCGCTCCGGGTGCGGCTTTATCCGATCGACCTCGCCAATCGAGACGATCCCAACAGCCGCGGCCTGCCTCATCTGGCAACCGGGAACCGGGCTTCGGAGATACTGGAACGACTCCAGCGCGATTCCCGCCAGTTCGGTACCAATATTATGATCGATCGGGAGGTCGGCGTAATTCGTTTGCAGCATTGAAAAGGGACATCAACTGCAAGGCGATAGGCAAGGTGCGAAGCGCAGTTGTTTGGTCATTGAACGACGAAACTTAGCTAGAAGCGCTATTGGCCAACGACGGTTCGGCTGCATTATCAACCACGGCTCAGCAGCTGGCGCAGGACAGCCGCTGGTCCATCCCCACGCGCACCGATGCCTGCGGCTTCCGCGCTCGATACCCGGTGCGGCCCGGGCGCCGCTTCGCATCAGGCATCGCGCGTGGTTCGCTCGATCAAGCGTCTTCCAGCACCCGCTCGGGTAACCGCACGCTCGGCCGCGGGGTCGCGACCGGCAGCAGGCAGTCCGGCAGCGGCTTGGGCCGTGGCATCTCAGGCGGCGGTGGTTCGTCGCCGCCCCGTGGTTGCGTCGTGCCGAGCCGGCGCAGGTCTCGCAACGCCAGCGCGATCGGCACGCCGTGCGTGACGGCAAAGCTCAGCAGGATAAACGAAGTCCCTGTCATTCCCGGTCTCCGGCACGAGTGCGAGACAGGCCATGGTCCTCGACGGTCACGGCCGGCATCGCGGCAATCTCCAGCTCGATCGCATCGGCAGTGTCGAGCAACCGATGCGCGTTCGCCCATCATAGCAGGTTGCGATCGTTCACAAAACTGGAACAGTAGCGCCAGATAATCGCTGAAACGGTCGATGGCACACGACGATCTTCCATTACCCTCCGGCCCGCCCGCGGACACGGCGACGAAGCGCGCATTCGGCTTGATCGAGCATGTTTTTCTGATCGTCGTCACAGCTATGACGATTGCCGCTGCAGCAACCGAGGTGTGGCGGGTGCTGCAAGCTCAGACCGTCAACCTCGCCGATATCCTGCTCATGTTTCTCTACACCGAAGTCGTTGGCATGATCGCCGTGTTCTACACTGGCCGGGGATCGCCGTTCGTCTATCCGATATTCATCGCGATTACCGCACTGTCGCGTTTGATCGTGCTCCAGGGCAAAGCCATGGCGCCGGAAAACATCGTCTTCGAAGCGGGCGCCATTCTGCTGCTGGCGGTGGCGGCGATGATCATCTTGCGGACGACGCACCGCCAGTAGCGACAGGCATCGACCCGGCTTCCGGCCCATCGAGGCCGCGCCATGGTCACGCCCGTCGCCGGCTTGAAATGCTGGCCGGCGTGCGTCGCGGATCGGGTCGCTTCGCCGCTGGACATGCGCGTCCGGTGTCCGCTACCGCAAAGCATGCGGCTGCCGGTTCTCATCGCCCTCGCTTTCCACGCACCGACACTGGCGCAGACGGTCGCTGCCCCGTTCGACGTCGTCGATCCGATGATCGGGACCGGCGGGCAGGGACACACCTTTCCCGGTGCGACGGCGCCGTTCGGCATGGTCCAGCTGTCACCCGATACCGACACCCGGTGCCAGCTGCGCGACTGCTACAGCCACGCCGCCGGTTATCGTTATGAAGACCCGACCATACAGGGTTTCAGCCACACGCACTTTTCCGGTGCGGGCCACAGCGACCTGGGCGACGTGCTGGTCATGCCCCAGGCCGGCGCCACAGTCAGCCTCGACCCGGGCGATCCCGAACGGCCCGGCTCGGGCTATCGCTCGCGCTTCGAACACGCCAGCGAGACCGCGCATCCCGGCTATTACGCCGTCACCCTCGCCGAAAGCGGTATTCGTGCCGAACTGACCGCCGGCACGCGCGTCGGCGTCCACCGCTATGGCTTTCCGGCCGGCCAGGCGGCGCATCTGGTCGTCGACCTGCGCTCGTCCCTCTACGACTATCCGGGCAAGGTCCTGTGGTCGGGATTGCACCTTCGCACCGACGGCACGGTCACCGGCTTCCGCGAAACCCGCGGCTGGGCGCCAGGCCGCAAGCTGTTCTTCGCCATGCGCTTCTCGGCGCCGCTGACCGGTCACGCGTTCGTCGACCGCGAGACCGGCATTGCCTACAAGGGCTTCCAGGGGCCCGGCCGCGGCAGCGACGACCTCGCGGAGAAGCTGGGCAGGGCGCTCGAGGCACGTCTGGATTTCGGTGTCCTGAACCGGCCGCTCGAGGTCAAGGTCGCGCTGTCCGGGGTCGACGAAGCCGCGGCGGTGGCAAATCTCGAGGCGGAAGCCGGCGATTTCGATGCGATCCGGGCCCTGACGACGGCGGCGTGGATGTCGGCACTCGGTGCTGTCGAGATCGATGCGGCGGCGCCGATGCGGACCAGCGTCTATACCGCGCTCTATCATGCGCTGCTTGCGCCGAGCGTCTGGGGGGATGCCGACGGGCGCTACCGCGGCGTCGACGACCAGGTTCACCAGGCCAAGGGCTACACGCCACGCTCGACGTTCTCGCTATGGGACACGTTCCGCGCCGAGCACCCACTGCTGACGCTCGTCCAGCCCGAGCAGACCACGGCCGACGTGATCAATTCGCTCGTCGCCAGCCAGCAGCAGAGCCCGGATGGCATCCTGCCGGTGTGGCAGTTTGCGGGCCGCGAGACCTGGACGATGATCGGCTACCATGCGGTGCCGGTCATCGCCGACGCGTATCGCAAGGGCCTGCGCGGCTTCGACGCGAATGCGGCGCTGGCGGCGATGGTCGCGAGTGCCACCGCCGCCTCCTACGGTGGGCTCGGCGCCTATATGGCGCGGCGCTATGTGCCGATCGACATTGAGCCCGAGGCAGCCTCGAAGACTGTCGAATATGCTTACGACGACTGGACGATCGCGCAGATGGCCAGGGCCATGGGCCGCAGCGAGATCGCCGCTCGCTTCGACGAGCGCGCCGGCTATTGGCGCAACAGCTTCGACGCCAAGACGGGCTGGCTGCGCGCCAGGCTGTCGAGCGGCGCCTTTCGCACGCCGTTCGATCCGACCGCGATCAACTACGGTGCCGACTACACCGAGGGCAACGCCTGGCAGTATAGCTGGTTCGTGCCGCAGGACGAGGCCGGACTGATCCGGTTGCTCGGCGGCGAAGCGAAGACCATCGCCAAGCTCGACGCGATGTTCGAGTTCGACAATTCAAAACTCGACTACAGCCATGCCGAAGACATCGCCGGTTTGATCGGCCAGTATATCCACGGCAACGAGCCCAGCCACCATGTCGCCTATCTGTACAATTTCGCCGGTGCACCGTGGCGGACGCAGCAGCGCCTCGGGCAGATCGTCGGGTCGCAGTACAAGCCGACGCCGGACGGGCTCGCCGGCAACGACGACCTGGGACAGATGTCGGCATGGCTGGTGTTCACTGCCATCGGCTTCTATCCGGTCGCACCCGGGTCGAACGAGTATGTCATCGGCCGTCCGTTCGCCGACCGCGCCGTCCTCAACCTGCCGAACGGCAAGCGCTTCGTCGTTCGCGCCGACGGCCTGTCCGACGTCAACCAGTACATCACGGCGATCACGCTGAACGGCGTCGACCTGAAGCGCAGCTATATCACCGATCCGGAAATCCGTGCCGGCGGCGAACTTCATGTCACGATGGGACCGCAGCCGAACCGGCAATGGGCCAGCAGTCGGGCGGCTCGACCATTTTCGATGTCCCGGTAGCGGGCATTCGGCTGCCGAACGCGTTGCGGGTGCGAACCTGATAGATCCAGCGACTTTCGGAAAATACGGAGGTCGGCCGGGCCTCCGGCGCTGGCAACTTGCGCCTCGAGCGTCTAGAGTGCGGGCGACGATCGACGTGCCCGACAGAGGCGCGCTGGCGGGGGGACGTTGATGCGAAGATTGCGCCAATTGCTGATGATCGCCGGCGTGCTGGGACTGGCTGGCGGGGCGCTGGCGGCGGACGACGACATTTCCTGGGCGTTTCCCCGGACCGCGCCCGGCGGACCGCCCGGCGCGCGCGCCACCGACGTGCCGCTCAGCGTACCCGGCTCGACGCAGCATTTCTCGACGGTGCAGCTGCGCAACCGCTTCGAGGTTTCGGACTGGTTCCCGGCTTCGCATCCGGCGGCACCGGCGGCGGTGCTGCACGGTCATCCGCCCGGCACGATGGCCTGCGGCTTCTGCCACCTCCCCGACGGCGAGGGGCGGCCTGAGAACGCGCCGCTGGCCGGGCTGCCGGCGGCTTACATCCAGCGCCAGGTCCGCGACATCGCCAGCGGCGCGCGGCTGCCCCTCGACCCGAGCTGGGGCCCCACCACCGGCATGCAGCAGGTCGCCCGCGCCGCGACCCCCGCCGAAGTCGCCCAGGCCGCCGCTTATTTCTCGAAATTGAAATACCGCTCGCTGGTCCGCGTCGTCGAGGCGGCGCACCCGCCCGGCACGGTGCCCGACGCCTCGATCTACCGCCTGACCGGGGCCGCCGCATCGCCCGAGAAGACGCCGCGCATCATCGAGGCCGCCGACGACTTCGCCCGCTTCGAGCAGCGCGACGCCAGCGCCGGCTATGTCGCCTATGTCCCGGTCGGCGCGATCGCGCGGGGCAAGCTGCTCGCCACCACCGGCGGCCACGGAACGACGCAGCGCTGCAGCACCTGCCACGGCGGCAATTTGCAGGGCGGCCTCGGGCCACCGCTCGCCGGACGCTCGCCGAGCTATCTGTTCCGCCAGCTGTACGCCTTCCGCAGCGGTGCGCGGCACGGCGCGGGCGGGGCGCCGATGAAGCCGGTGGTCGCACGCCTCGCTACCGCCGACATGGTCGACCTCGCGGCCTATGCGGGCAGCCTCAAGCCCTAGGGATTGCGCGACAGATGCGCCGCGATCTCGTCGAAGAACCGTTCGAGGTGGTGGATGACGTTGAGCTTGAACTCGTAGTTCACCTCGGGTGACGAGGTCTCGATGATCGTCGATTCGTCGACCTTCTCGGAATAGGCCTTGGCCAGCTCCTGGATATAGTCGGGGGACAGCTTGATCTCGCCCAGCTTGTCGAGGATGCGGAGCTGGGTCAGGGTCAGCTGACCGACCATCATCTCCAGCGCGGTGATGCGCGCCACGGTGACGACGGGATCGAGCACGACCTCGCCCTCCGCCTCGAAATCGTCCTCGGGCTGATCGTCCATATCGTTCACCAACTCATGAAACCGGCGACCTGCCAGCCGATCGCCAGGGCCAGCGCCAGCCACAGCAGCACGACGCACGCCGCGCCGACATGGCTACGCGGACGGTCGGCCGCCAGCGTCGCTTCGGCGCGCGCCTGCGCCATTACCGCGTCGGGCACCATCCGCACGAACAGCCAGATCCCCGCCGGCACGATCAGCAGGTCGTCGAGCAGCCCGAGCACCGGCACGAAATCCGGGATCAGGTCAATCGGCGACAGCGCATAGCCCGCCACCACGATGCCCAGCGCCTTGGCCGCCAGCGGCGTGCGCGGGTCGCGGGCGGCCAGCCACATGGCATGGACGTCGCGCAACAGGTCGTGCGCCCAGCGGCGGAACTTGGTCAGCATCCGCAGGAGCCTAGCCGCTCGGCCGCGCCGCCGCTACAGGCTGGCGCATGACCCGCTCCCTCACCGCGCGCATCGAGCGCTACCCCGTCCGCGGCAGCTTCGTCATCGCGCGCGGCGCCAAGACACATGTCGATGTCGTCGTCGCGGAGATCGTCGACGGCGCGCTGCGGGGCCGGGGGGAGGGCACCGCGATCTACTACCGCGGCGAGAGCGCCGACACCGTGCTCGCCCAGATCGAGCGCCAGGCCGACGCCATCGCCGCGGGCGCCGCGCGCGCCGACCTGCTCACCCTGATGCCGCACGGCGCGGCGCGCAACGCGGTCGACGCGGCGCTTTGGGACCTGGAAGCCAAGGCCAGCGGCATCCCCGTGTGGCAGGCGCTCGACCTGCCGCGTCCGCAGCCGATGCTCACCGCCTATACCATCAGCCTCGGCGAGCCCGGCGCGATGGAGGTCGCCGCCCGCGCCGCCTCGGGCCATGAACTGCTCAAGCTCAAGCTGTCGGGGGAGGGCGACCTCGACCGCGTCGCCGCCGTCCGCCGGGGCGCCCCCGACGCGCGGCTGATCGTCGACGCCAACGAGGCCTGGGGCGGTCAGGACATCGAGCGCCTGGCGCACGCCCTCGACAAATACCGCGTCGAGCTGATCGAGCAGCCGGTGCCGGCGGGCGAGGACCACCTCCTCGACACCGTCAACTCGCCGATCCCGCTGTGCGCCGACGAAAGCTGCCACGACCGCGCCAGCCTGGGCACGCTGATCGGACGCTACCGCTTCATCAACATCAAGCTCGACAAGGCCGGCGGGCTGACCGAGGCGCACGCCTTGGTCCACGCCGCCCGGCTGCGCGGCATGGGCCTGATGACCGGCTGCATGTTGTCGACCTCGCTCGGCATCGCGCCGGCCTTTTACATCGGCATGCAGAGCCAGTTCGCCGACCTCGACGGGCCGTTGCTGATCGAGGATCGCGACGGCGGCATGCGCTTCCAGGGCTCCGACGTCTGGCCGCCCGAACCGGCATTGTGGGGCTAGAAGCGACGCCGGCTTGCCCCCGAACCGCGCTGCCGCTCGTTCATTCCGCGCACAACAACCGGAGTTTATCGAATGCAGCTAGCCCATGGCACCGTCGTCGCCGTCGCCGATGGCGAGAAACTGGTGATGTACCGCAACAGCGGCACCGATGCCGAGCCGAGCCTGACGGCCCTGCCGGTCGGCGACATCAGCAGCGAGAACAAGGGCTCGGGCGGCCGTCACGGCAGCAGCTCCGCCAATCCCGGCGACAGCCGCATGGAGGAAGACGGCTTCGCCGCCGGCACCGCCGAGATGCTCAACAAGCAGGCGCTGGCCAACAAGTTCGACCATCTGGTCGTGATCGCCGCGCCCAAGACGCTGGGCGAATTGCGCAAGCATTGGCACAAGGCGCTGGAGGCCAAGCTGGTCGCCGAGATCGCCAAGGACCTGACCGGCCATTCCACCGCCCAGATCGAAGCGGCGCTGGCGGCCCAGTAAGACAATCGGCAGCGGCGTCGCGTGACGCCGCTGCCGATCTTTCGAGGTCAGGCGGTCGCGAGGCTGCGACGGCGGCGGACGGCCATGCCGGCCAGGCCGAAGCCGGTGATCATCATCGACCAGGTCGCCGGCTCGGGGACGCCACCGGTCGGCGGGGTCACGGCGCCGAAGCCGTCGAGATAGACATAGCCCCAATGGCCGGTCGGCTGGCAATCGGCACCGAGGACCGACAGCAGGAAGTCGTGCCCGGACAGCGTGGCATCGATCGCCAGCTGCTCGATCTGCCAGAGTGGCGTGTAGTAATTGCCGTCCAGCGACGAGAACCGCCCATCGATGCTGGAACCGGTCGCATTGTATTCGCGCCGGATCAGCTCCTTATTGGCGGTCAGGTCGGTCAGCGTGATGATCATCGTCGCGGCATCCAACGCACCGTGCGCGCCGAGCAACACCGACTTCCACGCGAAGAAGATGTTTGAATCGGTGTAGTTGTTGACGCGCTGCTGGATGACCGATGCATTGCCACCGTAAGTCGTGTCTTCGACACGGAAGCTGTGGCTGCCCGAATAGACTGTCGATCCCAGCGCCGAACCGACGTTCGGATCGATCGTGCCGAGGTCGATGACTGCCGAACGCGAGCCGCCATCGCCGGGAATGTAGCTCGCGGGTACCAGGTCGGGGTTGTAGGTGTTGCCACGATAGCCGCCACCCTGGGTCCAGCCGCTGGCCGTGCCATTTTCAAAGCCACCGTTGATGAAGCCGCCGGCCTGCGCAGCAGTGCCGAAAGTCACGATTGCGCCCGCCGCGGCGCATAGCGCCGCCCGTGTCAGAACTTGCATGGTTATCCCCTGATCCAAAAGAGTTACGAGAGAAAAAGCGACATCGTAACCCTGACCCCCGTGGCGACCCCCCCCGGATAATCGAATCACTAGTCAGTAACGACCATAATAAACGATCTGTTAATTTTCAAGTGCGCATTCGATAGGATAAAACTCACAAGAATGAGCGATCTGCGAAAAAGCCGTTTCTTGTCCAAGCCATCGTTACTAGAACGTCGGTCAGGGGGTAATTTGCATGTCGATCAGTCTGCAACGTGGCATCGCGGCCGCCCATGCCCGCGACCCGCGCACCGCCGCGCAATGGTTTCGCCGGGCCCTGGCCGAGTCCCCGTCGAATGCCGCCGCCGAGGCGTGGCTGGGCCAGGCCTTGTGCGCGCTGGGCGAGCGGCTGGCCGGGACGCGGCATCTCGCCAAGGCCGGACGGGCGATGCTTGCTGCGCCGTCGGCGCAGACCCCGGTACGGTTGGTCGAGATCCTGTCACAGCTCCAGCAATGGGGCGACGTACCCGCCGCGCTCGACCTGGCGCGCGCCGCGACCGCCGCCTATCCCGATCATGCCCGGCTGCAGCAGTTGCTGGCGGTCGCCTGCAGCCAGCTCAACGATCCCCGCGGGGCGGTCGCGGCGGGTGCCGAGGCGCTGCGGCTGGCGCCCGGCGTGCCGATGCTGGAGGTGCTGCAGGCGAGCCTGGAGATCGATGCCGGCGATCTCGATGCAGCGCGCCCGCGCCTCGACGCCGTGCTCGCCGGACCAGACGATGCCGCGGTACGGCTCCGCGCCCATAAGGAACTGGCGCGCCTCGACGACCGGCAGGGCCGCTTCGACGAGGCCTTCGACCACCTCGAGGCCGCGGGCCGCGCCGCGCACGACGTCGCCGACCTGGCGCGGCACGACCGCAAGCTGCTGCCCCGGCTGATCGCCGCCAACACCGGCGCATACGATGCCGCCGCACTCGGCCGCTGGACCGGAAAAACGGGCGCGACGCGCCCCGCGCCGGTCTTCCTGATAGGGTTCCTGCGGTCCGGCACGACGCTGGTGCAGGCGGTATTGAGCGCCCACCCCCAGGTCTTCGTCGCCGACGAGGGCAACATGCTCCACGATGTGCTGGCGGAGGTGCAGCAGCGACTGGCCGGTCCCGGCTCGATCGCCACCAAGCTGGCGCGCCTCAACCTGGCGCAAGTCGAGCAGTTGCGCGCGCTGTACTGGTCGCGCGCCCGTGGCCGCTACGGCGACAGCATCGACCGCCCGGTGTTCGTCGACAAGTTCACGATGAGCAGCGTCGATGTCGCCGCGATCAACGTCCTGTTTCCCGACGCGCGCATCATCTACATGTTGCGCGATCCGCGCGATGTCTGCCTCAGCGGCTTCCAGCAATTGATGGTGCCGACGGCGGCGACCGTCCACCTGCTCGAATGGCGTTCGACCGCGCAACTCTATGCCGCGGTGACCGACTGGTGGCTGCACATCCGCGACACGCTGACGATGCCGTGGCTCGAATTGCGCTACGAGGATGTCGTCGGGGATTTCCAGCCGAGCCTGACGCGGCTGCTCGATTTCATCGGCCTCGACTGGGACGCGGCGCTGCTCGACTTCCATGTCGGCGCCCGCGCTGCCTATATCACCAGCCCGAGCCGCAGCCAGGTCGCGCGGCCGCTCTATCGCTCGTCGGCCGGGCGCTGGCGCGGCTATGCTCGCCACTTCGCCGCCGTCGACGACCTGCTGTCACCGTTGGTGGAGCGCCTCGGCTACGCGCCCTGACCCGACCCTCTCCGCGCTTTCGCGGAGAGGGTCGATGCCTGGCTCAATAGACCTCGAACAGCCCGGCCGCGCCCATGCCGCCGCCAACGCACATCGTCACGACGACGTACTTGGCACCGCGACGCTTGCCCTCGATCAGCGCGTGGCCGGTCAGGCGGGCGCCCGACATGCCGTACGGGTGACCGATCGAGATCGCGCCGCCGTTGACGTTCAATTTCTCCTGGTCGATCCCGAGCACGTCGGCGCAGTGCAGGACCTGCACGGCGAACGCCTCGTTGAGCTCCCACAGGTCGATGTCGTCCATCTTCAAACCGTTGCGCTTCAACAGCTTGGGGATGGCGTAGATCGGGCCGATGCCCATCTCGTCGGGGTCGAGGCCGGCCGACGCCATGCCGCGATAGACGCCGAGCGGGGTCAGGCCGCGCCGCGAGGCTTCGCCCGCCTCCATCAGCACCGAGGCCGAGGCGCCGTCCGACAGCTGCGAGGCGTTGCCGGCGGTGATCACGCCGCCCTCGCGCACCGGCTTCAGGCCCTGCAGGCCAACCAGCGTCGTCTCGGGGCGGTTGCCCTCGTCCTTCGACAGCGTCACCTCGTGGAAGGTGATCTCGCCGGTTTCCTTGTTGGCCATGCCCATCTGCGAGGTCAGCGGCACGATCTCGGCGTCGAACTTGCCGGCCTGCTGCGCTGCGGCGGTCCGCATCTGCGAGCGGTAGCTATACTCGTCCTGGCGGTCGCGGCTGATGTTGTAGCGCTTGGCGACGGTCTCGGCGGTGTCGATCATCGGCATGTAGACGTTGCTGTGCATCGCGATCAGGCCGGGATCGGGATCGATGCGCATCTTGTTGGTCTGCACCATCGAGATCGAATCCTGGCCGCCACCGACGGTGATATCCATCCCGTCGACGATGATCTGCTTGGCGGCGGTGGCAATCGCCATCAGTCCGGAGGCGCACTGGCGGTCCATCGACTGGCCGCTGACCGAGGTCGGCAGGCCGGCGCGGAGCAGCGACAGGCGCGCGATGTTGGGGGCCTGCCCGCCCTGCTGGAGCGAGGCGCCCCAGACGACGTCGTCGACCTCGGCACCCTCGATGCCGGCGCGCTGGATGGCGTGCTTGATCGCATGGCCGCCCAGCATCGGCGGCGGCGAGGCGTTGAAGGCGCCGCGATAGGCGCGGCCGATCGGGGTGCGGGCGGTGGAGACGATGACGGCTTCGCGCATGGGTCGGGTCCTCAGGCGGTTGGGAAGCGCGGCATGCCGGCTTCGGGTTGCAGGTCGAGCGCACCGGTGATCATCGCGATGCCGTGGTAAAAGCTGATGAGCTGGATGATCTCGAGGATCTGGGCAGTGTCGAACTGGCCGCTCAGCCGCGCGAACTCGGCATCGTCGAGCTTGTGGCGGGTCAGCAGCGCGTCGGTGGCGGCGATCAGCGCGGCGTCGTGCTCGTTCCAGTTGCCGTCGTCGGCATGACCGTCGAAGGTCGAGCGGACCTGCTCGGGGGTGAGCTCGGCCTGCTTGCCGAAGACCTTGGAATGGATGCCCCATTCATACTCGCCGCCGGTTTTCGCCGAGGTGCGGATGATGACGACTTCGCGGTCGCGCATCGACAGGGGGGAGGGGCCCGACATCGCGGCGGCGGTGAAGCGCTCCCAGGCCCGCGGCGACTGGCCGATCGAGGTGAACAGCGTCAGCGGCTCGCGGCCGGGGGCGGTCATTTTCGCCATGTCCGCCGCGAACGGCTCGGGGAACGGCTGCTGCAGGAGGCCGATGCGGCTCATAGGTACACCAGGGTCAGCCACTCGGCGGCGAGGGCAGGTTTGGTCTCGCCTTCGATCTCGACGACGACGGCGACGGTCGATTGCCAGCCCTTGTCGGGTCGCTGCTCGACCGCGAGCAGATTGAAGCGGCCGCGGACGCGCTTGCCGGACTTCACCGGGGCCATGAAGCGGACTTTGTTGAGGCCGTAGTTGACCCCCATCTTGACGCCCTCCAGGCTCGGCATCGCCTGGTAGCCGAACACCGAGCACAGGCTAAGTGTCAGGTAACCATGGGCAATCGTCGTGCCGAACGGGGTCTGCGCAGCCAGCACCGGATCGACATGGATGAACTGGTGGTCGCCGGTAACCTCGGCAAAGGCATCGATCCTCGCCTGGTCGACCAGCACCCAGTCGGACACCCCGACCTCGCTGCCGATCTTGGCTCGATAGTCGTCCAGCGACACAGTGGCGCGCATTCAGCCTCACTCCCCGACGATTTCGGCCAGCTTTAAACCCGGTTTACGTAAACGTCACCCTAGAAATTTGCCGACCCTCCTTCCTCCCGCTAAACTTTTCCAATGTCCTCAAAACATCCCATATTCGTCACGCTCGCCCTGCTCCTCCTCGGCGCCGCCCGCTCCCCTCTCGACACCATCGCCCGCGATTACGTCCAGCTCAGCCTCGAAGCCGGCGAACGCGAACCCGAATACGTCGATGCCTATTACGGCCCGCCCGCCTGGGCCGCCGCCGCCAAGGCCAACCCCCGCACCGTCGACGCCCTCCGCTCCGCCGCCGCCAAGCTGACCGCCCAGGCCAAGGCCGTCGCACCCGCCACCCTGTCACCACTCGAACGCCGCCGCCGCGCCTTCCTGATCGGCCAGCTCACCGCCGCCGAGACCCGGCTGGCGATGCACGCCGGCAAGCGCTTCACCTTCGAGGACGAAGCCGAGGGATTGTTCGGCGTCCGCCCGGCGCTCAAGCCCCTCGCCAGCTATGACGCGACCCTCGCCGCGGTCGACCGCCTGCTGCCCGGGCCTGGCGACCTTTGGCAACGGGTCGATACCTACCGCAACCGCTTCGTCATCCCCGCTGGCCGTCTTAACGACGTCATGCACGCCGCCATCGCCGAATGCCGCCGGCGCACCGTTGCCCACATCCCGCTCCCCGCCGACGAGAAATTCAAGCTGGAACTGGTCACCGGCAAACCGTGGAGCGGCTACAATTACTACAAGGGCAACAACACCAGCCTGATACAGGTAAACACCGACTTGCCAGTGCTGATCGACCGCGCCGTCGACCTCGGCTGCCACGAGGGCTACCCCGGCCACCACGTCTACAACATGTTGCTCGAACAGCGGCTCGCCCGGGCCCGCGGCTGGATCGAATTCATGGTCTATCCGCTGTACGGCCCCCAGTCGCTGATAGCCGAGGGCTCGGCCAACTACGGCATCGAGCTGGCCTTCCCTGGCGCCGAACGAGCGACGTTCGAAGCGAAGACTCTGTACCCTTTGGCCGGGCTCGATCCAGCCGAGGCGCCACGCTACGCCGCCTTGCTCAAGGCGATGCAGCGCTTGTCGGGTGCTCGCTTCACCATCGCACAGGAATATCTCGACGGCCGGCTGACCCGTTCCGCAGCTGTTGAGGCAGAGCAGAAGTACGAGCTGCTCTCCCTCGCCCGCGCCGAGAAAGCGATCGGCTTCACCGATCACTACCGCAGCTATGTGATCAACTACGGGCTCGGCAAAGACATGGTGAAGGCCCGGGTCGAAGCCGCCGGCCAGTCGCAAAAGGCGCGCTGGCAGCAGATGGCGTCGATCCTGTCGCAACCAACGATCCCGGCCGATCTTGCGACGGCGCGCTGACCTGTCCCTTTCGCGGGCGCTTCGCCGGGACTAGATAGCCGGCATGTCCAGCTTAACCGTCGCCCGCGCTGAGATGCGTTCCCTCCACCGCGCTCCGGAGCCCGAAGTGCTGGCGCGATTGTTGCCGACGGCGACGCTAGATGCGACCACCCGCGAACGTGTCGAAGGCCGGGCGCTTGGGCTGCTCGCCGATCTCCGCGCCGCTCAAGGCGAAGGCTGGGTCAACCGCTTCCTCCACCAGTACCGCCTCAACACCCAGGAGGGCATCGCCCTGCTCAGCCTCGCGGAGGCGTTCCTGCGGGTGCCCGATGCCGAGACTGCCGACCTGTTGATCCGCGACAAGATCGGCGGTGCCGACTGGGGCGCCCACAAGGGCCAATCGGACTCGCTGCTGGTCAATTCCGCGACTTGGGGCCTGATGCTGACCCGCGCCGTGGTCGGCGACACCGGGCGAGCTTCAGTTCTGAAACGTCTGATCAACCGCACCGGCGAACCTTTCGTGCGCAGCGCGGTCGGCGCGGCGATGCGGATGATGGGCCAAGTCTTCGTCATGGGCCGCACCATCGACGAGGCGATGGCCCGAGCTGCCGAGCCCGAGAACAAGGGCTTCACCGCCAGCTTCGACATGCTGGGCGAGGCGGCACGGACCTATGAGGACGGCGCGCGGTACTTCGACAGCTACATGGCGGCGATCCGCTCGGTCGGCGGGTCGACGCTCGGCGTAGGTCATTCGATCTCGGTCAAGCTGTCGGCACTGCACCCGCGCTACGAGACCGCGCACGCCGACACCTGCGTCCCGGAGTTGACCGACATGCTACGCCAGCTCGCGGCGGAGGCGGCGCGAACCGGCATCGGCCTGACCGTAGATGCGGAGGAGAGCGAGCGGCTGGTCATGTCGCTCGACATCATCGAGGCGATTGCGCGCCGGCCCGAGCTTGCTGGCTGGGACGGCTTCGGCATGGCGGCGCAGGGCTATGGCAAGCGGGCGCGCGCGGTCATCGACTGGGCGCAGGCCCTTGGCCAGGACACAGGCCGGCGCCTGATGGTCCGTCTGGTCAAGGGCGCTTATTGGGACAGCGAGATCAAGCGAACCCAGGAGGGTGGCCTCGACGACTATCCGCTGTTCACCCGCAAGGCTGCGACCGACGTCAGCTATCTGGCCTGCGCCAGGGCGATGCTCGACGCGCCCAACATCATGCCGGCATTCGCCAGCCACAACGCCCTGACGGTGGCGACGATCATGGAATGGGCCGGTAATCGCCGTGATTTCGAGTTCCAGCGGCTGCACGGCATGGGCGAGGGGCTGTTCGAGCGGGCGGTGCGGGAGAACGGCTATCATTGCCGGACCTATGCTCCGGTCGGCGGGCACCGCGACCTGCTGGCGTATCTGGTCCGGCGGTTGCTGGAGAATGGCGCGAATTCCAGCTTCGTCCACCAGCTAGCCGATGCGAACGTCAGCGACAGCGACCTGCTGGCCGATCCGGCGGTCAAGATCGCGTCGGTCGGTGGGGTGCCCCACCCGTCGATCCCGATGGCGCGCGACATTTTCCCGGGGCGGCGCAACTCGGCCGGGCTGGACCTCGCCGAGGCGACGGTGCTGGAGCGCGTTGCTTCGCGGATCAACGACAATGGCTTGCTGCTCGACGAAGCCGAGGCGATCCTGGGGAAGCGGACGGAGGTCAAGGACGCGCACGATCGCTTCGCTCTCGTGCCCGCATCGGCAGTGATCAGCGCCATCGGAACTGCTCACGCAGCTTTCCCGTCTTGGTCGCGCACCCCGGTCGAGGCGCGGGCCGCGGCGATCGACAAGCTTGGTGACCTGCTCGAAGCGCATACCGAGGAGCTGATGGCGCTGGCGGTGCACGAGGCGAAGAAGACCATTCCCGATGCGCTGGCCGAGGTTCGCGAGGCCGTCGACTTCTGCCGCTACTATGCGATCGAAGCGCGGGAAAAGTTCGCGGCCGTTCTGCTGCCCGGGCCGACGGGCGAGCGCAACGAACTGCGGCTCGAGGGGCGCGGCGTGTTCGCCTGTATCGCGCCGTGGAATTTCCCGCTGGCGATCTTCATCGGGCAGGTCGCGGCGGCTCTGGTCGCGGGCAACACCGTGGTCGCCAAGCCGGCACCGCAGACGCCGCGGATAGCGCAGCGGGCCGTGGAACTGGCGCATGAGGCCGGCATCCCGAAGGACGCGCTGCACATCGTCACCGGGGGCGCCGAGGAGGGGCGGGCGCTGGTCGGCGATGCGCGGATCATGGGCGTTGCCTTCACCGGTTCGACCGGGACGGCGCGCATCATCGCGCGGACTTTGCTGGAGGATGAGAGCCGCCCGCTGGTGCCGTTCATTGCCGAAACCGGCGGTATCAATGCGATGATCGTCGACTCCACGGCGCTGCCCGAGCAGGTCGTGGCGGACGTCGTCACCAGCGCCTTCCGCTCGGCGGGGCAGCGGTGTTCGGCGTTGCGGCTGCTGTTGTTGCAGGAGGATATCGCCGACAAGACGCTGCACATGTTGGGCGGCGCGATGGACACGCTGGTGCTCGGGGAGCCCGGCAATCCGCGGACCGATGTCGGGCCGGTGATCGACCAGGCGGCCTATGACCGGCTGGAAAGCTATCGCCAGTCGGCCAAGGCGAAATGGGTACATGCCTTGGCGAGCGAGGTGCCGGGGATCGTTCCGCCGACGATCATCAGGCTGGAGCGGATCGAGGATCTGACCAAGGAATGGTTCGGGCCGATATTGCATGTCGTGACCTGGAAGGCGGGGGAACTGGATGCGACGGTGGCTCGGGTAAATGCCAGTGGGTATGGTTTGACCATGGGATTGCATAGTCGGATCGCGTCGACGGCGGAGCGGGTGGCGGCGGCGGCGAGGGTGGGAAATCTTTACGTCAACCGGTCGATGATCGGGGCGGTGGTGGGGTCGCAACCCTTTGGTGGAGAGGGATTGTCGGGGACCGGATTCAAGGCGGGGGGGCCGCATTATTTGTTGAGGTTCGCGACTGAGCGGGTGACGAGTACGGACACTACGAGCGCGGGTGGGAATGCGTCGTTGCTGAGCATCGAGGATGTCGGGGGAATTTAGAATTTAGAGCGGACACATTTTACGGTGTTGAAGTACGCAAAATACGGTGAGGGTTTTAGGATGCCGAGGCAATGAAGCCTTTCCCCTATGCCTAAGCCGTGATTGTCGGCGGAGCGGAGATACTCGACAGGTTGCCCGGTGAAATCGCACATATCCGCGTAATATTGCAGGGATACCGCACCGGCGACGGTCGCTCTGCTGGCGGGATTATTCGGGGACCGTTCGCGGTTCCGGCCTGGCTTCGCTAGCGCCGACCTCTCCGGCGACTGCCTCGCCGTCGGCGCGAGCGACCCACGGGCCGCGTTGGGCGGCGCGCGGCGAGGTGTCCGCCGGCATCAGCCCGAGCCGGGCGAAACCCTCCATCGTCGCCAGGATCGCCGCCTGCTTGGCATCGAGCGTCGCCTTCAGCGCCTGCTGGTGAACGACGAACTCGACCTCCACCTCGTATGCCACTGAGGTGACGTTGACGACGTTCGCCCGGGTCAGCGTCGCGTCGGTGATCGGCGCGAAAGCCTGTTCCAGCACCCCCGGCACGCCGCGCAGCTGCGCCGCCGTGGCGCCGAGGTCGAGCTGGAAGGTCATCACCGTCGTCCGCGTCTCGATGCGGCGCAGGTTGCGGATCTGCTGCTCCAGCAGCTTGGCGTTGGAGACGATGACCTGCTCGCCGGTGTTGGCGCGGATGCGGACGGTCTTCAGCCCGATCGCCTCGACCCGGCCGACGACATCGCCGAACTTGATGGTGTCGCCGACGCGGAACGGCCGGTCGAACAGGATCGCCAGCGCCGCGAACAGGTCGCCGAAGATGCCCTGCGCCGCGAGACCGATGGCGATGCCGCCGACGCCCAGTCCGGCGACCAGCCCGGTGACGTTGACCCCGATATTGTCGAGCACCAGGATCGCCGCGATCGACCAGACGACGACGTTGACCAGCACCCGGATGATATTCATCGCGCTGGTCAGCGTGTAGTGATCCTCGTCGGCGATCGAGGCGCGGCGCTCGACCAGCCCGAGGATCAGCTCGCGGACCCAGACCGCGCCCTGCACCGCCGCGCCGATGGTGAACAGGAAGGTGATGACGCTGAGCAGCGGGCCCGGCGGCGCGACGAAGTGCGCGACCAGCTGCGCCGACAGCACCCCGAGGAAGAAGCTGCGCGTCTTGCCGACCATGCGGCTGGCAAAGCCGCGCCAGCTGGCGATGTCGTGGCCGTCGCCGAGCACGCGGCACGCGCCGATGCGGACGCCGACGAACAGCAGGTACAGCAGCAGCGCCGCGCCGATGCCGATCGCCGCCGTCAGGCTATCGGTGCGCAGCCACTGATAGGTGTTCGTCGTGATGTGCTGGAGCTGGTCGGGGAAGGCGACGAGGTCCGCGGCAACGCTCGGCTTGTCTGTCATCGCGGTGACCTTAGCGGGTCGAAGATGAATGAAAACCTCGACCGGCTCGATTTGCCCCGAGGCGAGGGTGGTTCGTCCCGGCCCGACCGCGGCTTTCGGTTGCGGTCAGGCGGTCTTGCGCTTGCCGTCGATCAGCACGGCCTGTTGCCAGCGGCTCGGCGCCTTGTCGGTGCGGTGGATGCAGCCGGCCCAGCAACAGGGGCGCTTTTTTCCGTCCTGCAGTTCCTCGACGGTCCGGACGATGCGGCGCTGGCGGGTCCCGGCCTGCCTGGCATCCTCGACCCAGCAGATGAACTCGTTGCGGCCGAGCGGGGTCAGGCCCTCCCACAATGCCAGGATGCCGGGGTCGGCGCGGATTGCGGCCTGCAGGTCGGCAGCGGCTTCGTGGACGGTGCCGTGAAGGAAAGCGCTGGTCACACAACCTCCCGTCGATACCAGGGACGATGCTTCGCAGCTTGATCGCTGCCGCGCGCAATGTCCACGTCGGGCGCTGGGCGACACCTGCGGAACGACTCCGCGACGCCGCCCGTTTCGTATCCACAGCTCAAAGGGAGGCATCGCATGGCCGCACGCGCCTATTGGTCGGGACAGTTGCGGCTGGCGCTGGTGTCGATCCCGGTCGAGATCTATTCGGCGACGCGGTCCGCCGCAACGATCGCGCTCAACCAGATCCACGAACCGTCGGGCAAGCGCATCAAGCTGGAAAAGACTGTGCCCGGCATCGGCGCGATCGACCCCGACGACATCGTCAAGGGCTATCAAATCGAGAAGGGCGAATACGTCCTGCTGACCGACGAGGAGATCGACGGCGTCAAGCTGGAGAGCAAGCGAACGCTGGAGCTGGTGCAGTTCGTCGACGCCTCCGAGATCGACGCGATCTATTTCGAGAAGCCCTATTTCGTCGTGCCCAAGGACGAGCTGGCAGAGGAGGCGTTCCGCGTCATCCGCGACGCGATGAAGGCCGCGAAGAAGATCGGCCTCGGCCAGTTGGCGATGCGCGGCCATGAATATCTGGTCAGCCTGAAGCCGTGCGGACGCGGCATGGTACTGGAAACGCTGCGCTATGAGGAGGAGGTCAACAAGGCTAGCGGCTTCTTCCGCGCCATCTCCGACGATGCGCCGCCCGAGGAACTGATGGAACTGGCGACTGCGCTGATCGACAAGCGCACCAAGAAGTTCGAGCCAGGCGCGTTCAAGGATCGCTACGAGGATGCGCTGCGGGCGCTGATCGACGCCAAGCGCGGCAAGAAGGGCGCGACCATCGAGACCGACAGCGGCGACGCGAAACCGTCGAATGTCATCGACCTTATGGCGGCGCTGAAGGCGTCGATCGAGAAGGGCGGCGGCGATGCGGCGCCGGAGCCGCCCAAGACGAAGGCGGCACCCAAATCTGCGGCCAAGCCCCCGGCGCGGCGCGCTCCCGCGAAGACGGCGGCGCGGAAGCGGGCGTGAGCCCCGGTGTGGTATCAACCGGGCATTCCAGTCGTCGTCATCCCGGCGCAGGCCGGGACCCATTCAGCGCGATCCGCGGCCTGAAGTTCGATCGGCTCACCAAGGCGAAGTTCCGCCGAATGGGTCCCGGCATTCGCCGGGATGACGGGAAATGCCGGCCATGGTGACCTCGCTCGACACCTACAATTCCAAGCGCGACTTCAAGAAAACGAAAGAGCCCGCCGGCGAGATCGGTCGCGCTACCGGCAACAGCTTCATGGTCCAGAAGCACGCCGCCACCCGGCTGCACTGGGATTTCCGGCTCGAACTCGACGGCGTGCTGCTGAGCTGGGCGGTGACCCGCGGGCCGTCGAGCAATCCCGAGGACAAGCGGCTGGCGGTGCGCACCGAGGACCATCCGCTCGGCTATGCGACGTTCGAGGGGACGATCCCCAAGGCCGAATACGGCGGCGGCACGGTGATGCTGTGGGACCGCGGCACCTGGGACCCGGAAGGCGACCCCCGCGACGGACTGAAAAAGGGCAAGCTGCACTTCACCCTGCACGGCGAGCGCATGAAGGGCGAATGGGTGCTGGTCCGCCTCAAGCCAGAGGGCAAGCGCGAGAACTGGCTGATGCGCAAGGTCGACGACGCATTCGCCACGGGGGATCTGGTGGCGGAGCATGTGACGAGCGTCGCGACCGGGCGGTCCCTGGAAGACATAGCGAGTGGTTTGGTTGCGCCGCTCCCACCCCCAGCCCCTCCCCAAGGGGGAGGGGGGAAGAAGAAGGCGAAGGCCGCTGCACCCCTCCCCGACGGGGAGGGGCGAGAGACGGCGCGCAGCGACGGCCCGGGGGTGGGTCTTGCGCGAGGTCGGAAGCCGGAGCCTGCTGAAGTCCCACCCCCGGCCCCTCCCGTTCCGGGAGGGGAGAAGAAGAAGGGCAAGCTCCCGGCTTTCCAGCCGCCGCAGCTCGCGACGCTGGTCGACACCCCGCCGGCGGGCAATTCGTGGCTGCACGAGACCAAGTACGACGGCTATCGCGCGCTGCTTGCGGTCGGTGGTGGCAAGTGCGTCGCGTACACCCGCTCGGGGCTCGACTGGACCGCCAAGTTCCGGGTCGTCGCCGAGGCCGCCGCGGCGCTGCCGTGCAAGTCGGCGTTGCTCGATGCGGAGATCGTCGCGCTCGACGAGCATGGCAAGCCGAGTTTCGGGGCGCTGCAGGCGGCGTTGAAGGACGGTGGGCCGCTGATCGCCTTCGCTTTCGACCTGCTGTCGCTCGACGGCGACGACCTGACCGCCAGGCCGCTGATCGAGCGCAAGGAGCAGCTCAAGACGCTGCTGCAGGGCGTCGCGCCGCCGCTGCACTTCGCCGAGCATGTCCGCGGCGGCGGCGAGAAGATGTTCGCGGCGCTGTGTGCCGGCGGTTACGAGGGCGTCGTCAGCAAGGCGGCGGATTCGCGCTACAAGGGCGGGCGCAGCGGCAATTGGCTCAAGGCCAAGTGCCTGCACAGGCAGGAGTTCATTATCGCGGGCTGGTCGGAGTCGGACAAGGGCCGGGGGTTCGCGTCGCTGCTGCTCGGGGTCAACGACAGCGAGGGGCTGCGCTATGCCGGGCGCGTCGGGACGGGGTTCGACGACCGGACGCTGAAGGAGCTGACGGCGAAGCTGGCGAAGCTGGCGGTCGACAAGTCGCCGTATGCGCACAAGCTTACGGCGATGGCGCGAAAGGGTGCGCATTACGTGCGGCCGGAGCTGGTGGCGGAGATCGCGTTCACCGAATTCACGGGGGACGGGTCGCTGCGGCATCCGAGCTTTCTCGGGCTGCGCGCGGACAAGCCGGCGAGCGAGGTGGTGCGTGAGACTGCGGCTCCCCTCCCCTCCGGGGAGGGGCGTGAGACGCGCGCTTCGGCGCGGCCCGGGGGTGGGGCCTCTCCGAAAAAAGAAGCGAGACCCACCCCCGGGCCGGCTGCGCCGTCTCTCGCCCCTCCCCTGAAGGGGAGGGGTAAAGGAAAGGGCAGTGGGGTGGTAATTTCGTCGCCGGACCGGGTGGTGTTCCCGGAGCTGGGGATGACCAAGGGCGCGCTCGCCAATTATTACGAGACGATCGCCGAGGCGATGATGCCCGACCTGGCGCGGCGCGCGATCAGCCTCGTCCGCTGTCCGCAAGGCCGTGCGAAGCAATGCTTTTTCCAGAAGCACGACTCGGGGATGTTTCCCGACAGCGTCCATCACGTCGAGGTCGCGGAGAGCGACGGCAAGACCGAGCCGTATCTGTATGTCGAGGATTCGGCCGGGCTGCTGGCGTGCGTGCAGATGGGCACGATCGAGTTTCACGGCTGGGGCTCGCGCGTCGACGATCTCGAGCGGCCGGACCGGCTGGTGATCGACCTCGACCCCGATCCGCTGGTCAATTTCGAGGTGGTCAAGCTGGCGGCGGTGCTAGTCCGCGACCGGTTGAAGACGGCGGGGCTCGAGTCGGCGCCGATGCTGTCGGGCGGCAAGGGCGTCCACGTCGTCGTGCCGCTGGTGCCGCGCGCCGAATGGCCGGAGGTCAAGGCCTGGGCCAAGGCGTTCGCGGAAGGGTTGCAGGCCGAACAGCCCGACGCCTTCATCGCGACGATGAACAAGGCCAAGCGCAGCGGCAAGATCTTCGTCGACTATCTTCGCAACCAGCGCGGCGCGACGGCGGTGCTGCCGTTCTCGGTGCGGGCGCGCGAGGGGGCGGGCGTCGCGGTGCCGCTCGACTGGGCGCAACTGGCGACGGTGACGGCGGGCAATGCGTTCAGCGCCGCCGATCCGGCCGCGGTTCTGGCCCAGGCGCAGCGCAAGCGAATTCCAGCGAAAGCTCATCCTTTGCCGGTTGTTGGCTGAGCAGCGCTTGCGCAGTGGCGCGTGGCCGCTAAGGGTGCGGCACCAAGCAGGGAGGTGACGTGGGCGCGACGGAAATCGAGCCTGTGGTGCGTGCCGACGCCTATGCGCCGGGCCACGTCCTCACCGGTATCATCGACATCGGGTCGAATTCGGTCCGCCTGGTGGTCTATCGCGGCATGTCGCGGGTGCCGCCGGTGGTGTTCAACGAGAAGGTCATGGCGGGCCTGGGGCGCGGGCTGGCGGCGAACGGCCGGCTGAGCGAGGCGTCGATGGAGTCGGCGGTCGCGGCGCTGGCCCGCTTCACGCTGCTGGCGCAGGACATGAACGTCGTCTCGCTGCGCACCGTCGCCACCGCCGCCGTGCGCGAGGCGGCCAATGCCAAGGCGTTCACCGACCGGGTCCGCGACGCCTGCGGGCTGGAGATCGAGACGATCAGCGGCGAGGTCGAGGCGCGCGGCGCGGCGCTCGGCGTCATTGCGGGCATACCCCAGGCGGACGGTGTCGTCGGCGACCTCGGTGGTGGCAGCCTCGAGCTGATCCGGGTGCAGGGCGGCGAGGCGCACGAGCGGATCTCGCTGCCGATCGGGTCGCTGCGGCTCGACGCGGTGCGCAAGCGCTCGCCCCGGGCGCTGGGGGCGTTCATCGGCAAGGCGCTCGATTCGGTCGACTGGATCGCGGCGGGCAAGGGCAAGCCGTTCTACACCGTCGGCGGCTCGTGGCGGGCGCTGGCGCAGCTCCATATGCACCTGACCGACTGCCCGCTGCGCGTCGTCCACCAGTACCGCATGGACAATGAGGTGCCGGCGCGACTGGTCCGGACGCTGGCCCGGATCGAGCCCAAGGCGCTGAAGGCGATGCCGCATTTCAGCAGCTCGCGGGCGCCGTCGCTGCCCGGGGCGGCAGTGCTGCTCAGCGCGGCGGTCAAGCGGCTGGGGAGCTCCGAGATCGTCGCGAGCGCCTTCGGCCTGCGCGAGGGGCTGCTGTACGCCCAGCTGTCGCCCGAGATGCAGCGCGAGGACCCGCTGCTGGCGGCGACGCGCGCGGAGGGGGCTCGACAGGGGCGCTTTCCGGAGCATGGCGACCTGCTGTTCACCTGGATGGACCAGATCTTCCGCAACCGCGAGCCGGTCGCCGACGCGCGCATCCGCATGGCGACCTGCCTGCTCAGCGACGTGGCGTGGCGGGCGCACCCGGATTTCCGGGCGGAGCGCGGCTTCGACTTTGCGCTGCACGGCAATTGGGTGGCGATCACCGCGCCGGAACGGGCGATGATCGCGGCGGCGCTGTACGCTTGCTTCGGTGGGGACTTCGCCAGCGCCAATGTCGCGGTGCTGCACCAGCTGGCGGAACCCGCCGCACTGGCGCGGGCGCGGATGTGGGGCATGGCGCTGCGGCTGGGCCAGCGGCTGACCGGGGGCACGGCGGTGCCGCTGACCTCCAGCAAGATGTGGCGCGAGGGCGGGGCGCTGGTGCTGACGCTGGCGCCTGCGCATGCACCGCTGTACGGCGAGACGGTGGCGCGGCGGCTGAAGACGCTGGCCGGCGCGATGGGCCTCGACCCGATCTTCCGGGCGCAGCTCTAGAGCGCGCTCATCACCATCTTGCCGTCGCGGACCGCAAAGCCGAGCTGCCCGTCGATCAGGGCCAGCGCGTCCTTGCCGAAAGCATCCATGCGCCAGCCGGTCAGCACCGGCAGGCCCTCGCGGACGCCACCGGCGATCGCATCCAGCTCGTCGCCGCGGGCGATCAGCTTGGGGGCGACATTGGCCTCCTTGGCGCGCACCTTGAGCAGCAGTTTCAGCAGGTCGGCGATCAGCGTGCCTTCGCTGGTCAGGCCGGGGCGCGAGACTTCGCGCGCCGGCATCTCGGCCTCGGGGAGTGGCTGGGCGTGCTCCAGCGCCTGCATCAGCCGGTGTCCGATGTCGTTCTGCGCCCAGGCCGCCGACAGGCCGCGGACCTTGCCCAGGTCGGCCTGGTGACGCGGCGGCGAGCCTGCAAGGTCGCCGATCGTCTCGTCCTTGATGATCCGGCCGCGCGGCACGTCCTTGCCCCGCGCCTCATGCTCGCGCCACGCTGCCAGCGCCTTGAGGCGGCCCAGCACCTCGGGCTTGCGGCTCGGCAGGCGCAGCCGCAGCCACGCCAGGTCGGGCTCCTGAGCATAGGTGGCGGGGTCGCCGACGCGCGCCATCTCCTCGTCGAGCCAGACGCCGCGCCCGGTGCGGTGCAGCTTGTCGAGCATCTTGGGGAACAGCGCCGCCAGATGCGTCACGTCGCCGATGGCATAATCCAGCTGGCGATCGTTCAAGGGCCGGCGGCTCCAGTCGGTAAAGCGCGCGCCCTTGTCGACGGCGATGCCGAGATACGACTGGACGAGGTTGGTGTAGCTGACCTGCTCGCCCTGGCCGAGCGCCATCGCCGCGATCTGTGTGTCGAACAGCGGCGTCGGGGTCTTGCCGGTAAGGTTGTAGATGATCTCCAGGTCCTGCCCGCCGGCGTGGAAAACCTTCAGGACCGGCTCCTCGACCAGCAAGTGGAGCAGGGGGGCCAGGTCGATATCCGCCTTGGGATCGATCGCCGCGGCCTCGCCGCCGCCGGCGATCTGGACCAGGCACAGATCGGGGTAGAATGTGTTCTCGCGCATGAACTCGGTATCGACCGTGACGAAGTCGGCATCGGCGAGGCGCTTGCACAAGGCGGCGAGGGTGGCGGTATCGGTTACCAGCGGATGGATGAACATCGCGCCGTCTTAGTCAACCCGGAGCCACAGGGCTAGTATCGCTCGGTACGGTTTCCGGCACGCGCTGAACGCCATAAGCCTTGGGCCAGGCGCGGGGCAGCGTGTGGGTGCCGAACAGCCGGTCGAGCCAGGGGAACATCGCCGCATAGTTCATGCCGCGCCGGTCGCCGAGGTCGTGATGCCAGTGGTGGAACGCCGGCGTCGCGACCAGCCATTCCAGCGGCCCGAAGCGCCAGCGCATGTTGGCGTGGATCCAGAACCCCCAGAACGTGCTGATGATCACCACCAGGACCGGCACGATATCGGTGGTCTGCCCGACCGGCTGCGCCAGCCCGATGATGTACAGCGGGATCAGCCCGACCAGCCGGGTGAACACCATGTCGACGGGATGCGCGCGGGTATTGACCAGCCAGTCCATCGCCTCCGCCCGGTGGTGGACGGCGTGGAAGCGCCACAGCAACGGGACCTCGTGGCTCCAGCGGTGACCCCAATAAAAGCCGAGCTCGCCGACCACCAGCGCCACCGGCAGGCGAACCCACAACGGCAGGCTGCCGACCGCCGAATAATAGGCATCGGGAACGACCGCATGGATCGTCGTCGCCAGCAGCGACAGCGGCACCGCGAGCAGCATCGCCGGCAACAGGCTGCTAAGGAAATAAAGGCCGATATCGGTGGCGACGCCGGCGCGCAGAACCTTTTGCTGGTTCAGCGCAAAGGCCCGTTCCAGCGGCACGAAGACCACCGCGAGCAGCACCAGCCAGACGCAAAGGCGAAAGACATCGACCGCAAAGCTACGCAATTGCAACGAGTGAAGCACGTCCATCATCGGTGCTCAGCGTGAACCAGAACGGCGCAATTTGCAATTGCCGGGCGAGGTCGAACCTCGCCCGGCAATCGCGTCAGGTGGTCGCGTCAGGCTGGCGCGTCAGGCGGCGATTGCGTGCGTGCGGCGGCGCGCGGCAAAGCCGATCAGGCCAAAGCCCGCCAGCATCATCGCCCAGGTCGCCGGCTCAGGCACCGCGGTGACCGAGACGCCGTCGAGCAGCGCGATCGGCGGCAGGCCGTTCGGCGTACCGACCGACAGGAAGGTCAGCACCTGGCTGGCCGATCCCGCGGTGAACTTGAACGATTCATTCCACCAGCCGGTGAAGCCCTCGCTCGGGTTGTTCTGGATCGCGGTCGACTGGCTGTCGCCGCCGAAACTGACCTTGAGCTGCTCGGTCGTTGGACCGGAGCGGTTGATCAGCTGCGTCGCCGCCCATGAAAATTTCACGACATAGCTCTTGCCGATCTTCAGGCCGTTGAGCGTCTGCGAGACGTTACCGGCAACGTTGCTGTCGCCGTCGAGCGCGATGAAATTACCGCTGGTGGCGCTGAGCGGGACGAAGTTGGTCCGCAGATAGCCCTTCGGGTCGTTATACTGGTTGACCGCATTGACCGTGGTCGCGGTGCCGGCAAAATAATAGAATTGCAGGCTGTTGCCGCCGCCGCCGGTCCAGCCGGTCAGGGTCTGGCCGCCAAAGCCGCCACCAAATTGAGAATTCGACTTGAGCGACGTCATCTCGAAGTCGCCGTTGGTCACCAGGTTGGGCGCTGCGGACGCCGCGCCGGCGGTCGCCAGAGTGGCGGCCAGCGCGAGCAGGATCTTGTTTTTCACGAGTATCGACTCCCTGTGCTTCAGGCGCCGAATCCTCCCCGGCGTCGCAAATCGCGTCGCAAGAAGTATGCCATTGTCGTAACGAACTGGTCATACGTATTTACAAATGGTTAAGATAAGGCAACGAGCCTATCGCCTTTCAACTTGGCCAATCGATAGGGGCGAAAGTGTCGGTCAGCTTTACACATTGCCCGTCGGACCGCGCTACGGGTTGACAAGGCGGCCCCTGCCGGTGTCACCCCGCGGCATCAGACAAATCCAATTCGAATGGTCCCGATGCACACCTACCGCACTCACAACTGCGCCGCGCTCCGTGGTCCCGATGCCGGCACGACGGCGCGCCTGTCCGGCTGGGTCCACCGCAAGCGCGATCATGGCGGCGTGCTGTTCGTCGACCTGCGCGACCATCACGGGCTGACGCAGGTCGTCGCCAACACCGGCTCGGCGGCGTTCGACATCCTCGACCGGCTGCGCGTCGAGAGCGTCGTCACCGTCACCGGCGAGGTCGTGGCGCGCAGCCCGGGCGCGGTGAACCCCAAGATGCCGACCGGCGACATCGAGCTTCGCGCCGACGAGATCATCGTCCAGTCCGCCGCGATCGAGCTGCCGCTGCCGGTCGCCGGCGAGGCCGAATATCCCGAGGACATCCGCCTCAAGTACCGCTTCCTCGACCTGCGCCGCGAGCGGCTGCACCGCAACATCATGCTGCGCTCCGGCGTCATCGCGTCCCTGCGCCGCCGCATGATCGACCAGGGCTTCACCGAGTTCCAGACGCCGATCCTGACCGCCTCGTCCCCGGAAGGCGCGCGCGACTTCCTCGTGCCGTCGCGCGTCCATCCGGGCAAGTTCTACGCGCTCCCCCAGGCGCCGCAGATGTTCAAGCAGCTGCTGATGGTCGCCGGCTTCGACCGCTATTTCCAGATCGCGCCCTGCTTCCGCGACGAGGACGCCCGCGCCGACCGCTCGCCCGGCGAATTCTACCAGCTCGATTTCGAGATGAGCTTCGTCACCCAGGACGACGTCTTCGCCGCCATCGAGCCGGTGCTGGCGGGCGTGTTCGAGGAGTTCACCGGCTTCGTCGACGGCAAGCCCAAGTCAGTCACCAAGCCGCCGTTCCCGCGCATCGCGTACGCAGAGTCGATGCTGAAGTATGGCAACGACAAGCCCGACCTGCGCAACCCGATCGTCATCCAGGACGTCACCGAGCATTTCCGCGGGTCCGGCTTCGGGCGGTTCGCGTCGATCGTTGCGGAGGGCGGCGTCGTCCGCGCCATCGCGGCGCCGGGCAGCGGCACCTCGAAAAGCCGCAAGTTCTTTGACGACATGAACGCCTGGGCGCAGGCCGAAGGCTATGCCGGGCTGGGTTACGCGACCCGCAAGGACGGCAGCTTTGGCGGGCCGATCGCCACCAACCACGGCGTTGAGCCGATGGAGACGTTGCGCGCCGCCCTGAACCTCGGCCCCGACGACGGCGTGTTCTTCGCCGCCGGCCCGGTCGCCAGCGTCGCCAAGCTCGCCGGACTGGCGCGTACCCGCGTCGGCACCGACCTCGGCCTGATCGAGGAGGGCGTCTATAAATTCTGCTGGATCATCGACTTCCCGATGTTCGAGTATGACGAGGACGCCAAGAAGATCGACTTCAGCCACAACCCCTTCTCGATGCCGCAGGGCGAGCTGGAGGCGCTGGAGACGCAGGATCCGCTGACCATCCTGGCCTACCAGTACGACATCGTCTGCAACGGCATCGAGCTGTCGTCCGGCGCGATCCGCAACCACCGCCCCGAGATCATGTACAAGGCGTTCGAGATCGCCGGCTACACCCAGGCCGACGTCGACCGCGATTTCGCCGGCATGATCAACGCCTTCAAGTTCGGCGCCCCCCCACACGGCGGCTCCGCCCCGGGTGTGGACCGCATCGTCATGCTGCTCGCCGACGAGCCCAACATCCGTGAGGTCGTGGTCTTCCCGATGAACCAGAAGGCCGAGGATTTGATGATGAACGCCCCGTCGGCGGCGACCGCGAAGGCGTTGAAGGAGCTGCATATCCGGGTGGTCGAGTGATAAAAGTTCGCGCCTCGAAAGATTCATAAAGATACTTTGTTGAAATACAACGCTAGCCAGCATTGGCTTATAACTAATTAACGACATTCACCGAATGACGGTATAAAACAGCTTAGGGAGGCAAGAACGTGAAGGTGTTTGTTAGCTGGTCAGGTGAGTTAAGTCAAAAAATTGCTATCGAACTATTCGACTGGCTGCCTATGGTTTTACAGAGTGTTCAGCCGTACATGTCGTCTGAGTCAATTGACAAGGGTACCCGGTGGGCCAGTAGCATCGCGAATGAGCTTGAAGGAACCTCAGTCGGCCTTATAGTATTAACGCCTCAAAACAAGGCGGCGCCGTGGATTAACTTTGAAGCGGGGGCATTAGCAAAAATTGTTGGAGAGGCAAGACTCGCCCCAATAATATTTGGCCTAAAACCATCAGAGATAGAATCTCCTCTTTCACAGTTTCAAGTCACTCAATTTGATAAAGACGATGTGTTGCGCCTTTTGAAGAGCATAAATTCGTGTGCCTTAGAGGAGGCTTTGCCAGAGGCTCGACTTGAAAGGATGCACGACGCACTCTGGGGGCAAATTGAATCGAGAATACAACCATTGCTTCTAGATGTGATACCACGGGCCGCATCCCCGCTGATTTCGAATGTATTGAACGACGGTGTGTCTGAGGCTATTGAAGAGATACTAACGCTGGTTCGTCAACAAGCACAGTTTATTATGAACCCTGACCGTCATATTAAGGCGGATATTGTCCATCAAATAATAGACTCTAATGGTGTTGGCCTAGACTCAAAATCTACGCAGGAAATACAGGATTTAACGTCGCGTGCTTTCGCTCAATGGCAGAGAGTGAGTCCATCATTGCTCGTTTCTCAGGATCCAAAAGATGATCCAGAGCATTCGATAATTCGTGATCAAGTAAAAACGCTAGGGAGTCTAATCCGGAGATCTTATGAGGTTGCAAATGATCACCATCCTGGTGGGCTAATGCGACCTGGATCATCGCTCTCTAGGAGCGCATCCTCTGATTGGTTGAATAAGATTGGCATCATAAATAGTAAAGATGTTTAAGACGTTATCCGGAATGCGAGACTGACTGAAATGGATGAACAGCTAATGCTGTTGCGAGTTGACAAGGTGTTATCTGCTTTAGATATATAGGTCTGATCGGACTAGTATTTATATGACCAAGCTCCGCCTCAAGAATTTCGAGTCCCCCTCCGACCTCAAGCGCTCGGATTATGAGCCGCGGTTGCTGGCGCTGCAGCACAAGCTGGCGCTGATCCAGGCGGCTTACATCACGCAGGGGCGCAAGGGGCTCGTGGCGATCGAGGGCTGGGATGCGAGTGGCAAGGGCGGGCTGATAAAGCGGGCGACGAACGTGCTCGATCCGCGCTTCACCAACGTCTGGTCGATTGGGGCGCCGACCAAGGACGAGCTCGGGCATCACTTCCTGTGGCGCTTCTGGCAGCGGCTGCCGGCGCTGCGCGAGATCGCGGTGTTCGACCGCACCTGGTACGGGCGCGTGCTGGTCGAGCGGGTCGATGCACTGATCCCCAAGAGCGTCTGGAAGGCCGCCTACGACACGATCAACGCGTTCGAGTCGGAGCAGATCGAGGACGGCACGCGGATCTGCAAGATCTTCCTCCACACCACGCAGGAGGAGCAGGACAAGCGCCTGCGCGAGCGGCTGGAGACGCCGTGGAAGCGCTGGAAGACCGGGCTGGACGACTATCACAACCGCTCGATGCGGAAGGAATATTACGCGGCGTACGAGGACATGTTCGACAAGACCTCGACCGACCACGCGCCGTGGCATGTGATTGCCGCCGACGACAAAAAGGCGGCGCGGATCGCGGGCATGGAGGCGATGATCGCGGTGCTGGGCAAGGGCGTCGACCTCACCTACCCGCAGATCGATCCCGAGCTGGCGAAGGTCTCGGCAAAGGCGCTGGGGTCGAGCTAGCCTAGCCCGCCGTCGTCTTGCCCAGATACCACGACAGCCGCCTGGCCGGCGGGCTCAGCGCCGTCGCCGGGTGCAGCAGGTCGTACATCACCGCGTTCTCCAGCACGCGCTGGACATAGGTGCGCGTCTCCAGGAACGGGATCGCCTCGATCCAGTCGATCATGTCGACGCCCGGCGTGCGCGGGTCGCCGTTCGCCGCGATGAACTTGCGGACGTTACCGGCGCCGGCGTTGTAGGCGGCGACCGCCAGCACGGTGCTGCCGCCCAGGCCGTTGCGGATCCGGTTGAAATAGCTCGCACCCAGCGTGACGTTGTACACCGGGTCGTCGGTCAGCCGGCTCATCGAATAGCCGAGACCGACCTTGCCGGCCTGTTCGGCGGCGGTGGCGGGCATCAGCTGCATCAGGCCGCGGGCGCCCACGGCGCTGGCGATGGCGCGGTCGAACTGGCTCTCCTGCCGTGCGATGGCGTGGACCATGGTGAAGTCGGCGCTCAGCTCGGGCGGCAGCGACAGCTGGGGATAGGCGAAGTCGAGCAGGCTGAGCTCGCCGTCGCTGCGGGCCGCCTTGCCCATCAGCACGCCGAGATCCTGGCGGCCGAGCGGGACCGACATCTCCGCCACCAGCCGTGCCAGCGCAGGGCCGTCGGCGCGCTCGACCAGCGCCCGCATGAACAGCGTCTGGCGGTTGCGGTCACCGAGCTCGCCGAGCTCCTGGGTGGCGCGCACCATCTCGTCCGCGGCGAAGCGCGAGCGCACCTCCGGCGGGATGTCCTGCGGCACCCGCGGCGGCAGCGCCAGCGTCTGCCCCAGCCGCTCTGCCGCGAGCTGCCCGTAGAAGTAATCGGGGTGGGCGGCAGCGGCGGCGTAATAGCGATTGGCGTCGGCGCTCTGCCCGGCAGCCTCGGCGGCGCGTCCGGCCCAATAGTCGCCGCGCGCCTGGCTGACCGGGGTCAGCGCCCCCGCCCGGACCGCGACGAACCGCGCCAGCGCGTCGGTCGGCCGGTTGAGGTTGCGCAGCGCGATCCAGCCGGCGACCCACTCGCTGTCGATGAACGCGGCGCGCTCGCCCAGCGAACGTTCGGCCAGCGGCTTGCCCAGCGGGAAGGCGCGGTGGTTGGCGGCGAGCGTGTAGGCGGTCGCGGCATCGCCGCTGCGCAGCGCCTCGCGGGCCATTTGGACGCGCAGCTTGAGCCACGCCACCGGGTCTACGATCAGCCCGGGCGGATAGTCGGTCGCCGCCATCAGGCTGCGCGCCGCGGGCTGCTGCCCGGTACGCCGTAGCCAGTTGACCCGGTCGAAGGTGATCCCCGGCTCGGTTCGCAGCGCCGTCGGCAGGCTGCTGGCGAGGGTGTCCGCCCCCGGCCCGCCGGCCTGCAGCGCGATCCGCGCCGCCAGCCACGCCTGGCGATCGGCCGGCACCCGCGGCAGGACGCGCGCCGCCGCCGAGGTCTGGCCGCTCCACAACAGGCGATCGGCACGCGCCAGGTGATCCAGCGGCGTCAGCTTGCTGCCGAACGTCACCAGCATCTCGGTCTCGACCGAGGGATCGAGGCCGCCCGACAGCCACGCCTCGCGCGCCATCGCGGCGGCGGCATCTGGCATGCGCTCGACCATCATGGTTTCGGCCAGCCGATATTTGGCGACCGCGCTGACGGGCGGATATGCGTTGAAAAAGGCGAGCCGGGCAGGGA
This sequence comes from Glacieibacterium sp., assembly GCF_965200405.1. Classification (GTDB taxonomy): domain Bacteria; phylum Pseudomonadota; class Alphaproteobacteria; order Sphingomonadales; family Sphingomonadaceae; genus Glacieibacterium. The sequence continues at coordinate 2,514,714 of NZ_OZ241356.1, forward strand.
AGGGCGTGCTCGCGTCGATCGCCTTCTCGGCACGGCGGCGGAGCACCACCTCCTGCGGCCATTTCGGGTGCAGCCTGAGGAACAGGCTGAGTTCTGCGAAGTTCGCCGGATAGCCGTCGCGGCGCAACCGATCCCATTGCACGACGCTTTCCAGAACCGGGTCGACCGGCACGTTGAGCAGCGGCGACAGCGGCACGGTCGCGAACCGCCCTTGCGCATTGTCCGCCAGCCGCGCCGTATAATAGGCGCGCGCAGCCTCCGGCACCGCCGCTGCGACTTGCGTCGAAAACGTCGAAATCAGTACGAGAAAAGTCACGCGGATTGCGTTCATGCCATCATTCGCCATAAGAACCGCCCGCCCTTGCGCCTGTCTAGGCAGCGAAGCTCGCGGGGCCAAGGACGTATTGCACAATGTTTTCAGGATCCATACCCGCACTGGTCACCCCGTTCCGGGACGGCAAGGTCGACGATGCAGCCTTCAAGGCGTTCGTCGAATGGCAGATCGCCGAAGGTTCGACCGCGCTGGTGCCGTGCGGCACGACCGGTGAATCGGCGACGCTGAGCCACGACGAGCACCATCACGTCATCGCCATGACCATCGAGGTCGCTGCCGGTCGCGTGCCGGTGATGGCGGGCTGCGGATCGAACGACACCGCCACCGCGCTGGCTCATCTGGCGCGCGCCGAAAAGGCCGGTGCCGACGCCGCCCTGATCGTCTGCCCCTATTACAACAAGCCGAGCCAGGCCGGGCTGTACGCGCATTTCAAGGCGCTGACCGAGGCGACCCGGCTGCCGATCATCATCTACAACATCCCGGGCCGCTCGATCGTCGACATGAGCGTCGAGACCACGGCGCGGCTGGCGGAACTGCCCGGCATCATCGGCATCAAGGACGCCACCGGCAATCTGGGCCGCGTCTCCGCCCTGCGTGCGGCGTGCGGCGAGGGCTTCATCCAGTTGTGCGGCAACGACGACATGGCGCTGGGGTACAACGCCATGGGCGGCCACGGCTGCATCTCCGTCGCCGCCAATGTCGCGCCGCGGCTGTGCGCCGACCTGCAGGCCGCCAGCCTCGCCGGCGACTATCGTGCGGCGCTGGCGCTCAACGACCGGCTCTATCCGCTGCAGGATGCGTTGTTCAGCGATGCCAGCCCCGGTCCTACCAAATACGCCCTCGCCAAGGCCGGCCGCATGACCGGCGACCTGCGCCTGCCGATGACCGCCGCCAGCGAAGCCTCGCGCGTGCTGGTCGATGCCGCGCTCGCCCATGCCGGCCTCGACTGATGGCCAAACCTAGCGGCACCATCGGGCTGAAGGTCAAGACCGTCGCCGAGAACCGGCGCGCCCGCTACGAGTTCTTCATCGAGGACACCGTCGAGGCCGGCATCGCGCTGGCGGGGACCGAGGTGAAGGGCCTGCGCACCGGGCAGACATCGATCTCCGAAGCCTATGCCGAGCTCAAGGACGGGCAGTTGTGGCTGGTCAACGCCAACATCCCGGAGTTCAGCCACGGCAACCGTAACAATCATGAGTCGAAGCGGCCGCGCAAGCTGCTCCTGCACGCGCGCCAGATCGAGAAGTTCAACGGCAAGGTCACTCGCCAGGGCATGACGCTGATCCCCTTGTCGCTGTATTTTAACGACAAGGGCCGCGCCAAGGTCGAGCTGGCGTTGGCCAAGGGCAAGAAGCTCCACGACAAGCGCGAGAGCGAAAAGGCCAAGGACTGGCAGCGCGAAGCCGGGCGGCTGATGCGCGAGCGCGGCTGATCCGGGGTAGCGCCTCGTTCGGATCAAACGCATTCTGGCGCCGACGATATTTCTCGCTAACATGGTTCAAATACGGGGGAGACTGGCGTTGGCCGAGGGGTACAAGGACAAGCTCGTCGCGACCAAGCAGGCCTGGGCCCGTGCCGGCCGCCTGCTGACCGGTAAGGTCGGTGATCCCGAACACGATCGCCTGCCGCCGGGTCAACGCCTGACCGAGGGCTGGCCGGTGCTCGACCTTGGCGTCCAGCCGGCGGTGCCGCTCGACGACTGGCGGCTGACCGTCGATGGTTTGGTCGCCAACCCGATCGTCTGGGACTGGACCGCGCTGCTCGCCCAGCCGCAGTTCGAGGATGTCTCGGACATGCACTGCGTGACGCAATGGTCGCGCTACGACAATCGCTGGCAGGGTGTCTCGACGCTGCAATTGCTCGACGTGGTGAAGCCGCTGCCCGAGGCGGCGCACCTGGTGATCCATGGCTATGATGGCTACACCACCAACGTCACGCTGGAGCAGTTCTCCGACGAGGACTGCCTGATCGCGCACCACCATGACGGCGAGCCGCTGACCCGCGAGCATGGCGGCCCGGTGCGGCTGATGATCCCGCGCTATTATCTTTGGAAATCGGCCAAGTGGCTGAAGCGGATCGAGTTCGTTGGTGCCGATCGCCCGGGCTTCTGGGAGAATCGCGGCTATCACAATTTCGCGGACCCTTGGCTGGAACAACGATATGGCTGAGCAACCGCATCTGGTGCCGCTGCCCTATGCCGTCCGGGAGACCGGGCTGCAGCTGCGCCGCTTGCTCGATGCACTGCCGCTCGGGCTGGCGCTGCTCGACCACAAGGGCGACCTGCTGACCTGCAACGACGCGTTCGCGCTGTCCGTCGGTTGCGAATGCCCGGCCGGCTCGCCGTTGCCGCACGAGATGACGGTCGCGGCAGATCGTCCGTCGTTGACCGATGGCGTCAAGCGGGCGCTCTATGGTGCTCACCTGCCGATCGAGCTGCGGCTTCGCAAGCTCGCACGCAGCGACGAGCCGCTGGTGCTGACCATTGCCGCAGCGCCGCCGGGACTGGCGGCGACCCTGCTGGTCGCGGTGCGCGACGTCCGCGAGCAGCTGCGGCTGGAACGCCAGGTCGCGCAGGCCACCAAGATGCAGGCGATCGGCCAGTTGGCAGGCGGCGTCGCGCATGATTTCAACAACATCCTGACCGCCAACCTCGGATTGGTCGAACAGTTGATCGAGCGCCATCAGCTCGGCGACGACGATTTCGACGACCTGGAACAGGTTCGGCTCAACAATGCCCGCGGCGCCGAGCTGGTCCGCCAGCTGCTCGCCTTCGCCCGGCAGCAAACCCTGCGGCCGCAGCTGATCGACGTCGGCGCGGTGATCGAGGCGCTGGCGACCCTGCTGCGACGCCTGCTCGGCACCGCCGTAACGCTGGAGCTCGACCTGCGCACCGAAAGCTGGCCGGTGCGGGTCGATCCGGGGCAGCTCGAACAGGTGATCGTCAATCTCGCGGTCAATGCCCGCGATGCGATGCCGGCGGGCGGGACGCTGCGGATCACGACGCGGGCGATCCTGGCGGCCGATGTCCCGGCGCTCGGCTACAGTGTCATGCCGGCCTCCGACTTCCTCGAAATTGCCGTCAGCGACAGCGGCACCGGCATCCCCAAGGAACTCGGCGCCAAGATCTTCGAACCGTTCTTCACCACCAAGGAAGCCGGCAAGGGCACCGGTCTCGGCCTGTCGACGGTGTACGGCATCGTCAAGCAGACCGGCGGCTTCGTGTTCAACGACACGGCGGCGCTCGGCGGCACCGTGTTCAGCCTGTATTTCCCGCGGGCCGACGGCATCCTGGAGACGCCGCCGGCCGAGTCCAGGTCGGCGGACGCATCGCCGGTGACGCGCCGCGTCGCCGACGTGCTGCTGGTCGAGGACGACCGTTCGGTGCGGCTGGTGCTCAACCGCGCATTATTGAAGGCCGGCTTCAAGGTCGCCGAGGCGGTCGATGCGCTAGCCGCCCTGCCGATCATCGAGGACCCGGAACGCGTCATCGACGTGCTGGTCACCGACGTGATGATGCCTGGAATGGACGGTACCGAGCTGGTCCGCCGCGCCCGCCTGTGCCGTCCCGACCTGCCCGTCGTGCTGATGTCGGGCTATGCCGAGCCGCCGCAACGCGAGCGCGCCTCCGATCCGGGAACGGCCTTCCTCGCCAAGCCATTTGCCGCCGCGGCACTGCTGGCGGCGGTCGACCAGGCGCTCGCCTCGACCCTCGCTTGAGCCGCACTCCAATTGCTGGTAGTCCTGTCGCATGCGACCCGTCTGCAAAAGGTCGGCGCGCGTGGCGTCCGGTATGTTTGCCGGGGTATTCGGAGAGTTCGCGCGATGCGTCGAGTGTTGATCGTCGAAGACGAGGTGCTGATCGGCATCGTCCTCGAGGACATTTTGGACATGCTGGGCTGCACGATCGCGGGCAATGCGGCGACGCTGGCCGAGGGCGAGGCGCTGGCCGCCGAGGGCGGATTCGACATCGCCATCCTCGACGTCAACCTGGGGTCCGAGCCGGTGTTTCCGCTGGCCGATCGCATCCTGGCCACCGGCGTGCCGATTATCTTTGCGACCGGCTCCCACCCCGAAAGCCTGCCGCCGCGCTTCAGCGACTGCGCGGTGCTGGAAAAACCCTATGCTTTCGCGTCGGTTGAAGCGGCGCTGAGCGGGATGCGCGAAGCCGCCTGACGGCGGAATGTTCTCTGCTTGTTCTGTAAGAACAGACGTGGTACGGAAGTCGCCTTGTCGAGGTGCCGACTGACCGCTAGGAGAATGACATGGCCGCAGCTCTGAAAGTAGTAGACAGCAACATGGACAAGGCCAAGGCGCTCGAAGCAGCGTTGGCGCAGATCGACCGTGCCTTTGGCAAGGGTTCGGCAATGCGCCTCGGATCGCGTGAGACGATGGAAGTCGAAGCGATCTCGAGCGGCTCGCTGGGCCTCGATATCGCCCTCGGCATCGGCGGCCTGCCGCGCGGCCGCGTTATCGAGATCTATGGCCCGGAAAGCTCAGGCAAGACGACGCTGGCGCTGCATGCCATCGCCGAGGCGCAGAAGCAGGGCGGCACCGCGGCCTTCGTCGATGCCGAGCACGCGCTCGACCCGGCCTATGCCAAGAAGCTCGGCGTCAACATCGACGAGCTGATCGTGTCGCAGCCGGACACCGGCGAGCAGGCGCTCGAGATCGTCGATACGCTGGTGCGCTCGAACGCCATCGACGTGCTGGTCATCGACTCGGTCGCCGCCCTGGTGCCGCGGGCCGAGATCGAAGGCGAGATGGGCGACAGCCACGTCGGCCTGCAGGCACGCCTGATGAGCCAGTCGCTGCGCAAGCTGACCGGTTCAATCAGCCGCTCGCGCTGCATGGTGATCTTCATCAACCAGCTGCGCATGAAGATCGGCGTGATGTACGGCAATCCTGAGACGACGACGGGCGGCAACGCGCTGAAGTTCTACGCCTCGGTCCGGCTCGACATCCGCCGCACCGGCCAGATCAAGGACGGCGACGAGGTCGTCGGCAACACGACGCGCGTCAAGGTCGTCAAGAACAAGGTCGCGCCGCCGTTCAAGCAGGTCGAGTTCGACATCATGTACGGCGAGGGCATCAGCCGCATCGGCGAAATCCTCGACCTCGGCGTCAAGGCCGGAGTCGTCGAGAAGTCGGGCGCCTGGTTCTCCTACGACTCGGTTCGCATCGGCCAGGGCCGCGAGAACTCCAAGAAGTTCCTTAAGAACAACCCCGACATGGCGGCCCGTATCGACAAGGCCATTCGCGACAATGCCGCGGGTATCTCCGAAGCGTTGATGACCGGCGGACCGGACACCGACGACGACGAAGCCTGATGCACGGGTGGTGGCATGGACCGTCCATGCCACCGCCGACTGCTGCGGTTCGTCGGTGGTGCTTGAGATACGCCCGTCCGTGCCTTAAGTCCGGCACATGACATCCACCAACGACATCCGTCGCGCCTTCCTCGATTACTTTGCCGCTGCCGGACATACGCCGGTCGCGTCCGCACCGCTGGTGCCGCAGAACGATCCGACTTTGATGTTCGTCAACGCCGGCATGGTGCCGTTCAAGAACGTCTTCACGGGATTGGAGAGCCGGCCCTACAAGACCGCCGCTTCCTCGCAGAAGTGCGTGCGCGCCGGCGGCAAGCACAACGACCTCGACAATGTCGGCTACACCGCCCGGCATCACACCTTCTTCGAGATGCTCGGCAACTTCTCGTTCGGCGATTATTTCAAGGAGCAGGCGATCACCCACGCCTGGACCTTGCTGACCCGCGAGTTCGGCATCGACCCGGACCGGCTGACCGTCACCGTCTATCACACCGACGACGAGGCGTTCGACCTGTGGCAGCGCATCGCGGGCCTGCCGGCCGAGCGCATCATCCGCATCGCCACCAACGACAATTTCTGGTCGATGGGCGACACCGGCCCCTGCGGGCCGTGCAGCGAAATCTTCTACGACCACGGCGACCATATCCCCGGTGGCCCGCCCGGCAGCCCGGACGAGGACGGCGACCGCTTCGTCGAGATCTGGAACCTGGTGTTCATGCAGTATGAGCAGGTCGATGCCGCGACCCGCCTCGACCTGCCGCGCCCGTCGATCGACACCGGCATGGGGCTGGAGCGCATTGCCGCCGTCCTGCAGGGTGTCCACGACAATTACGACACCGACACCTTCAAGGCGCTGATCGCTGCCAGTGGCGAGCTGACTGGGACCGCGACCGATGGCGCCAACACCGCGTCGCACCGCGTCATCGCCGACCATCTGCGCGCCAGCGGTTTCCTGATCGCCGACGGAGTGCTGCCGGCCAGCGATGGCCGCGGCTATGTCCTGCGTCGGATCATGCGGCGCGCGATGCGTCACGCCCAGCTGCTGGGCAGCGCCGAGCCGTTGATGCACCGCCTCGTCCCCGCGCTGGTCGCGACGATGGGCACTGCCTACCCCGAACTGGTCCGCGCCCAGCCGTTGATCGAGGAGACGCTGCGGCAGGAGGAGACGCGTTTCCGGGTCACTCTCGCCAACGGCCTGCGCCTGCTCGACGAGGCGACCGCGACGATGCAGCCCGGCGACACGCTGCCCGGCGCAACGGCGTTCAAGCTGTACGACACCTTCGGCTTTCCATACGACTTGACCGAGGATGCCCTGCGCGCCCAGGGCCTTGGCGTCGAGCGTGCCGGCTTCGACACCGCGATGGCCGAGCAGAAGCGTGCCGCGCGCGCCGCCTGGGCCGGTTCCGGCCAGTCGGCGTCGGAGACGATCTGGTTCGACATGCTGGAGGCCGATGGCCCGACCGAGTTCGTCGGCTATGCGACCGACACCGCCCAGGCGCGGATCACCGCACTGGTCAAGGACGGCGCCAGCGTCGACCGCGCCGTGGCAGGCGACAAGGTCTCCATCGTCGTCAACCAGACGCCCTTTTACGGCGAGTCCGGCGGGCAGATGGGCGATGCGGGCACGATCGTCGGCGACAACGGACTGCGCATCGCGGTCGCAGATACGGCCAAGCCGCTCGGCAAGCTCCACGTCCACCTCGGCACCATCGAGGCGGGTGAGGTCTCGGTCGGCGACACGGTGACGCTGTCGATCGACGTCGTGCGCCGTGGTCAGCTGCGCGCCAATCACAGTGCCACCCACCTGCTGCATGCGGCGCTGCGCCGGGCGCTGGGGCATCATGTCACCCAGAAGGGCTCGCTGGTCGCACCCGACCGGCTGCGCTTCGACTTCAGCCAGCCCCGTGCCCTGACTGCGGCCGAGGTCGCCGGCGTCGAGGCCGAGGTCAATTCGCACATCCGCCACAACCAGCCGGTGACGACCCGCCTGATGACTCCCGACGATGCGATCGCCGCCGGGGCGATGGCGTTGTTCGGCGAGAAATATGGCGACGAGGTTCGCGTCCTGAGCATGGGACTGGACGAGGCGGCGACCTATTCGACCGAATTGTGCGGCGGCACCCATGTCACCGCGCTCGGCGATATCGCGCTGTTCAAGATCGTCGGCGAGAGCGCGGTCGCCAGCGGGATCAGGCGGATCGAGGCACTGACCGGCGAGGCGGCGCGCGCCTTCCTCACCGAGCAGGAGGAGCGACTGAAGGCCGCCGCCGCCAGCCTGAAGGCGCGTCCCGAGGAAGTCCCGGCGCGGGTTGCCGCGCTGATCGACGACCGGCGCCGGCTGGAGCGCGAGCTAGCCGATGCCAAGCGCGCACTGGCGCTCGGCGGCGGCACGGCGAAGTCGGAGGATGCCAAGCCCGATACGGTCAACGGCATGGGCTTTGTCGGGCAGGTCATCGCCGGCCTCGACGCGAAGAACCTGCGTGGCCTCGTCGACGATGCGAAGAAGCAGATGGGCAGCGGCGTCGCGGTGCTGATCGCGGTCAACGAAGGCCGCGCCTCGGTCGCGGTCGGTGTTACCGGCGACCTGGTCCCGGGGCTAAGCGCGGTCGATCTCGTCCGGATCGCGGCGACGGTCCTGGGCGGGCAGGGCGGCGGCGGGCGTCCCGACATGGCGCAGGCCGGCGGTCCGGATGGCGCGAAGGCGGCGGACGCCATCGCCGCGGTTCGCGCCGCCTTAAGCGAGACCGCGATCGCGGCCTGAACTCCGGCTGGGCTGCCGCTAGTTCTCTAGGTGACCACCGAGCCTTTGGCCGTTCCAACGGCTCGGATCAGCCAGCTCGGCCGCCCCGCGGGGTCCAGCTGTTCGGTGTCGCCCGGCATGGCGTGGTTGGTCGATAGACCTGATAGCCGGTGCAGCGCGGCAGGCGGGTCGTGTCCCAGAACCGGCGGCGAGGCCGCGGTGCCGGTTCGCCAGGATCCCCCAGCGCCGCTACATCCGCCTGCTCGGTATTCAGCTTGGCGGTCTCGGCCGAATCCTCGGCGCGCGTCATGGCGCGTTCCGATGGCGCCGGGAATCGATCGTCGTTCGCCCGGGCATCGCGGACTGGCTCGGCAGGGGGAATGATGATCGTGCGCGGCTCGGGCCGGCGCTGAACCAACTCCTCGGACCGTGCCGGGGCCGCCGTCCTGGCCGGGGTCCGGCTCGGCTCGACCGCCTTGTTGGTCGACCGGCTTGCCGTCTGCTTGGCCGCGACTGGAGCAGCAACCGGCGCCCGCCCGGACGAACTCCGCGTCGCCGAGACCTTTGCCGGCGCGGTGGTGACCGGCGCGACACTGCGCGTCGCCGGGGATGCACGCTGCTCGGTACGCACGCGTGCGGGGACCGGCCCGATTGGCGTTGCGCTCGACGGGTTCGTGCGGGCCGCAGGGGCAGCCGGCGCAGGGACACGCTCCGCCGGCAACTCGGTAGCCTCAGGCTGCGACTGCACAGGTGCCGGCGCGACCACCTCGGCAGCAGGCTGAGCAACTCGCGGAGGCGCCTCGACCACCACCTTGGGCACGATCACCGGTCGCGGCTCCACCGCCGGGGCCGCCACCAGCACCGGCGCCGATGAACCACCGAACGCCCAGCGCATTGCCAGCACCGCGATCAGGATCAACACCGCCGCAGCGATCCACCATCCGCGCATCGCCCTGCGCGGCGCAGCCGGCCCGACCATCGGCCGAAGCGGCGCAGCCGCCTCGGGCTCGACCGGTGGAACGTCGCTCGCCATGGCATCGTTGGCGACGTCGGCCGGCCGCACTAGCCTGGTGCGCCACTCATCGCGGCTGTCGTCGAGCGGTACTGGAGCCATCATCGGCACGACTGCCGCGTCGTCGCGGCGCGCACGATCACGCAGCATCCGCCAATCCTCGTTCGCAGGCGACGCTATGGGATGCGGCTCGCCGCCGCCGAGATCGTCTGGTACGGGCTCGACCGGCGGCTCGTCGCGGACCAGTTTGAGCGATCTTACCTGACGCTCCTGGGTATCCGGTGCCTGCTTCTCACCGGGAGGAGCTTCATCGCCATCATCCTGCGACGACCAGACACGACGCCGCGACTCGCGGATGAACCACGGTTCGGAGTCACCCCAGAGCTCCTGCGCACGTTGCTGACGCCAGTTCTCGTCAGCCATGACTGCAAATCTTCATAATTATTAAACGTTCTCGCACCGCGGACGGTTGCGGAACGGTGCCGGCTGGACCCGCGGCCACGGTGACGCGTTTCGTGCGCAACAACCATTGGGGAGTCACGCCATGCGCATCTTGTCGTCCTTCATCGCCACAGCAGTCCTGGCCGTCGCCGGAACATCGGCACTGGCCCAGCCGCAATACCCCGACAGTCCGCCGAGGAACGGCTATATGCAGCCGGGCAATCCCGACCGCGGCGTGCCGAACGGCGATCCCCGGCGGGACTATGACGCTCGCTATGACGATGGTCGCTACGACCGCGACCGTGACCGCGGCGACCGTCGGACGATCCGTTGCGAGTCGCGCAACAACCGGCCGCAGCGTTGCGAGATCGGGCGCGCCGACCGGGTCCGGCTGACGCGCCAGATCAGCGACCGCGCCTGCATCGAGGGCCGCAGCTGGTTCAGGGATCGCCGTTCGATCACGGTGACCAACGGCTGCCGTGCCGAGTTCCGCGTTCGCGGCTAGCCGGCCTCGACCTGTCCGGCGTCGCGCAGGCGCCGGCGGCGGAGCCTGGGCTCGCGCTTCAGTCCCGGTGCGCCGGTCCGGATCGTCGCGCGCAGTTCCGCGCGCTTCTCGTGGATCGAGGCGATCACTGGGCCCATCGGGACGCCGAGGTCGACCAGCACCGCCTCCGCGAGTTGCAGGCTCGACTCGACCGTTTCAGGCACGGCGTCGGTAACCCCGAGGCGGTACAGGCGCGTCGCATGGTCGGCATCGCGGGCCCGGGCGACGACGCACAGGTCCGGATGGCGCTCGCGGATCAGCCGGACCAGCGTGTCGAGGCTGGTGGTGCCGTCGACGGTCAGCACCACCGCACTGGCCTTGTCGAGCGCCAGCGCATCGAGGAGCTCGGGGCGCCGCGCATCGCCGTAGACCACCGGCACCCCGGCGCGTCGCAGCCGCATGACCGAGTCAGGGTCGCTGTCGACCGCCAGATAGGGCTTGCCGTGCGCGTCGAGCATGCTGGCGACAAGACGGCCGACACGACCGAAGCCGATGATGATCGTGCGGCCCTCGACGATGACCGGCGGCGCCGCTTCGCCGGGATCGCCCGCTGAGTTGCGCCGCTCGATGGTATTGCCGAGCAGGCCGAGTAGCGGGGCGATGGCGAGCGACAGCCCGGTGACGAGCAGTGCAAGGTCGGCGATCGGGCCCTGGATCAACCCGGCGGCAGTCGCGGCGCCGAGCACGATCAGGCTGGTTTCCGATGGTGCGGCGAGCAACAGCGCGACGTTGGCGGCGACGCCGGTGGCGCGTCGGCTGAGGCGCAGCAGCACGGTGACGATGCCTGCCTTGATGGCGCAGATCGCGACGACTGCGGCGACCACGACCCCCGGTCGCTCCAGCACCGCGCCGAGGTCGAGCCGCATCCCGACCCAGATCAGGAAGACGCCGAGCAGCAAGCCCTGGAAGGGTGCGACGGCCGCCTCGATCTGGCGCCGGTACTCGGTTTCGGCAAGCAACAGTCCGGCGATCAGGGCGCCGATGACCGGGGACAGGCCGACGGCGCCGGTGGCGGCGGCACTGCCGAGCAGGACGACCAGCGAAGCGGCAAGGAACAGCTCAGGCCGGCGGGTGCGCGCCGCCTGCAGGAACAGCGGGCGCAACAGCAGGCGACCGACGACGACGATGCCGAGGATCGCCAGCAGCCCCATGCCGATGCTGGCGCCGAAGCCTGCCGCCGCGGTGCTGCTGCCAAGTAGCAGCAGGATCGGCGCGATGGCGATGTCCTGGAACAGGAATATGGCAAAGGCGGTGCGCCCGGTCTGGCTGCCCATCCGGCCGCTCGCGCTGAGCATCTGCAGGCCGACCGCGGTCGACGACAATGCCCCGGCCAGGGCCAGCGCCGCCGTCGCCGCCCAGCCGAGGCCGAAGGGCAGCAGCGCCAGGCCGATCGCCAGCGTACAGGCGACCAGCTGCATCGGGCCGAGGCCGAAGACCAGCTTGCGCATGGTTCGCAGCCGATCGAGCGACAGCTCCAGCCCGAGTGCGAACAACAGCATGGCGATGCCGGCTTCGGCGGCGGGCGCCAGCACCTCCGGCGTCGAGATGGTGACATTGGCGAGCCACGGCGCGAGGCCGGTCAGCGCGCCCAGCCCATGCGGACCGACCGCGACACCCACCAGGATGAAGCCGACGACCGGCGAGATGCGCAGCGCCGCAAAAGCCGGGATCACCAGCCCTGCCGCACCGAGCACGACGACGAGGTCCTTGAAGGATTCGGATGCGAGCGGAAGTGCCATTGCGACAAACTGGCACGTTCGAGCCGATCCGTCAGGCTATTGCGGGAATTTAATCCGCCAGAAACATCGGGGAAACGTCTCCGGCCGGCTCAGGCCTGCTCCATCACGGCGCGCTCCAGGATGACCAGCGGCATGCCGCCGAGCGTCAGGACCTGGTGGAAGCGGCGCAGGTCGAAGGCGGCTCCCTGTTTCGCCTTGGCCATGTCGCGCAGGCGGACCCATTGGGTGTGGCCGACCTTGTAGGCGCAGGCCTGGCCCGGCCAGATGCAATAGCGGTCGATCTCGCGCTGTGACCGCGCCGCTGGGAAGCCGAGGACATCGGCGAAATAGGTGGACGCCTTCTCGCGGCTCCAGCGCTTGTAGTGCATGCCGGTATCGACGACGAGGCGCGCCGCCCGGAACATCAGCGACTGGAGGTAGCCGATGCGGCCCAGTGGATCGGCGTCATAGACCCCGAGCTCGTCGGCCAGACCCTCGGCGTATAGCGCCCAGCCTTCGTCATAGGCGGCGAAGTTGCTGCCGTAGCGGCGTAATTTTGGCAGTTCGCCGGCGCTTTGCTGGATCGCACCGGCCCATTGGTGGCCGGGCAACGCCTCGTGGTAGGTCAGCGAGGGCAGGCCGAACTTGGGCCATTCCGCCGTGTCCTTCAGGTTGATGTAGAAGCGCCCGGGCCGCGAGCCATCGGCGGAAGCCGACGTCGCATAGCCGTTCGGCGCGCCGTCCTGGATATCCGGCGGTACCCGGACGATATCGACCGGCGCCTTGGGCAGGGTGGAGAAGGCGCGGGGCAGGCGGGTCCGCATCTCGGCAACCTGGTCGTTGAGCGAGGCGATCAGCGCGGTGCGCCCGGCATCGGTGTTGGGCCAGATTTGGTCGGGCCGCTTGCCGAGCTCGACCAGCCGCGCGCCGACCGAGCCGCGTGTCAGGCCCTGGGCCGACAGCAAGGTGTCGAGCCGCCGGGTCAGGTCCGCGACCTGGTCGAGGCCGAGCTGGTGGACCGCCGCCGGGGTCAGGTTGGTCGTCGTCTGGAAAGCCAGCGCATCGGCGTAGAACGCATCGCCGCGCGGGATCTTCCAGATTCCGGCATCCGGGCTGGCCTTGGCGCGAAGCTGCCTGAGTGCCGCGATCTGGCGGTCGAGAGCAGGATTGACCTCGGCCGCGACCAGCCGGGCGGCGCGGGCCTGCCAGTCGCCGCCGACACCCGACGCCCGGGCCTTGTCGGCGAGCGAAGTCGCCAGCTTGCTTTCCGTCGGGGTGCCGCCGCGCTGGGCGGCGAGCTGGGCCAGGGTGGCGTCGAGGGCGAAGTCGGGGGCGAGCACGCCGGCCGCCGCATCGGCGCGCAGGCTGTCGGTCGAAGCATCGAGCAGGCGCGGATAGGCGGCGACGCGCGCCAGCCAGGCTTCCGCGTCGGCGGCGGTCTTGACCGGATGGTTGCTGTCGAGGAAGTCGGGGAACGACTGGTAGGGCCCGCTCAACTGGCTGACCGCGTAGGGGGAATAGGGCGAGTAGCTGTTCGCGTCCTCGCCGAAGCTGTATCTGGCGCTGCCCTCGGCGGCGATCCGCGTCTGGTATTCGACGACGTCATGGTCGATGCGGGCGGTCGGCGACAGGCGGCTCCGGTCGATGGTGGCAAGCTGCTTCAGCCGGTCGCGACGCGATGCGACAAGGCGGGTGCGCGACGCCCGCGAGATGTCGTCGACCTGGCTGCGCTGGCCGGCGCGCGCACCGGTGTCGAGGCCGAGGATCGTCGCATATTGCGGGCTTTCGTCGAGCGTCTGCTCCCAGAACCTGTCGAGCATGACGCGCAGCTTGCCATCCTCCGGCGTAGTTGCGGCGCGTGACCCGGTGGCGGGCAGCGTCGCCGTCACGGCGACGGCAGCAGCGGATTTGAGCAGGTCGCGACGGTTCATCGAAAACTCCCTAAGAACTCAGGCGGTCGGCAGCACATAGTCCTTGTAGCGCGTCCTGAGCTCGGTCTTGAGCAGCTTGCCGGTCGCCGTGTGCGGCAGGTCGTCGACCACCAGCACTTCGTCGGGCGTCCACCATTTGGCGATCCGCGGGCGGAGATAGTCGAGCACCTCGGTCTTGCTGACCACCGCACCCGGCTTGGCGCGGACCAGCAGCAGCGGGCGCTCGTCCCATTTCGGGTGGTAGATGCCGATCACCGCAGCCTCCAGCACGCCGGGCGCGCCGACCGCGGCATTCTCCAGCTCGATCGAGCTGATCCATTCGCCGCCGGACTTGATGACATCCTTGGCGCGGTCGGTGATGGTCATGTAGCCGTACGCATCCAGCGTCGCGACGTCGCCGGTATCGAACCAGCCATCCGCATCGAGAACGTCGCCGCCGTCGCCACGGAAATACGCCGCCACCACCCACGGCCCGCGCACCAGCAGCCGCCCGAAGGCGATCCCGTCGCGGGGCAGCTCGACGCCGTCCTCGCCGACGATCTTCATCTCGACGCCGAAGATGGCGCGGCCCTGCTTGCACTGCAGATCGAGCCGACGCTCCTCGGGCAGCCCTTCGAAACGCGCGCACGGCGAGCCGACGGTGCCGAGCGGCGACATCTCGGTCATCCCCCAGGCGTGGCTGACGGCGACGTCGTGATTGCGCTGGAAAGCCTGGATCATCGCGCGCGGCGCCGCCGAACCACCGATGACGACGCGCTTCAGCCGGCCCAGGTCGAGGCCGGTTTCCTCAAGATGCTGCAGCATGCCGAGCCACACCGTCGGCACCGCCAGCGTCAGGTCGACGCCTTCCGCGACGATCAGGCGCTGCAGCGTCGGCGGATCGAAATGCGGCCCGGCCATCACCATCTTGGCTCCCACCTGCGCCGCCGCATAGGGCACGCCCCAGGCGTTGGCGTGGTACATCGGCACCACCGGCATGACGACCGTCCGCGCGACGATGCCGAGCGCGTCACCGCTCACAGCAGCGAACGAATGCAGCAGGTTGGAGCGGTGACTGTAAAGCACGCCCTTGGGGTTGCCGGTGGTGCCGCTGGTATAGCACAGCCCGGCCGGCGCCCGCTCGTCGAGGTCCGCCCAGTCATAGTCGCCGTCGCTCGCGTCGATCAGGTCCTCATAGGCGATCAGGGGCAACGTCGAGGCCGGCAGGTGTGCCGCGTCGGTCATGACGATGAAATGCTCGATGCTCGTCAGCCGCGGTGCCAACTGCTCGACCAGCCCGACGAAGCTCAGGTCGAGGAACAGCACGCGGTCCTGCGCGTGATTGGCGATGTAGACGATCTGGTCGGCGAACAGCCGCGGGTTGATGGTGTGCGCCACGGCGCCCATGCCGGAGATGCCGTACCAACATTCGACGTAGCGATGCGTATTCCAGGCCAGCGTCGCGACCCGGTCGCCGTGGACGATGCCGAGACGCGCCAGGCTTTGCGCGACCTTGAGCGCCCGATCGCGGACCTCACGCCAGTTGGTACGATGCTCGCCGCCTTCTACCAGCAGCGACACGATTTCGCGAGAACCATGATTTTGCGCCGCATGGTCGATCAGGCGCCAGGTTAGCAGCGGCCAGTCCTGCATCGCGCCAAGTTCAGACATGATCACTCCCCGTATTTCGGGGAACGCTAGCCGATCAGCCGCTCTGCGTCAGTCGTATTGATCGGCAGTCCGTCATTGGCCGGGGCTGGAGCCGGTGCCTGTTCGTCGGCGTCGTAACCGAGATCGACGATGTCCATTGCTTGTAACCTCACGCGATACGAACGCGCATTAACCGCAAAGACCCTTTCTGCCTAATTAACCGCGTCAATTTGACATTGTCGAACAAATAGAGAACATGAGGAACATAAGCCGAATCGGATGCTTCGTGAGTTAACAGGAGGCCGCAATGACCGAGGTGATACTGTCGGGTATAGTTAATGTGCTGGCGTTTGCCGGACTCAGCGTGCTGATCGGCATGATGGTCGGGCGGCAATGGGCACAGATCATGGCCATCCTGAGCGATGGCGACGTGGTCAGTGAAGTACGACCGGTGGTGATGCCGCTGGAGCGCTCGGTGGAACGGCCGATGCGTTACGCCGCTTGAGCCGCGCATAGCTGCGAACGGCCATCGGGATGGTCGCCGCATAGACGATGCTGAGGATCGATAGCGTGATCCACGGTTCGGAGAACAGGGCGCCCGCGAATAGTCCGACACCAAGCAACGCGATCAGGCGCCACGTCGGTGGCAAGCGGATCGCGCTCCACGCATAGGTCGGCAGGCTCGACGCCATTAACGCGGCGGTCGAGGCGACGACCACGGCGCTGACCAGGAAGCGCAAGCGACCGTCGGCCAGCCATTCCGGGCCGATCCAGAACGATACGAACAACGGGCTCAGCGCCAGTCCAGCGCCGACGGGTGCCGGGATGCCGGTGAGGAAACCGGCGCGCTTGTGCGGCTGGTCGTCGACATCGAGACGCGAGTTGAAGCGCGCCAGCCGCAAAGCGCAGGCGACGGCGTGCGCCAGCGCGAAGATCCAGCCGATGCCCGGGTAATACTCCAGCGACCACAGATAGACGACCAGCGCCGGGGCGACGCCAAAGGCGGTCAGGTCGGACAGTGAGTCGAGTTCGGCACCGAAGCGGCTGGCACCGTTGAGCAGTCGCGCGATGCGCCCGTCGATGCCGTCGAGCACGCCGGCGACGATGATCGCCGCGACGGCTTTCTCCCACTCGCCGGAGATCGCAAAGCGTACGCCGGTCAGGCCGAAGCACAGCGCCAGGACGGTGATGGCATTGGGGATCAGCGCCCGCATCGGCAGGACGCGACGAAAATGGCGTGGCGTCACGGCCACGCGCCCAAGTCTCACTGACGGACCGCCGGCAGCAGGGGCTCGGTGCCAAGGCGGGCCAGGATCGTCTCGCCGGCGACGGCGCGCTGGCCGACCGCGACCTCGCAGCCGTAGCCGGCGGGCAGGTAGGTGTCGACGCGGCTGCCGAAGCGGATCAGCCCGATGCGCTGGCCGGCGCGAACGATGTCGCCCTCCTGGACGAAGCGCATGATGCGGCGCGCCACCAGCCCGGCGATCTGCGTGAAGGCGACGGCGGTCCCGTCCGGGGCGTCGACGATGAAATACTGGCGCTCGTTGTCGTCGCTGGCCTTGTCGAGGTCGGCGTTGAGGAACTTGCCCGGGACATAGACGACGCGGCGCACGGTGCCGGCGATCGGCGAGCGGTTGATGTGGACGTCGAACACCGACATGAACACCGAGATGCGCAGGCACGGTGCCGTCGACAGGCCGCCGACGCCGACCAGCTGGCGCGGCGGGGTGACCAGCGAGATCAGGCTGACCATGCCGTCGGCCGGCGAGACGATGATGCCGGGCTCCGACGCCGTGACCCGGACCGGATCGCGGAAGAACGCCGCGACCCACAGGGTCAACCCGGCAAGCAGCCAGGCCAGCGTCGTCCAGTGCAGGCCGAAGCCGACCAGCAGCGTCGCCACAGCGGCGATCGCCACGAACTTATGGCCCTCCCGGTGGACCGGCGGCAATTTGTACTGCGCCGATTCAGTCGGCAGCACGGGCAGGGCGCGGTCCGGGACGGACTCGATTTCAGTCGGCAGTTCACTCATGCGACCGCTCTACCGGCATAAGACGGCCGGGGCAAATAGTGACGTTGCGGATCATTGTCGTGTTCGCACTGCGTGAGGGCCAGCGTGCTGCAACAGCGTGACATTCGCCCATTGCCGGGCCATCACGCCGCGATGCCGATCACTTCCCTCCTGCTGTTCTGCGGCTCCCGCTCCGGCCATGACCCGGCTCATGCGCAACTCGCCCGCGATCTCGGCACGATGCTGGCGGCGCGCGGCGTCACGCTGGTCTATGGCGGCGGTGGCATCGGCCTGATGGGTGAGGCGGCCCGCGCCGCGATGGCCGGCGGCGGTCGCGTCATCGGCGTCATTCCGCAAAGCCTGATGCGCGAGGAGGTGGCGCAGCAGGGCCTCGCCGAGATGCACGTCGTCGACACGCTTCACACCCGCAAGGCGTTGATGCACCAGCTTTCCGACGCGATCATCGCGCTGCCCGGCAGCATCGGCACCCTCGACGAACTGTTCGAGACGATCACCTGGCGCGAGCTCGGCGTCCACGACAAGCCGATCTTCCTGCTCGACAGCACCGGCTATTGGCAGCCCTTCCTGGCGCTGCTCGCCCATCTCGATACGCAGGGGTTCGCGCCGCCCGACCTGGCCGGCCTGATCGAACCGCTCGACAGTCTTGAAACGCTCGGCCAGCGCTTGGCCGGTTGATTGCACCGCCCGCGCCCCGTAAGGCAACGGCAACAACGCTTGAGGATCAAATGGCCAAGATCAAGGTAGCAAAGCCCGTCGTCGAACTCGACGGCGACGAGATGACCCGGATCATCTGGCAGTGGATCCGCGAACAGCTGATCCTGCCATATCTCGATATCGAGCTGATCTACTTCGATCTCGGCATGGAAAATCGCGATGCCACGGACGATAAGGTCACCGTGCAGTCCGCCAACGCGATCCGTGAATACGGCGTCGGCGTTAAGTGCGCGACGATCACGCCCGACGAGGCGCGGGTCAAGGAATTCGGCCTGAAGCGGATGTGGAAGTCCCCGAACGGCACGATCCGCAACATCCTCGGCGGCGTCGTCTTCCGCGAGCCGATCGTCATCAGCAACGTGCCGCGGCTGGTGCCCGGCTGGACCGACCCGATCGTCATCGGCCGCCACGCGTTCGGCGACCAGTACCGCGCCACCGACTTTCTGGTGCCTGGCCCCGGCAAGCTGATGATGACCTTCACCGGCGACGACGGCACCGTCATCGAGCACGAGGTTTTCCACTACCCGTCGTCGGGCGTCGCGATGGGCATGTACAACCTCGACGATTCGATCCGCGACTTCGCCCGCGCCTGCCTCAACTACGGCATCGTCCGCCAGTGGCCGGTCTATCTCAGCACCAAGAACACCATCCTCAAGGCCTATGACGGCCGCTTCAAGGACATCTTCGAGGACGTCTACCAGACCGAATTCGTCGACCAGTACAAGAAGCTCGGCATCGTCTACGAGCACCGCCTGATCGACGACCTCGTCGCGTCGGCGCTGAAGTGGTCGGGCAAGTTCATCTGGGCGTGCAAGAACTACGACGGCGACGTCCAGTCGGACATGGTCGCGCAAGGGTTCGGCTCGCTGGGGCTGATGACGTCGATCCTGCTCACCCCCGATGGCCAGACGGTCGAGGCCGAGGCGGCGCACGGCACCGTCACCCGCCATTACCGCATGCATCAGCAGGGCAAGCCGACCTCGACCAACCCGATCGCCTCGATCTTCGCCTGGACCGGCGGCCTCAAGCATCGCGGCAAGCTCGACAACACGCCCGAGGTCACCGAGTTCGCCGAGACGCTGGAGCGGGTCTGCATCGAGACCGTTGAGCAAGGCTCGATGACCAAGGACCTGGCGCTGCTGGTCGGCCCGGACCAGGCCTGGATGACCACCGAGCAGTTCTTCGAAGCGGTGCGTGCCAACCTCGACAAGGCGATGGTGGCCTAGAGCCGCCGACTTACCCGGCCGGCAGCGCGACGTGGATCGCGCGCCGGCCGGGTCCGCCGTTGGCTTCGGCCCGGCAGTTCTGTGACCAGCGTCACAATAATTCCATAAATCGGGACTACCCGCACCGCATCAGGTGTCACCGGGTCAAGTCGGGGCAGGCAGCCGGACGGTCGTCGATGCGACCACCGTCACGAGCGACCTGCGGATCGACGGCGTCCGTGACTGCAAGACAAAGGGTCTCCATGTCGAAATTCACCGCCGGCCGGTCGCTGCTGCTGTTGACCGCCGGACTCGGCGCGCTGGTCGCGTCGGGCGCCGTCGCGCAGGAGGCCGCCCCCGTCGCTGCTGCAGCGACCGACGCCGGCCTCGACGAGATCGTCGTCACCGCCGAGCGCCGCTCCGAGAATTTGCAGAAGGTGCCACTGTCGGTCGCCGTCGTCGGCGGCGCGCAGGCCCGCGACTTCCAGAGCGGCGGCGACGATACGCTGCTGGCACTGTCGGGCCGCGTCCCCGGCCTGTACATCGAGAGCACCACCGGCCGCATCTTCCCGCGCTTCTACATCCGCGGTCTCGGCAACATCGACTTCTACCTCGGCGCCTCGCAACCGGTGTCGATCATCCAGGACGATGTCGTGCTCGAGCATGTCGTACTGAAGTCGAACCCGGTCTATGACGTCGCCCAGATCGAAGTGCTGCGCGGTCCGCAGGGCTCGCTGTTCGGTCGCAACACCACCGCCGGCATCATCAAGTTCGACACGATCCGCCCGTCCGATACGCTCCAGGGTCGCGCCTCCGCGTCATACGGCAGCTTCAACACCGTCACTTTCGACGGCGGCGTCGGCGGCCCGCTGATCGCCGACAAGCTGTCGTTCCGCGTCTCCGGCCTGTACCAGCGCCGCGACGACTGGGTCGACAACACGTACAGCGGCCCAAGCGCCGACAAGCCGCCGATCCAGGCCCCCAAGAAGAACGCACTGGGCGGCTTCGAGGAGCGCGACATTCGCCTGCAGCTGCTGGCGACGCCGACCGAGCAACTGTCGATCCTGGGTTCGGCACACGGCCGCTGGTACGACGGCACCTCCACCATCTTCTATCGCAACGCGCTGAAGAAGGGCTCGAACAGCGTCGACAGCGTCATCCGCGACCAGGTCGCGCTCGACGAAGGCGGCAACAATCCGCAGGGCTATGACACGTTCGGCGGCTCGCTGAAGATCGGCTATGACTTCGGCCCGGTTTCGCTGACCTCGATCAGTGCCTATGAGACGACCAGCGGCAAGAGCCGTGGCGACACCGACGGCGGCGCGGCGTTCCTCAACGGCGGCGTCGGCTTCGGCGAATCGCAGGGCCAGATCCGGCGTCTTGGCCAGTACACCCAGGAAATCCGCCTTTCGAGCAACGGCAACTCGCGGCTGAAGTATCAGTTCGGCGGGATGTTCTTCAACCAGCAGGACACCACCGCTTTCTATCAGCGGGCGTTCTTCACCGGCGTGAACCCGAACAACTTCGTCGTGCTCAAGGACGTCAACACCTCCTATGCGGTGTTCGGCCAGCTGAGCTATGAATTGCTGCCGAACCTAACGATCACGGCTGGTGGCCGCGAGACCAAGGACACCAAGGAGACCCGGCTGCTCAAGTCTTCGCAGACCGTCGGTGGTGCCGACCAGTTCCCGGCCAGCGCCGCCCGCTACATCCGCCTGTCGGACAGCAAGCCGAGCTGGGATGTCAGCGCGCTGTACCAGGCGACGCCGGACCTCAGCGTCTATGCCCGCGTCGCCAAGGGCTTCCGCGGCCCGACCATCCAGGGCCGTTCGGCGGTGTTCAACTCGGCCTTCACCACCGCCAATTCGGAGACGATCCTGTCGTACGAGGCGGGCTTCAAGAGCGCCGCTTTCGATAACAAGCTGCGCTTCAACGCGACGGGTTTCGCGTACACCGTCAAGAATATCCAGCTCAACGGCAATGAGGCTGACGGTAACGGCGTGTTGTTCAACGCCGACAAGGCCAAGGCTTACGGCATGGAAGCCGACCTCGAGTTCCGCCCGAGCAGCCGCCTGATCCTGACCGGTGGTGCCAGCCTGTTGCACAGCGAGATCAAGGACAAGCGGGTCTATGCCCAGGTCTGCGCGCAGGGTGCGACGGTGGTCTGCACGGTGCAGGATCCGACGATCGTGCGTCCGCTGTTCGGCACCCCGACGACCTTCGCCCAGATCGACGGCAATCCGCTGCCCAACGCGCCGAAGTATAATTTCAACATCACGGCGCGCTACGGCATCCCGGTCGGCGATCACGGCGAAGTCTTCATCGCCACCGACTGGAACATCCAGGGCTACACCAGCTTCGTGCTGTACAAGACTGCCGAGTTCACCTCGAAGGGCAACTTCGAAGGCGGCGCCAAGCTGGGTTACGTCACTGGCGACGGCAAGTACGAGATGGCGGTGTTCGCGCGCAATATCACCAACGAGAAGAATCTGAAGGGCGTCATCGAGAACTACATGGCGGCGGTGTTCAACGATCCGCGCGTCATCGGCGTCTCGGCTGCCGCGAAGTTCTAGGGCCGATGCCCCCTCCCTCACGCGGGAGGGGGCGGTTCGGCTAGTCGAACAGGCTGCCCTGCCGGGTCGGCACCCTGAACAGGTCCGTCCGCAGTTCGAAGCGCGCATTCGCCAGGCCTAGTTTGGCGCAAGCCAGCTTGAACCGCGTCCGCAGCATCTCGGCATAAGGCCCGGCGCCGCGCATCCGCGTGAAGAAGTCCGGGTCGTTGTCGCGGCCCGAGCGCATGTCGCGGATCAGCGCCATGACCTTGTCGGCGCGGTCCGGGAAATGCGCATCGAGCCAGGCGCGGAAGAGCGGCGCGACCTCGTGCGGCAGGCGCACCGGCAGCGAGAAGGCGCCCTGCGCCCCGGCGTCTCGTGCCGCCTCCAGGATCGCCTCGATCTCGTGATCGGTGACGGCGGGCACGACCGGCGATACCGAGACGAAGACCGGGATGCCAGCATCGCTCAGCGCGCGGATCGCCGCCAGCCGCCGTGCCGGGGTGGGCGCGCGTGGCTCCAGCGTCCTTGCCGTGCGGCGGTCGAGGCTGGTCACCGACATCGCAACCGCCGCCAGCCCATCCGCCGCCATCGGGCCCAGGATGTCGATGTCGCGCACGACGCGATCGGACTTGGTGGTGATGGTCAGCGGGTGGCGGAACTCCGCCAGTACTTCGAGGATGCTGCGCGTGATGCGGTGCGTCGCCTCGATCGGCTGATAGGGGTCGGTGTTGGTGCCCAGCGCCATCGGTTTGCAGTCGTAACCACGCTTCGACAGTTCGACACGGAGCAAGGCGGCAGCGCCCGGCTTCGCGGTGAGCCTGGTCTCGAAGTCCAGTCCTAGCGACAAGCCGAGATAGGCGTGCGTCGGCCGGGCGAAGCAATAGATGCAGCCGTGCTCGCAGCCGCGATAGGCGTTGATCGAGCGGTCGAAGCCGATGTCGGGCGATGTATTGCGGCTGATTATGGTGCGCGGTGTCTCGAGGCTGACGGTGGTGCGCAGCGGCGGCGCGCCGTCGTCGATGTCGTCGCGCGCGTCGAGCCAGTCGCCATCGGCCTCGCGTACCGGATCGTCGAAGCGCGTGCTGCGAACATTGGCAGGAGCGCCGCGACCGCGCTGAAGCTCAGGGTGGAGCATGGTTGCAAGCTAGGCCGACGACGAGAACATTACAAGAACATTGTCGGCGGCGGTTCAAAGCAGCGACACGCTATGATATAGCTAGGGCGCTGGAGGATTTGCCATGATTGCCTTGATGTTTGCAGCTCTGGTCGTACCGCCGGTCGAGCCGGTGAAATGCGAGCAGCGCCAGGTGCAGTTTACGGAAGCGGACCGTCGCGCCGCCCCGAAGAAACTAGGCGAGTTGCCACCGGCGCAGCTGTACCTGACGGTCGACCGGAGCATCGACAAATGTCCCGCCCCAGTGATCGTGCGCTACAACATCGGCGGCCGCCAGCGCTGAGGCGAACGGCGGCGCAAACCGCCGTTCGCTCCCTAGATCAGCCGAAGACGCCGTAGCGGACGTCGCGGATGCGGCCGGTGCGCTGGTTGACCAGCAGCAGGTCCGGTCCATAACGCACCCAGCGATAGCCGCGTGGCGGCACGCCAAAGCCCAGGCGGCCGTAGTCGTTGTAATAATAGTTCGAGTTCAGGAAGATGCTCGGCAGCAACAGGCCGATGCTCCAGCGCCGGTAGTTGTAGCCGCGCGGGTAGCGGTAATGCGGTGCGCTGACCGGTGGACGGTTCCAGCTACCACCATGCGGTGGCCGCGGCGGACGAACGATCGGCGGGCGACCGCCGTTACCGGGGCGAGGCGGCTGGATCTGCGGACCGCCGTTACCGGGACGAGGTGGCTGGATCTGGGGACCGCCATTACCCGGGCGCGGCGGCTGGATCTGGGGACCGCCCGGGGTGGGGCGCACAACGCCGGGTCCGCCGCCGGGCCGCCCGGGCCCGCCGCCCTGACCGGGCCGGCCGGGGCCGCCACCTTGGCCGGGACGGTCGCCGCCACCGGGGCGCTGCCGCGATTGCTCCTGCGCTTCGGTAACAGTGGCCCCCAGCATCAGTGCGACGGAGGCATAAAGCATCAGTTTCGACACAGGCGTCTCCCAAGTTTCCCAGCGAAAGCTATGACGATGTGCGTATCCACACAAGCAGGGTCAGCGCTCGGTCAACCGCGGCATCAGTTCGACGAAGTTGCAGGGCTGGTGGCGACTGTCCAGCTGGCTGGCGAGGATACCGTCCCAGCCATCGCGCACCGCGCCCGTAGAGCCGGGCAGGGCGAAGATATAGGTGCCGCGCGCCACCCCGGCGGTCGCGCGCGACTGGACCGTCGAGGTGCCGATGCTGGCGAAACTGAGCCAGCGGAACAGCTCGCCGAAGCCCGGGATTTCCTTGTCCCAGACCTGGGCAAACGCCTCGGGCGTGACGTCGCGACCGGTGACGCCGGTGCCGCCGGTGGTGATGACGCAATCGATGTCGGGGTCGTCGATCCAGGCGTTGAGCTGCGCCACCAGCGCCGGGACGTCGTCGCGCACGATCGCACGCGCCGCCAGCACATGGCCGGCAGCGGTCAAGCGCTCGACCAGCGTGTCGCCCGAGCGATCATCGACGGCAGTGCGGGTGTCGGACACGGTCAGCGCAGCGATGCGGACCGGCTTGAACTCCAGGCGTTCGTCGATCGGCATCGGTCAGGCCGCCTTGCGCTCGATCTTCAGCCGGAGCCCCAGCGCATCCAGAACCGCAGTCAAGGTCGACAGTGTCGGATTCCCGGCTTCGGACAGCGCATGATACAGCGCCTGCCGCTTCACCCCGGTCCGATTGGCAATCTCGGTCATGCCCTGCGAGCGCGCGATAGTGCCGAGGGCATGCGCGAACTGCACCGGATCGCCCTCTTCGAGCGTAGCGTCGAGATAGCCGATAACGGCGTCCTCGCTGTCGAGGTAGTTGGCGGCATCGAAGGCCCTTGTCGTCTTGCTCATGGTCTGGGTCATGATCAAAGTTCCTGATCTGCCAAGCGCTTGGCCAAAGCTATGTCGCGGTGCTGACTATCCTTGTCACCGCCAGCCAGCAGCAGAACGATCGCGCCGTCGCTGAGCCTCGTGAAATAGATGCGATAACCTGGCCCGAAGTAGAACCGCAGCTCGAAAACCCTGTCCCCGACAGACTTTTCGTCACCGAAATGTCCATCAGCCAATCGTTCGAGCCGCCGCGCGATGCGACCCTTTGCGGCGCCGTCTCGCAGATTATCGATCCAGGCCGTGAACTCCACGGTTTCCCGGATGACGATCATCCGTCATATATATATGACGCACCCGCGCCTCGTCAACTCAGTTCACGCTGGCGACGACCACGTCATCCACGGGCAGTTGCGGGGCGAGATAGGCCGGCACCGGCGGCGCGACATAGGTCGAGGCGGCGCGGACACCGGAGGCGCCGGGCATGCCCGGGAACTTGGGCCACAGGCCAGTGACCAGCGCGTCCATGCTGGAGACCGGCTGGCCGTCGCGGAGCTGGTACATCCAGTAGTTGCGCATCACCACCTCGACATAGTGGCGGGTTTCCTTGAACGGAATTGACTCGATGAACAGCAGCGGGTCGCCGTTGTCGCGCAGGGTGGTGTTCCACTTCTGCACCGAGCCGGGCCCGGCGTTATAGGCGGCGATGACCTTGGGCAGCAGGCCGGCGGTGTAGCTCATGTCGCGCAGCTGCTCGAGATAGGTCTGGCCGCACTCGATGTTGAACTCCGGGTCGGACAGGTCGCGGACGGCGGCGACCTGGACCTCGGTGCCATCGGCCATGCGCGCGCTGACCAGCTTGGCGGTCGAGGGCATCAACTGCATGATGCCCTTCGCCCCGGCGCGCGACGTTGCCGAGGTGACGAAGTTGGACTCCTGCAGGGCGTGAGCGAAGACGATGTTCTTGTCGACGCGCCAGCCGCGATAGGGGCGCCAGTCGGGTGCCGGGAAGCGTGCGCTCATCGGCGTGTCCATGCCCATCGGCGGGTGCTGCGCCAGCCAGTATTGCGTTGCGGGCAGCGTCAGGCGGGCGGCGAGCCGGAGCAGCGGGGCATAGGCGCGGGTGTCGGTCGTCGCGGCCAGATATTTGAGCTCGCGGTCGGCGAGGCCGAGCTGACCGATCTCGACCAGTGCCGCGGCACGTCGGGCGCCGGGCAGGGCGGAGAGGTGGTTCCAGTCGGCGGTGATGAAGTCGGGCTCGTCCCAGTCCTGCGTCCCGCCGAGGCCAAGCGCGCGGCGGGCAAGCAGGCCGTAGAAGCTGTCCGGGTAAGCCGCAGCGCGCGTCAGGCGAGCGCTCGCTTCAGCGGGACGACCGCAGGCCATGTGCGCGCGGCTCGCCCAATAGGCGGCGGCGGCGGAAAGGTCCTCGCTGGCGAACTTCTTGGCGACGGTGTCGAAGCCGCGCGCGGCGCTCTCGCAGTCGCCTTGGCGGAACGACGCCAGCCCGACGACCCAGCCGCCGAGTGCCGCCCATTCTCCGGTCCCGGCTGCGGCCAGATCGCCGACACGGCGCGCGCCGACGTCGTCGCCGCCGATGTAATAGCTCCACGCGGTGCGCTGCGCCCACTCCGTCGCGACGGGCTCGGACGCACTGCTCGCCAGCCCGCCCCAGGCGCTTTCAGCGTCGGCGGTGCGGTCGGCGGCGAGCAGCGGCTTGAGACGCGTCGCCAGCGTGGCATCGCCCGGCTGGCCGAAGCCCTGCGCCGAGCGGGTGTTCATCGGCGTGGTGAAGCTGACGGTGCGGAAGGCGTGGCTGACCGGCAGGTTCGGCGCCAGCGGCGTGCCGAGGCGCTGCGCCAGCTGGAGCACCTTGGGGGTCTGCGGCAGGTCGGCGTTGGCGGTCAGCCAGGTGTTGAGCTGGTCGAGCGTCGCGCGACCGGTGCCGCGTGCGATCATCAACTGCGCCTTGGCGGTGCCGGTCAGCAGGCCATCGGGCAACGATGCGAGCGCGGCTTCGGCGGCGCTGTAGCGCCCGGCCTCGATGTCGAGGAAGACCTGGCGGTAGGTGGCGCGGTCGGCGACGCTGAGCTGGGCGGGAACGCGGCGCTGGGCGGCAGTGATGCCGACATTGCCGGTGACGGTGATGTCGGGGGACGGCGCCGCATCCTCGGCGGCGGCCGCGAACGGCAGCACGGCGACGGCGGCGAGCAGGATCGCTTTAAGCATTGTCGAGACGGGCCTTCAGGGTCAGCAGGTCGCGCCACGCCAGCGCCTTCAAAGAAGGCTGAGCGAGCAATTGCAACGGGTGAAAACTCGGCAGCACGGGCACGACGCCGTCCTGCCACTTGCCGCGCAGCCGGGCGATACCGCTGCTGGTGCGGGTCAGGGCGGCAGTTGCCGTACCACCCAGCGCCAGCACGATCCGCGGCTTGGCCAGCTCGATCTGACGGGTCAGGAACGGCAGGCAGGCGGCGATCTCGGCAGCCGCAGGCGTGCGACCGCCGGGCGTCGTCCAATAAACCGAGTTCGCCAGATAGACGGTGCTACGGTCGAGGCCGATCGCCGCCAGCATGCGATCCAGCAGCAGCCCGGCGCGGCCCGAGAAGATGTTGTCCTCACCGACGTCCTCGGCGGTCGGCATGTCACCGACGATCATCAATGCGCTGCCCGCGACGCCGCCCGAGAACAGCGGCCTGGTGCCGTGCGTGGCGAGCGCGCAGCCATCGAACTCGGCCAGCGCGGCCTGCAGTGCCGACAGGCTGTCGACGCTGACGACGGAATTGCGTGCCTCGACGACGGCATCGGCCTCGCACGGGGTGATCGGCTCGGCGACGTTAGGCGGCGGGATCTGCTCGGGAGCTGGCGGCGCGAGCCAGGCGTAGGGCGTGTCTTCGACGAGCGTGTCGATGCCCGCTTCGACCAGCCAGGCCAGAGCGGCAAGCGCCTCGCGGTTCGTGCTTTGGTGAAGGGCCCCATCCACGCGGTACACCATGCGGCAGCGGGCGCTCTGGTCAAGTCACCTTCGTGACCGTATCTGACGAAGCATTGCAAAGCTGCGACGGGCGGATGACACGCTCCCGATCGCTGGGGAGACCAGATGTCCGAACGTGAATCGATGCCCTATGACGTGGTCATCGTCGGTGGTGGCCCGGCCGGCCTGTCGGCAGCGATCCGCCTCAAGCAACAGGCGACGAAAGCGGGCATCGAGCTGGCCGTCTGCGTGCTGGAAAAGGGCTCCGAGATCGGCGCGCATATCCTGTCGGGTGCGGTCGTCGATCCCAAGGCGCTGGACGAGTTGCTGCCCGACTGGCGCGACCTCGACAGCCCGCTGACCGTGCCGGTTACGAGCAACCACCACTGGATCCTGAGCGCGACCGGCAAGACCGAATTTCCGCACGCGCTGATGCCGCCGTTCATGAACAACAAGGGCTGCTACACCGTCAGCCTGGGCAACTTCTGCCGCTGGCTGGCCGGGCAGGCCGAGGCGCTGGGGGTCGAGATCTTCCCGGGTTTCGCCGCCGCCGAAGTGCTGTGGAACGACGACGGCTCGGTCAAGGGCGTTGCTACCGGCGACATGGGGGTCGCGAAGGACGGCACCCGCAAGGACAGCTACCAACCCGGCCTCGAGCTGCATGCCAAATACACCTTCTTTGCCGAGGGTGTCCGCGGTCACCTGTCGAAGCAGCTTATCCGCCACTTCGACCTCGCCAAGGACTCCCAGCCGCAGGTCTATGGCCTCGGCATCAAGGAATTGTGGGACATCGACCCGGCCAAGCACGTGCCCGGCACGGTAATCCACACCCAGGGCTGGCCGCTGGTCGAGGCGAACGGCGGCGGCTGGATCTATCACCAGGCGAACGGACAGGTGTCGCTCGGGCTGGTGACCTGGCTCAACTATTCGAACCCGTATCTGTCGCCGTTCGAGGAGATGCAGCGCTGGAAGACGCACCCGGCGTTGAAGGAGCTGCTGACCGGCGGGCGGCGCGTCAGCTACGGCGCGCGCGCGATCAACGACGGCGGCTGGCAGTCGGTGCCCAAGCTGGCGTTCCCCGGCGGCGCGCTGATCGGGTGCTCGGCGGGCTTCGTCAACGTGCCCCGCATCAAGGGCAGCCACACCGCGATGAAGACCGGCATGATGGCCGCCGACGCCGCGGTCGAGGCGATCGTCGCGCAGCGCACCGGTGACGAGTTGGTCGCGTACGAGACGGCGTACGAGAACAGCTGGGTCTATGAGGAACTGCGCGGCGTCCGCAACACGCTGCCGTTCGTCGAGAAGACCGGCAATGTTCTCGGTACCTTGCTCGCCGGTGTTACCATGTGGGCCGAGCACCTGGGAATCCGGATGCCGTTCACGCTGGGCCACCACAAGGACAATGAGCAGCTGCGCCGCAAGGAGCATGTCCACCCGATCGTTTATCCCAAGCCCGATGGAGTGTTCAGCTTCGACAAGCTGACCAGCGTCTTCCTGTCGAACACCAACCATGAGGAGGACCAGCCGGTCCACCTGACGTTGCGAGACCCGGACATCCCGATCACCTACAACCTGCCGCTCTACGACGAGCCGGCGCAGCGTTACTGCCCCGCCGGAGTCTATGAGATCGTCGAGGTCGAGGGCACGCCGAGGTTCCAGATCAACGCCCAGAACTGCGTCCACTGCAAGACTTGCGACATCAAGGACCCGACGCAGAACATCAACTGGGTCGTCCCCGAGGGCGGTGGCGGCCCGAACTACCCCAACATGTGATCCGCTACCCTCTCCCGCCCGCGGGGGAGGGACCGGTTGCCGCCGCCAGGCAACCGGCGAAGGGTAGCAAGCGCCGCCGCTTTCGCGCATCATGCACCGCATGAAATTCGCTCTCATCGCGCTGCTGCTCGCGACCTCCGCTGCCCATGCCGCCCTGCCGCGCGTCGGGTCGAGTGCGGAGCGAGACTATATCCTCGGCCGCTATGCTTTTTCCGACGACAAGCTGGGCGAAGCGGCCCGCTATTTCGACGCGGCGCGGCGCAGCAACCCGGCCGACCCGACCCTTGGCCGCCGCGCCTTCGAGCTTGCCGTCGCGGCGGGGGACGAGAAGCTTGCGGTCCAGCTCGCCAACCAGTTGACTGCAGCAGGGCAGGGCGAGCCGACCACCGCGCTCGTCCGGATCGCCGCGTCGCTGGAAAAGCGGGACTGGAAGGCGGTCGATGCGGCCCGGCCCGGCCTTGCCGATGCGGGCTATGCCCAGGTCGTCGGGCCGATCGTCGAGGCCTGGACGCTGTTCGGGCGCGACAACGTCGATGCCGGGCTCGCCCGCCTCGATCCGACCCGCGCCACCGGCTTCACCCGCTCGTACTTTGCCGAGCAGCGGGCGCATATGCTGGCCGCCGCCGGGCGCTTCACCGAGGCCGCGACCGCTTATCGTGACCTGCGCGGCGGATCGGGACCGGGGATAAACTTCCTCCGTATCGGCGAGGCGGACGCGCTGCAGCAGGGCGGCGATGCCAAGGCTGCGGCGGTCGTCCTCGACGCAGTTGCCGACGACCCGATCGCTGCGGCGGCACGCGCGCGGCTGTCGGCCGGCAAGCGCATCGGGGCGCTGACTCGCGACCCGCGCAGTGCCGTCGGCTGGGCCTGCGCCCGGCTGGCGACCGACCTGGCGCGCGACAAGCCGGTGCCGCTCGCCCTGATCTTCGCACGCGTCGCGACGTTCCTGTCGCCCGACAACAGCGCCACCTGGCTGGTCGCGGGCGACGTGCTGGCGCGCAGCCAGCGTATAGACGGCGCCCTGACCGCCTATTCGCAGATCCCGGCGGGCGATCCGTTGTTCGAGCCCGCCCGCGCCCGCCGCGCGCAGCTGCTGGCGGGCAGCGGCCGCGACGAAGCGGCCCTGGCGCTGCTCAACGCCGAGGCCAGCGGCAAGGACGCTGATGCCACCAGCTTCACGCGGCTCGGCGACTTCTTCCGGCGCAGCGAACAGCCGGCCAAGGCGGCCGAAGCCTATAGCCGCGCGATCGCGCTGGCGCCGGGCGGCAAACCCGGCTGGAGTGACTATTTCCTGCGCGGCAGCAGCTATGAACAGGCCGGCAACTGGGCGGCGGCGGAGCCCGACCTGCGCAAGGCGCTGGCCCTGGCTCCGGAAGAACCGGCGGTGCTCAACTACCTCGGCTACGCACTGCTCGATCGCGGCGAGACCCTCGACCTGGCGCAGATGATGATCCAGAAAGCGGCCAAGCTGCAGCCCGACGACGGGGCGATCACCGACTCGCTCGGCTGGGCGCTGTTCCGCCGCGGCAAGTTCGCCGAGGCCGTCCCGGTACTGGAGCGCGCCGTCGCCGCCCAGCCGGGTGACTCGATGATCAACGAGCATCTGGGGGATGCCTATTGGCGTGCCGGGCGCAAGATCGAGGCGCGGTTCCGCTGGCGTGCGGCGCTCGATCTCGATCCGGCCGACAAGAACAAGGCGGCGCTGGCGGCCAAGCTCGACTATGGCCTCGACGTCGGACCGGGGCTGGTCGCGGCGCGCTGAGCCGATGCTGACGGAGCGCGCGCCGGCCAAGCTCAACCTCGCCCTGCACCTGCGGCGGCGGCGCGAGGACGGCTACCACGACCTCGAGACGATCTTCGCCTTCACCGATTTCGGCGATACGCTCCGGGCCGAACTCGCGGACGACCTCAGTCTGCGCGTCGACGGACCGTTCGCAGGTGCAGCGGGGCAGGGCGGCGACAATCTCGTGCTGCGCGCCGCCCGGGCACTGGCAGAGGCGTCGGCCACGAGCGTCGGTGCGAGGCTGACGCTGGACAAGGTCATTCCCGTTGCCGCCGGCCTCGGTGGCGGCTCGGCGGATGCGGCGGCAACGCTGCGGTTGCTCAACCGGCTGTGGGAAATCGACTGGCCGGAGGCGCGACTGGTCGACCTCGCGGCCGGGCTAGGCGCCGATGTCGCGGCCTGCGTCGGCAGCCGGACGGTGTTCGGCACCGGGCGCGGCGAGGCGCTTGCAACGCTCGACACCGACTGGGGCGGGACGCCGGTTTTGCTGGTAAACCCTCGGGTTGCGGTATCGACCGGGCCGGTGTTCGCGGCCTGGGACCGCGTGGACCTGGGGCCGCTGGACCCGCTGCTCGACATTGCCGACCTCCGCAACGATCTCGCGCCACCGGCCCTGACGATCGCACCGGTGATCGGCGAGGTCCTCGACTGGCTGGACAGTCGCGCCGGCGTCAGCCTGGCACGCATGTCGGGATCGGGGGCGACCTGCTTCGCGCTGTTCGACACGCCGAAAGCCTGCGCCGACGCAGCCCGGGACGTCCATCCGGGGTGGTGGACGGTAGCAACCAGTCTGGTCTGAACCTTCCGTCGCAACGGACGTTCATGCTGCAGCGCAGCAATATC
Organism: Glacieibacterium sp.; assembly: GCF_965200405.1. Classification (GTDB taxonomy): domain Bacteria; phylum Pseudomonadota; class Alphaproteobacteria; order Sphingomonadales; family Sphingomonadaceae; genus Glacieibacterium. Next base: position 2,547,218 of record NZ_OZ241356.1, read on the forward strand.
AAGCCGCATAGAACAGTTCTGACCGACGCTCAGATTCCGCTTGACGGCGTTCTGAGCGTCACTTAAAGCTCCACTCAGTTGAACTGAGTAACACTCAACCAACGGACCACGGGCGCTCCGCCTTCGGCCCGAAGCAGGACAACACCCATGATCACCCGTTTCATCGCCGTCGTGCCCATCGCCATTGCCGCTCTCATTGGCGTGTCCGCCAGCGCCGCTCCCGTCGATTGCACCGCGATGCCCGCCCAGCTTCGCGCCGCTGCGGCGACCGCCAAGCCCGACATCGCGCGCAAGGCGCTGCAGAACATCAACACCGGCGAGGCCCTGTGTGCCGCCAGTGCCAGCTACGAGGCTGGTCACAAGTTCAAGGCGGCTGCCAAGTTGCTCGGCCTCGACCCGGCACAGCTCGCGTCCGCCGCCGCGCCGGTCGCCACCACCAACTGACGCTCCCGGTCGGACCCTCCTGCACCGCGAGCACAGATCGGCCGCCCGGCAACGGGCGGCCTTTTTTGCTTGCCTGTGACGCCTGCCTCGCGGAACGAGGGGGCCGCCACATGGGAATGATCGCTTGACCGACTCGCTCCACCTCGACGTCGCCGACGGCGTCGCCCGCCTGCGCCTCGACCGGGCGGGGCGGCGCAACGCCTTCACCCTGTCGATGTGGCAGCGATTTCCCGCGCTCGTCGACGAGGCGATGGCCGACCCCGCCGTCCGCCTGCTGATCGTCGAGTCCGCGTCGCCCGGGGTGTTCTGCGCGGGTGCCGACATCCGCGAGTTCGCCACCTCCTCGCAGGACCCACTGTGGCGCGCCGCCAACAATGCTGCGATCCGCCGCACCCAGGTGACGCTGGCCCGCGCCCCCAAGCCGACGCTCGCGGTCATCGACGGCGACTGCATCGGCGGTGGTTGCGGACTGGCGCTGGCCTGCGACCTGCGCATCTCCAGTCCGCGCGGCCGCTTCGGCATCACCCCGGCCAAGCTCGGGCTGGTCTATCCGTTGCACGACACGCGGCTGCTGGTCGATCTCGTCGGCCCGGCACAGGCCCGGCGGCTGCTGTTCACCGCGATGCACATCGACGCCGCCGAGGCGCTGCGCATCGGGCTGGTCGAGCAGGTCGCCGACGATCTCGACACTGCCGTCGCCACCTATGTCGCCGCCGTCCTCGCCGGCTCCAGTCATAGCCAGCGCGCCACCAAGGCGATTGTCGCCCGGATCATCGCCGGCGAGACGGACGATGCCCCCGACACCGCCGCGCAGTTCGACGCGGCCTTCGACGGCCCCGACTTTGCGGAAGGCGTCGGCGCCTTCGTCCAGCGCCGCAAGCCGGTGTTCGGGTGAGCCCCGCCCCCCACAATCCGGCTCGCCTGATTGCCGGCAGCCTGCCGGTGCTGCTGATCGCCGACCATGCCTCGGCGTTCGTGCCGCCTGACATCACGCTTGGAGTTCATCCCGACATGATGTCGAGGCACAGCGCCCTCGACATCGGTGTCGGCGCGCTGACCGAGGCGCTGGCCGCCAACCTCGACGCACCGGCGATCATCGCCACCCTGTCGCGGCTGGTCGTCGACCTCAACCGCGCGCCCGGCTCGCCCGGCCTGATCCCGATCACCGCCGACGGCGACGAGGTTCCCGGCAATGCGGCCCTCACCGCCGAGGAGCGCGAGCGCCGCGTTGCGGACTATCACGCGCCCTACCATGATGCCGTCGCGGCCCAGCTCGATGCCCAGCCACCGCGGCTGATCGTCAGCGTCCACAGCTTCACGCCGCGCCTGCTCAGCCGCCCCGACGAGCTGCGTCCCTGGCACGTCGGCATCCTGTACAACCGCGACGACCGTGCCGCCCGCATCGCCCTGCCGATGCTCCGCGCCGACGGCATCATCGCCGGCGACAACGAACCCTATTCGGGTCGCGACCTGAACTACACGATGAACCGCCATGCCGAGGCGCGCGGCATCCCCTACCTCGGTCTCGAGATCCGTCAGGACGAGCTCGACGACGACGATGCGGTGGGGCGCTGGGCGGCGGTGCTGGGCCGCGTCATCCTCGCCTGCCTGCCCAAGGAGCCAACATGAAGCGTCTTGTTGCCCTGATCGCGTTGCTGCCGGCGATGGCGACCGCCGCGCCGTTCACGCAAGCCGAGACCGCCAAAGTCGATGCTCTTGCGGCGCGCATCCTGGCGACCACCGGTGTGCCGTCCGCCTCCGTCACCGTCGTGCGCGACGGGCAGATCGCCTATGCCCATGCCTATGGCGTCCAGCGCGCCGACCCGCGCGCGCCGGCCAGCATCGACGCACGCTACCAGATCGCCTCGGTGTCGAAGCAGTTCACGGCTGCTGCGATGCTGTTGCTGGCGCAGGACGGCAAGCTGTCGCTGGACGACAAGGTCGGGAAATACCTGCCGGACCTCACCGACGCCGACAAGATCTCGCTCCGCCAGCTGCTGTCGCACACCTCGGGCTACCGCGATTACTGGCCGCAGGATTACAGCTTCGTCGACATGGCGACGCCGGTCCAGCCGCAGCAGATCCTCGACCGTTGGGCCAAGGCGCCGCTCGACTTCGCGCCCGGCACCAAGTGGCAATATTCGAACACCGGCTATGTCGCCGCCGGCCTGATCATCGAGAAGGTGTCCGGCCAGCCGCTGCTGACCTTCCTGCAGAACCGCATCCTGATGCCGCTCGGCATGCGTGCCATCGACGGCGACCTCGCGACCGGGGCGGGCGATGCGGTCGGCTTCATGCGCTATGCCGCGGGCCCGGTGCGCCGGGTGACGCCCTCGGTCAAGGGCTGGCTGTTCGCTGCCGGGGAACTGGCGATGAGCACGCCCGACCTGGCGAAATGGGACATCAGCGTCATCGACAAGTCGGTGATGCGCCCGGCCTCCTACGCCGAGCAGCAGCGCGAGGTGAAGCTCGCCGACGGCAGCGGCACCGACTATGGCCTCGGCGTCGACGTCGACAAGGTCGGCAGCCACCGCCGCATCCATCACGGCGGCGAGGCGACCGGCTTCCTCACCGAAAACCGCATCTACCCCGACGATCGTGCCGCCGTCGTCGTCGCGGTCAATGCCGATTTCGGCGACGCGCATAGTGCCATCGCCGACGGCATCGAGGCGATGCTGTTCGCCGACACCGACGCGACCGCCCGGGCTCGCGCCGTTCTCGACCAGATCCGCGCCGGCAAGCTCGACCGCAGCCGCTTTACCGCGAACGGCAATTATTACTTCACTGCCACGGCCATCGGCGACTACCGCGCCAGCCTGGTCAAGCTGGCCGAGCCGTTGAGCTTCACCCTCGACAAGTCGAGCATCCGCGGCGGCTTCACCGCTGAATATTATACGATCACCTACCCGACCGCGAAGCTCAAGCTCGTCCTCCGCGCCGAGCCCGACGGCGGCAAGATCGAACAGTTCATGCTGTTCCCGACAAGCTAGCCGCCCGCCCGGGTCGATCAGCGTCGGTCGCGCCGGGAGAGCGGTATTGCAGGCTCTCGGAGGGTCATTGCCCCGGCGTGACAAAAGGCTTGCATCGTCGCCGAGGGTTGTCCATCGATCGGGCCGCGGCAACCAGAGCTGATCGAGCAGCCAGCCGCGCATCTGCCACCAGGTGGAGGGGAGGGCGACCATGCGCAACCATATCCGCATCCATGCGCTGCTGGTGGCGTGCGTCGTCGCCATGCCCGCCGTAGCCGCCGATTATCAGGCCAATCTCGGGCCGATGCCGCTCGACGACGAGACCAAGGCGGTGATCGCCGGGCGCGGCAACGCCACTGCCAGCTATGACGGCAAGCTGCTCAGCGTGAAGGGCGATTTCGCCGGGCTGCCGTCGAGCGCAACCACCGCCAACCTGTTTCTCAGCCCGCACATCGGCGTACCGGGCACCAAGGTGCTGGCGCTGACGGTCAGCCAGTCGAACAGCGGCACCGTTTCGGGCAGCTTCAAGCTGAGCGGCGCGCAGGCGCAGGCGCTGCGAACCGGCAGACTGTACATCCAGGTGGACAGCGAAAAGGCGCCGCCGGGCTATGAATGGGGGCCCAAGGGCACCCTGTGGGGTTGGCTGCTGCCTGCTCACGAGACTGCGGCACAGGGCGTCCCGCAGCAGGGCAAGTGGTTCCTGCCGCAGCTCGACACGCCGAAGCGTTGAGGGCCATGGCGATGCGTTCAAGGACGGTCCTGCGCGGCGGCGTCGCGACATTGCTGGCAGTCGGGTTGATCGGTATCGCCTCCGGCCAGGGCGTCTCCGGCGCGTTCACCCAGACGCAGGTCGACGCCGGGCGGCAGGCGTATGCCGAGAACTGCGCAGCCTGCCATCAGTCCGACCTCGCCGGCATGAACGACGCGCTGCCTTTGGCCGGCAAGTCGTTCATCGCGGCGTGGAGCAAGCGGACTACCGACCAGCTCTACAGCAAGGTCCACACTTCCATGCCCTATGGCGCCGGCGGCAGCCTGCCGGTCGAGACCTACACCAACATCGTCGCCTATCTGCTCCACGCCAATGGCGCGAAGGCCGGCACCACCGCGTTCACGCCCGCCACCGCCGTCGCGATCGGGCAGATCGCCGATGGCAGCATCCCCGCCGACGTTGCCAACGGTCCGGTCGCATCGGCGCCTGCCGCACCCGGAGCGCAGGCCAATGCGCCTGCAGCCGCAGCGCAGGTTGCCGGCACCAAGGAGGCCGCACCACCCGCCGGCCCCGTGGTCGCTACCTCCGCCGGTTTTGCCGCCAAGGGCCAGCCGGTCAAATACGGCGATCCCGGGCGCTTCACGCTGCCGTCGAAGTTCGGCCTGACGTTCAAGGGCGACATCAAGAACTACGTACCGGTGACCGACGCGATGCTGACCTCGCCGCCCGATGGCGACTGGCTGATGATGCGCCGCAACTACCAGGGCTGGAGCTATAGCCCGCTGAAGCAGATCGACACCGCCAATGTCGCCAGGCTGCAGCTCAAGTGGATGTGGTCGATGCCGGAGAACGGCACGATGGAGGACACGCCGATCGTCCATGACGGCGTCATCTACATGTGGGGCATCGCCAACACGATCCAGGCGCTCGATGCCAGATCGGGCGAGCTGCTGTGGGAGAACCGCCTCGGCCCGGCGCCACGCGGCATGGGTCCCGGCCCGTCGACCGAGGAGACGCGGGCGATGGGGCTGTATGGCACCAACCTGTACGTCAACACGCCGCAGGGTGGCATCTATGCGCTCGACGCGCGCACCGGCGAGGAGGTCTGGAAGACCCGGATCACCGACGATCCCAAGGTCGGCGGCTCGACCGGCGGCCTGATCATCATCCACGGCAAGATCCTGGTCGGCATGACCAATTGCGGCCGCAAGGGCGATGACAACCACTGCTACATCTCGGCCTATGACGCCGCGACCGGCAAGCGCGACTGGAAGTTCGTCACCGTCGCGCTGAAGGGCCAGCCCGGCGGCGCGACCTGGAACAACCTGCCCGACAACGAGCGCAAGGGCGCCGAGACCTGGATCGCCGGCACCTATGACCCAGCGCTTAACACGACCTATTGGGGGACCGCACAGGCCAAGCCGTGGCGTCGCGACCTGCGCGGCAGCGGCAACGGCGCGACCGACTACGCCAATTCGACGCTGGCGCTGAACCCCGACGACGGCAAGCTGAGGTGGTGGCACAATCATTCGCCCGGCGAGACCTTCGACCTCGACGAGGTGTTCGAGCGCGTGCTGGTCGACCACGGCGACCAGAAGACCCTGCTGACCATCGGCAAGGCCGGCATCCTGTGGAAGCTCGACCGCGTCACCGGCAAGTATCTCGACCACCGCGAGACGGTGTTCCAGAACGTCTTCACCAGCATCGATCGCAAGACCGGCCTGCCGACGTACCGCAAGGACGTCGTCGACCAGAAGCTCGACCAGTGGCTGTCGTCCTGCCCCGGGCCGGAGGGCGGCCATGACTGGCAGTCGACCAGCTATCACCAGCCGACCGACGCGCTGATCATCCCGCTCAGCCAGAGCTGCGTGTTCATGCTGGGCAACGGCTCGCAGACCTATTTCGAGATGCCGGGATCGGACGGCAACCTCGGGCGGCTGTCGGCCTATCGAACCAGCGACCTCAAGCCCTTGTGGTCGTTCCAGCAGCGCGCGCCGTTCCTGACCGGGGTGGTCTCGACCGGCGGTAATGTCGCCTTCGTCGGCGATTTCGACCGGGTCTTCCGCGCCATCGATGTGCGCGACGGCAAGACGCTGTGGAAGACCCGGCTGGGGACGACGGTGCAGGGCTTCCCGGTCAGCTTCATGGTCGACGGCAAGCAGTATATCGCGGTGACCACGGCGCTCGGCGGCGGCAGTCCACAGCTCAAGCCCGGCACGATGCTGACCGAGGTGCACCGGCCCGCGACCGGCTATGCGCTGTACGTCTTCGGCCTGCCGGACTGAACCACGACAAGTGCGCGTACCCCGACCATCTTGACGCACGCGCCGCCAACCGCTCAAACACCGCGCCATGACCTTCGATAAATCACGCCTCCCCAGCCGCCACGTGACCGAGGGGCCCGAGCGCGCGCCGCACCGGTCCTATTATTACGCGATGGGCCTGACCGCCGAGGATATCGCCAAGCCGTTCGTCGGCGTCGCATCGGCGGGCAACGACTCCGCGCCCTGCAACACCACGCTCGACGCCCAGGCCGACGCCTCGCGCGCCGGGGTGATCGCGGCGGGAGGCACGCCGCGGCGCTTCAACACCATCACCGTCACCGACGGCATCGCCATGGGCCACCAGGGCATGAAGTCGTCGCTGGTCAGCCGCGAGGTCATCGCCGACTCGGTCGAGCTGTCGATGCGCGGCCATAGCTATGACGCGCTGCTGACGTTCGCGGGCTGCGACAAGAGCCTGCCCGGCATGATGATGGCGATGCTGCGCCTCAACGTGCCCAGCGTCTTCGTCTATGGCGGCTCGATCCTGCCGGGGCGCTTCGAGGACAAGGACGTCACCGTCGTCGACGTGTTCGAGGCGGTCGGCCAATTCGCCGCCGGTGCCTGCCCGTTGTCGCGCCTGACCGCGCTGGAGAAGGTCGCCTGCCCGGGCCACGGTGCCTGTGGTGGCCAGTTCACCGCAAACACCATGGCCTGCGTCGCCGAGGCGATCGGGCTGTCGCTGCCCAATTCCAACATGATGCCCGCCCCCTACAGCGGCCGCGAGGAGCTGGCCGTCGCAGCCGGCAAGGCCGTCATGCTGTGCCTGGAGAAGAACATCCGTCCGCGCGACATCTGCACGCGCAAGGCGTTCGAGAACGCCGCCACCGTGGTTGCCGCGACCGGCGGCTCGACCAACGCCGCGCTGCATTTGCCGGCGATGGCGAGCGAGGCGGGCATCGACTTCGACCTGTTCGACGTCGCCGAGATCTTCAAGAAGACGCCCTACATCACCGACCTCAAGCCCGGCGGGCGCTTCGTGGCTCGTGACCTGTACGACGCGGGCGGCATCTACATGGTGATGAAGACGCTGCTCGACGGCGGCTTCCTGCACGGCGACTGCATCACCGTCACCGGCAAGACGCTGGCCGAGAACCTTGCCGACGTGACGTGGCGCGACGACCAGCAGGTCATCCGCCCGGTGTCGAACCCGATCTCGCCGACCGGTGGCGTCGTCGGCCTGCGCGGCTCGCTCGCGCCCGACGGTGCGATCGTCAAGGTCGCGGGCATGCACCGCCTGCAGTTCACCGGCCCGGCGCGGGTCTTCGACTGCGAGGAGGATTGCTTCGCCGCGGTCGAGGCGCGCAGCATCCGCGAGGGCGAGGTCGTGGTCATCCGCTACGAGGGTCCCAAGGGCGGCCCGGGCATGCGCGAGATGCTGTCGACCACCGCGGCACTGTACGGCCTCGGCATGGGCGAGAAGGTCGCGCTGATCACCGACGGGCGCTTCTCCGGTGCGACGCGCGGCTTCTGCATCGGCCATGTCGGGCCGGAGGCGGCGGACGGCGGCCCGATCGGGCTGGTCGAGGACGGCGACATCATCAGCATCGATGCCGAGGCGGGGACGATCGACCTGCAGGTTGCCGACGACGTGCTCGCAGTGCGGCGTGCGGCGTGGCAGCCACGGCTCAACGCCTATGGCTCAGGGACGCTATGGCGTTACGCGCAGAATGTCGGCCCGGCGCGGCAGGGCGCTCTGACCCACCCGGGTGCGCGGGCCGAGCGCCACGTCTTCGCCGATATCTGACGCCTATTTCGGGTACAGCGGCACGACCGGCGACGGTGGCGCGGCCCTGACCGGGACCGGGCGGATCGCCGACAGGATCGGCTCGCCGCGGCCGTCGCGGGGGACTTCGTCACGGCTGACGGCGGCGTGGGCGTTGCCGACGTACAATGGGGATGGCGCACAGGCGGCCAGCACCAGCGGCGCGAGCGGCACGACGACAAACAGGCTACGGAACATCATGCACCCCCGATACGGACGGCCCAATTACCAATGGACGTGAGCTTGGCAAGTCGTTCCCCCTGTCCGATCCTCACAGCCGCCGAAATGCGTGCTGTCGAGGCGACGACCATAGCCGGCGGATCCGCGGCCCGAACCTTGATGGAACGCGCCGGAGCCGCCGCCGCACGGGCGATCCTGTCCTATAACGTACCAATGTCGGTTTCAGTGGCGTGCGGCCCGGGAAATAATGGTGGCGACGGCTATGTCGTCGCGCGCCACCTGCGCGAGGCGGGCGTCATTGTCGAGGTCGTCGCCTTCGCTGCCCCGGCCAGCGATCCGGGCCGCGCCGCTGCTGCCGACTGGCACGGCGCCGTGGTCGGTCCCGGCGACGCGGCGCCCGCCCGCGCGCTGGTCGATGCGTTGTACGGCACCGGCCTGACCCGGCCGCTGTCGGACGAGGATGTCGCAGGCCTGCAGCGGCTTGGCGGCGACGCGCGGCTGCGGATTGCCCTCGACCTGCCCAGCGGTGTTGGCACCGACGATGGTCGCGACCTCGGCTGCCCCTTCGACGCCGACCTGACCATCGCGTTCGGCGCGCTCAAGCCGGCGCACCTGCTGTTTCCCGCCGCCGGGCGCTGCGGGCGCGTCGTCGTCGCCGACATCGGGCTCGGCCAGCCGGACTCGCAGCTTGCCGCCAATCCCCGCCCCGCCTGCCCGGCGCTCGCCGCGTCCGCGCACAAATTCTCGCGCGGCTCTGCGCTGATCGTCGGTGGCCCGGCGGGACACGGCGGCGCCGCCCGGCTCGCTGCCCGCGCCGCCCTGCACGCCGGTGCCGGGCTGGTGACGCTGGCGGTTCGCGGCGATGCGGTGGCCGAATATGCGGCGCGCCTCGATGCCGTGATGCTACGCCGCACCGACACGCCCGCTGCGCTCAGGACGCTGCTGCTCGACCGTCGGCTGACGGCGCTCGCTCTCGGTCCGGCCCTCGGCCAGGACGAGCTGGCGCGCTCGCTGGTCCGGACCGCGCTGGAGGGCGAGATCCCGCTGGTCCTCGACGGCGATGTCTTCACGCTGTTCGCCGGCCGCCCGCTGGCACTGGCGGGAGCGTCGGTGCTGACCCCGCACGAGGGCGAGTTCGTCCGCCTGTTCGGCGACCTGCCGGGGTCCAAGGTCGAACGCGCGCGCGCCGCCGCGACGATCAGCGGCGCGGTCGTCGTGCTCAAGGGCCCCGATACCGTCATCGCCGCGCCCGATGGCCGCGCCCGGATCAACCGGCACGCCGCGCCGTGGCTGGCGACCGCCGGCTCGGGCGACGTGCTGGTCGGGATCGTCACCGGGCTGCTCGCCCAGGGCCTGTCGCCGTTCGACGCGGCCTGTGCGGGAGTCTGGCTGCACGGCGACCTTGGGGTACGCGGTGGCCCGGGGCTGACGGCGGACGACATGCCGGGCCTGATCCCCGCGACATTGGCCGGCCTGTGAGCGAGATCGTCCGCATCGGCGCGCGCGGCGACGGCGTCACCGACGACGGTCGCTTCATTGCGTTCGGCGTCCCGGGCGACCGCGTCGAGCCCGACGGCACGCTGATCCCCGGCCCCGACCACCAGGTTCCGCCGTGCCGCCACTTCCCCGAATGCGGCGGTTGCCAGCTCCAGCACGTCGCCGATCCGGCCTATGCGCGCTGGGCCCTCGCCCGGATCGAGCATGCGCTGGCCGGCATCCCGATCGGGTCGATCCAGCCGGTCCACCTGTCGCCGCCGCGCACCCGCCGCCGCGCCTCGCTGCATGCGGTCAAGCGCGGCCAGACGGTGCTCGGCTTCGCGTCGGAGGCGAGCCACCGCATCATCGACCTGCACGAATGCCATGTCCTGCTGCCCGAGCTGTTCGCGCTGGTGGCGCCGCTGCGCGCGCTGCTCGGCAAGGCGATGAAGGACGGGCAGGGCGCCGGGGTGACGCTGGCCGCGACCGACAGCGGCATCGACGTGCTGCTCTCCAACGTCGCCGCGAACTCCCTGCCGGAGATCGAGCGCCTGACCCGCTTTGCCGCGGCCCACGGCCTGGCGCGCCTCTCGGTCGAGAACGAGGGTGGCGTCGAGACGATGGCGCTGGCGTCGGAGCCGGTAATGCATTTCGGCGGCGTGCCCGTCGCGATGCCTCCCGCTGCCTTCCTGCAGGCGACGCGCGACGGCGAAGCGGCGCTGGTCGCGGCCGTGCTGGCGGCGACGGCGGGTGCCGGCAAGGTCGCCGACCTGTTCTGCGGCCTCGGTACGTTCTCGCTACCGCTGGCGGCGCATGCCAAGGTGCTGGCGGTCGATGGCGGCGGTCCAGCGACGGTGGCGCTGCAATCGGCGGCGCGGCTAGCGGGCAAGCTGCTGTTGACCGAGCACCGCGACCTGTTCCGCCGTCCTCTGCTGCCCGCCGAGCTCGACCGCTTCGATGCGCTGGTATTCGATCCGCCGCGCGCCGGGGCGGCGGCACAGGTCGAGCAGATCGCTTTGTCGAAGGTTCCCATCGTCGTCGCGGTATCGTGCAACCCCAGCACCTTCTCGCGCGATGCTCGCGTGCTGGTCGAGGCCGGCTATCGCATCGGGCGGATCTGGCCGGTCGGGCAGTTCCGCTGGTCGACGCACCTCGAACTGGTCGCCGAGTTCCGGCGCTGAGCTACAGCGCCGGCAGGTGCTCGAACGCCGCGGGATCGCCGACCGCGAGAAAGCCGCCGTTGAAATAGTCGGCCTTGCCATAGCCGAATTCGCGTCCGTCGCGGTCGCGCATCGCGCCACCGGCAGCCAGCAGCACGGCATGGCCGGCGGCGGTGTCCCACTCGCAGGTCGGGCCATAGCGCGGGTAGACGTCTGCCGAACCCTCGGCGAGGCGGCAGAACTTGAGGCTCGACCCGGCCGGTTCCAGCTGCGTCTGCCCGAGCGAGTCGACCCAGGCGGCGGTGGCCGGGTCCATATGGCTGTGACTGACGACGACGACCGGCATCGGCTGCAGCGGGCGGGTCAGCAGCGGCTCGCGCGGGCCATTCGGCTCGGCCTGGCGGAACGCGCCGCGGCCCAGCGATCCGGCCCACAACATGCCGTCGCGCGGGCTCAGCACCAGCCCCAGGATCGGCACGCCGCGGTCGACCAGCGCGACATTGACCGAATAGGCCGGGCGCCCGGCGATGAAGTCCTTGGTGCCGTCGAGCGCATCGACCAGCCAGAAACGGGCGCAGCTATCGGGGCGGTGGCCGGCGGCGTGCGCCTCCTCGCCGACGATCGGTGCATCGTCCAGCGCCCGGATCGCGGCGGTGAGCAGCAGTTCGGCGCGCTCGTCGGCCTCGGTGACCGGGGAGGCGTCGGTCTTGCCACGGGTTTCGAAGCCGCGCGTGCGAACCTCCTCGATCAGCACGCCGGCGGCGCGGACGGCGGGGATGAGGGATTCGAGCAGCTGGTCGGTCATGCAGACCGGTCTAGCGCGCTCAGGCGTCGGCGAACAGGTCCGATGGTGTCAGGCCGAGACGCTCGATCCGCACCGCGATGTGCGGCCATTCGTTCTTGAGGAACGCCGCCCGCTCGGTCCGCAACAGCGCCAGCCGGGCCCCGGCCTCGACGTACAGGCCGACGCCCTTGCGCGCCGCGACCAGCCCGGCCGCCTGGAGTTCCTGGTACGCCTTGGCGACGGTCAGCGGATTGACCTCGAGCTCCGCCGCCAGCGCGCGGACGGAGGGCAGTTGCTCACCGTCGCCGCTGGAGCCCGAGCCGCCGCGGTCGATGATCCGGGCGACGATAATGTCGCGGATCTGCAGGTAGATGGGGCGGTCGCCGTGGAACACAGGTGTCGTATCGCGCTATTACAGCGTGGCGTCAACTGTCCCAGACGCCTAGTACGCCTCAGCCTTCCCAGGCGCGAACCACGGTCGTCAGGTCGGGGCGTGGCCGCTCCTCCAGCTCGCGCGTCGGCGTGCCGATGAAGAAGAAGCCGGCGATGCTCTCGCCCGGTTCGCACAATGCCGCAGCGACACCCGGGGAGCAGGCCGCCCAACCGGTCAGCCAGTTGGCGACGAAGCCCATCGCCGAGGCCGCCGCGCACAGCATCCCGCAGGCGGCGCCGACCGACAGCTCCTGCTCGCGCACCGGGATCTTGGAGAGCTGGAGCGGCTTGGCCATCAGCACGACCAGGCACGGCGCGCCGGTGGCGAACTCGCGCACCGCGGCAAGCGCGACCCGGCCGGGATCGCCCGCCTCGGCGCGGTACGCGGCCTCCAGCACGTCGGCGAGCGCCTCGCGCCGGTCGGCGGCGATGGTGACGAAGCGCCACGGTGCCAGCTTGCCGTGGTCGGGAACCCGCGCGGCAACGGTCAGCAGCCGTTCCAGCTGGCCCGGCGTCGGACCGGGCTCGGCCATGTCGCGGGCCTTTCCGGAGCGGCGGGTGGCGAGCAGGCTAAGGGGCGTCGAGCGGTCGTTGAACATGCCCCGGCGCTAACACCCGCCCCCTTGCTCCGCAAGTTTGCCGCGCTACTGTGACGGCATTATCGGCTCAGGCCGATCGCCCTCATTACGGAATCCACATGGCAAGCATTCCCGCCGCTAGCGGCGAAACCTGGTTCGGGCATCCACGACAACTGGCGCGCCTGTTCACCACCGAGGCGATGGAGCGCTTCGGCTATTACGGCATGCGGGCGCTTTTGACGCTGTACCTCGCCGATCATTTCCTGTTCCGCGATAGCACCACCACCAGCCTGTACGGCGGCTTCACCGCGCTGGTCTACCTGACCCCGCTGGTCGGTGGCTTGATCGCCGACAAATACCTCGGTTCGAAGCGCTCGGTGAAGTTCGGCGCCATCGTCATGTCGCTGGGTTACCTGACGCTGTGCTTCGGCGGCGATGCGGCCAAGCCCTTCGCCACGATCGACGGCCAACGCTATGAAGTGCAGGTCGACAAGACTAACGGCAGCAAGCAGCAATATGTCCTCGACGGCGCTAAGCGACTGGCGATCAAGGGCCGCGACGACGGCACGATCGACCTGGTCGCGCCCGACGGCAACACCGACCGCACCATCGCCAAGGGCGGCTTCGAGGCCGGCGGCGACCGCAGCCCGTTCTACACCATGCTGATGCTGATCGGCCTGTCGGCAGTCACCGTCGGCAACGGATTCTTCAAGCCCAACATCTCGACGATGGTCGGCTCCCTGTACGCGGTGGGCGACCGGCGGCGCGATTCCGGCTTCACGATCTTCTACATGGGCATCAACATCGGCTCGCTGTTCTCGCAATTGCTGTGCCCGGTGCTGGCGGTCGGCATGGGCAGCTGGCAGGGCCTTGGCTGGTGGGCGGGCTTCGGCCTAGCCGCGATCGGCATGGCGGTGTCCTGGGCGCTGATCCAGTTCGCGGGACCAAAGCTGGCCGGCGTCGGCGATCCGCCGCCACAGACCGGCGGCGACAAGAGCCTGTTGATCTATGGCGCCGCGCTGCTGTCGATCCCGGTGATGTGGTTCCTGTTCACCAACCTGATGAACGCCCCGGAGCCGGTCGCCGGCCAGGGCATCGGCGGCTATATCCTGGGCCTGCCGATCCTCGGTAAAGTGCTGTTCTTCACCTTCCTGCTGTCGATCATCGGCATCCCGATCTGGGCCTACCGCGTCGGCACGCGCGCCGAGTTCCAGATGATGGGCGCGGCGATGGTGCTGATCGTCTTCAACGTCGTGTTCTGGACGCTGTTCGAGCAGGCCGGATCGTCGCTGACGCTGTTCGCCGACCGCAACACCGACATGAGCATCTTCGGGCTGTTCAGCATCTCGGCCGGCCAGACGCAGTTCTTCAACGCCGCCTTCATCATCCTGCTCGCGCCGATCTTCAGCGTGCTGTGGCGTACCCTCGGCCGGCGCGGCATCGAGCCCGGCATCCCGATCAAATTCGGCCTGGCGCTGATCGGCGTCGGCGCCGGCTTCCTGTTCCTGGTCTGGGGCACCAACTTCGCCGGGCCCGACTTCAAGGTCGGCGTCTGGTGGCTGGCGGGCCTGTACTTCATCCACTCCGCCGCCGAGCTATGCATCTCGCCGGTCGGGCTGAGCATGATCACCAAGCTGTCGATCGCGCGCATCGTCGGGCTGATGATGGGCGTCTGGTTCCTGTCGATCAGTTGCGCGCAATATGTCGCCGGCGTCGTCGCGCAGGTCGCCAGCGTCGAGACGGTCGGCGGGCAGGTGACCAATCTGAAGGTCAGCCTGGAAACCTACGCCGGCGTCTTCCAGACCATCGGCATCGTCTCGGCGGTGATCGGGCTGGTGCTGCTGGGGCTGTCGCCGCTGATCAAGCGCTGGATGCACGGGGTCGACTGATGCGCAATCTCACGCTCGCGGCGCTGCTGCTGACGGCAGCCTGCGCGACCCACCCCGCGGGTCCGGCCGCCACCGCATCGGGCAGGTCGCCCCCCGCCGCTGCGGCGCCGCGCGAAGTCGTGTCGATCCCGGCGGACCCCTATCCGTCGACGTACCGGCCCTATCCCTCGGTGACGACGGTCATCCGGAACGCCAACATCTACGACGGCGCCGGGCGCAAGCTGCTCGGCGGCATGGTCCGGCTGGAGAACGGCAAGGTCGCCGAGATCGGCCAGGCGGTCGCCATCCCGGCGGGTGCACAGGTCGTCGACGCCGCCGGCAAATGGGTGACTCCCGGCATCATCGACATCCACAGCCACCTCGGCGACTATCCCTCGCCGGGCGTCGAGGCGCTGAGCGACGGCAACGAGGCCACCGGGCCGAACCGCTCCGAAGTCTGGGCGGAGCATTCGATCTGGCCGCAGGACCCGCAGTTCACCCGCGCGCTCGCCGGCGGCGTCACCACGCTGCACATCCTGCCCGGCTCCGCCAACCTGTTCGGCGGCCGCGGCGTCACCGTGCGCAACGTGCTCGGGCGAACCGCGCAGGACATGAAGTTCCCGGGCGCCAAGCCCAGCCTGAAGATGGCGTGCGGCGAGAACCCCAAGCGCGTCTATGGCAGCAAGGGCCAGTCGCCGCAGACCCGCATGGGCAACATCGCGGTCGACCGCCAGGTCTGGTCCGACGCGGTCAGCTACAAGCGGCGCTGGGACGACTATACGCGGCGCGCCAACGCCGGCAACGCCCGCCCGACGGAGGCACCTCGGCGCGAACTGGCCAACGACACGCTGATGGGCGTCCTCAACGGCGACATCCTGGTCGAGAACCACTGCTACCGCGCCGACGAGATGGCCAACGTCATCGCGATGTCGAAGGAGTTCGGCTATCACGTCACGGCGTTCCACCACGCCGTCGAGGCCTACAAGATCGCCGACCTGCTCAAGGCCAACGACATCTGCGCCGCGGTCTGGGCCGACTGGTGGGGCTTCAAGATGGAAAGCTATGACGGCATCCGCGAGAATGCCGCCTTCGTCGACGCCGCGGGCGCCTGTGTCGCCATCCACTCCGACGACGCCGACGGCATCCAGCGCCTCAACCAGGAGGCTGCCAAGGCCATCGCCGCCGGTCGCCGCGCCGGGCTGACGATCACGCCGGAGCACGCCTGGGAGTGGCTGTCGCTCAACCCGGCCAAGGGCCTCGGCATCGACAAGGAGACCGGGAGCCTCGAGCCCGGCAAGCGCGCCGATGTCGTGCTGTGGAACGGCGAGCCGTTCTCGGTCTATTCGCGACCGGAGAAGATCTGGATCGACGGCGCCGTGATGTACGACTGGTCGGACCCCAACAAGCGCCCGCGCACCGACTTCGAACTCGGCCAGCCCGGCTCCGGAGACGTCAAGTGAAGGCGTTGCTGATCACCGCCGCGCTGGTGCTGGCGAGCCCGGTCGCGGCCGAGACGATCGCGATCACCGGCGGCAAGGTCGCGACCGCGGACACCGTCATCGAAGGCGGCACCGTCGTCGTTCGCGACGGGCGCATCGTCGCCGTCGGCCGCGACGTCGCGGTCCCGGCCGGGGCCAGCGTCATCGACGCGACCGGAAAATGGGTCACCCCCGGCATCTTCTCCGCCATGGCCTCGATGGGCATCTCCGAGGTCGACGGTGTCGACGAGACCAACGACAGCGGCGCCTCGCGCTCGCCGTTTTCCGCAGCGATCGACCTCGCACCCGGCTTTAACGGCAGCGCCGTCAACGTCGCGGTCGAGCGTCAGGGCGGCGTCACCCGCTCCGCCGTGCGCCCGGCCGCGAGCCAGGCGATCTTCGGCGGGCAGGGCGCGGTGATCAGCCTCGCCGCCGGTTACGACCCGGTGACCCGGCCGCGCGCCTTCCAGTTCGTCGAGCTCGGCGAGCGCGGCTCGCGCTCCGCCGGTGGTTCGCGTCCCGCGGCGTTCCTGAACTTCCGCAACGCGCTCGACGAGGCGCAGCGCTATGCCCTCGCGCCGGTGCGCTTCGAAAGCGGCCGCGACCGGGACTCGCTGGTCACCCGCCTCGACGCCGCCGCGCTGGTGCCGGTGGTGCAGGGCCGGCAGTTGCTGGTCGTGCATGTCGAGCGGGCGCAGGACATCGTCAACGTGCTGGCGCTGCGGACCGAGTTCCCGCGGCTCAAGCTGGTGCTGTTCGGCGCGCGCGAAGGCTGGCTGGTTGCCGACCGCATCGCCGCGGCCAAGGTGCCGGTCATCACCCAGCCGATGCTCGACAATCCCAACAGCTTTGAATCGCTGGCCTCGACCAAGTCGAACGTCGGGCGGCTGGTCAAGGCGGGCGTCGTCGTCGGCCTCGGCCTGCTGGAGCAGGATGCCAGCTTCCAGGCCCGCGACCTGCCCAACTACGCGGGCAATCTGGTCGCGCAGGCGCGCGTTCCCGGCGGCGTCGGGCTGAACTGGAACGAGGCGCTACGCACCGTCACCAGCGCCCCGGCGGCGATTTTCGGCATGACCGACACCGGCACGCTGGCGAGCGGCGAGCGCGCCGATGTCGTCGTCTGGGACGGCGATCCGCTGGAGCTGACCTCCGCCCCGACCGCCGTGTTGATCGACGGCGTGCGCCAGCCGATGACCTCGCGTCAGACCGAGTTGCGCGATCGCTATCTCGGGTTGAAGATGCAGGAAGCACCGCTCCAATATCGAAGGTAGAGACGCGATGATGCTGCTGGCCGCGCTGTTGTCGTTCGTCGGGACGCACCTGCTGCTGTCGCATCCGCTGCGGCCCCCGCTGGTCGCCCGCCTTGGCGAGAAGGGCTTTGCCGGTCTCTACTCGCTGGTCGCCGTGGTGACGCTCGGCTGGTCGGTATGGGCCTGCCGGCGGGCGCCGTCGGGCCTGCTGATGTGGCCGGCGCCGGCCTGGGCGTGGTGGGCCGCGGTGCCGCTGATGCTGCTGGCATCGATCCTGTTCATCGGCTCGGTCACCGCGCCCAACCCGGCACTGATGGGCGCCCCCAGCGCACCGGCGGGCAGCGCGCCGCGCGGCGTCATGGCGATCACCCGCCACCCGATGATGTGGTCGTTCGCGATCTGGGCGGTGGTCCATGCCTGGGTGTCGGGCGACGCGCGGACGGTGCTGCTGTGCACTGCCATCGGCGTCCTGGCGCTGGTCGGCGCGCGCGGCCAGGACGGCAAGAAGCGCGGCCAGATGGGCGAGGCCTGGCGCGTCCACGAGCGCGCCACCAGCTTCGTGCCGTTCATGAACCAGCTGCGCGGGCGCGCCGCCATCGGCACCCTGTACCCCGGCGCGGTGGCGACGCTGGGCGGCGTCCTGCTGTTCGTCGTCGCGACCTGGGCGCACCCATATCTCGGTGGGCCGTTGCTGCCGTTCTGGAGCTTTTGAGATGGAAATCGTCGGCCGGACGATCTGGGTGACCGGTGCATCATCGGGCATCGGCGAAGCGCTGGCCCGGGCCTATTCGGAGCGCGGCGCCAACCTGATCCTGTCCGGTCGCCGGGTCGAGGCGCTGCAAGCAGTCGCCGCAACCTGCATCGGCAACACGCTGGTGCTGCCGTTCGAGGCGACCGACTATGCCGCGCTGCCCGTCGTCGTGGCGCAGGCGCAGGGTTGGCGCGGCAAGGTCGACATGCTGGTCAACAACGCCGGCATCTCGCAGCGCAGCTTGGGCAAGGACACCGAATTCGCCGTGTACCGCCAGCTGATGGAGGTCGACTTCTTCGCGCCCCTGCGGCTGACGCAGCTGCTGCTGTCGGCGATGCTGGAGGCCGGCGACGGGCATTTCGTGGCGATCAGCTCCGCCGCCGGCAAGATGGGCTCGCCGCTGCGCACCGGCTATTGCGCCGCCAAGCACGCGATGATGGGCTATTTCGACGCCCTGCGTGCCGAGGTCGCGCATGCCGGGGTACGGGTGACGACAGTGACACCGGGCTTCATCCGCACCGGCATCGCCGTGTCGGCGTTGACCGGCGATGGCGCCGAGCGCGGCACCAGCGACGCCGATATCGAGGGCGGCATGGCGCCGGATATTGCGGCGGCGATCATCATCGACAACATGTCGAACGGCGTCCGCGAGATCGTCGTGGATAATGGACCGGTGGCGCAATTGCTGGCATTGAAACGTAACGATCCGGACAAGCTGTTCGACCTGATGGCAACGAAAGGTGCCCGGCTGGCTGCCGCCGGATTGCCCTAGTTACGGGTTAAAGCGAGCCAGTACGCCGGACTAGTCGAGGAACGGCAATACTGTTTCCATGTTATATTCATGTTGTGATTTGCTTCGGAGCAGTCGCTCTAAAAACGTAACAATTGGAGATGCACCGTGTTTGACAAGGCCCTTCTTGCCACCACCGCGATTCTGATGCTCGGTACTGCCAGCGTCGCACAAACGGTTGCACCGGCGGCACCCGCCGCACCCGCCGCTGGCGCGGCAACCGCGGCTCCTGCAGCCGCCGCCGCCCCCGCAACTGCTGCTGCCCCTGCGGCGACCGGCGCCGCCGATATCGGCGTCCAGCCGATGACCGACGTCGCAGCGCCGAACTATGTCGCCTGGGCCTGGGATGCGAACAACTACGAGATCGATGCCGCCAAGGTCGCGCTGCGCAAGGCGACGCGCCCGGACGTGAAGACCTACGCCCAGCAAATGCTCGACTCGCACCAGACGATCCTGGCGTCGTTGCAGGCGTCGCTGAAGAACCCGACGCGTGAGTATGTGCCTCCGACGACGCGCCTGTCGCCGGGCAACGTCGCGCTGATCAAGCAGCTCGAGGACGCGCCGGCCGCGAGCTTCGACAACCTGTACCTGACGCAGCAGATCACGGCGCATCAAAAGGCCTGGTCGCTCAATAAGGGCTTCGCCAATGTCGGTCAGGATGAGGCACTCAAGGCCGTCGCGACCGCCAACGTGCCGACGATCGAGCAGCACTTCGCCGAGGCCAAGGGCCTCGCCCCCGCCAGCCTCGCGTCACGCTAAGCTAATAAGCCCCCGGGTTACCGCCCGGGGGCTTTTTGCTTTCAGATCCGCGCCGCCGCGATCATCGCCGGGTTGCCATAACGCGGCCCGGCCGTTGCGCCGACGGGTGAGGCGCGATCCAGTTCGGCAAGGTCGTTTGTGCTCAGCCTGACATCGACCGCCGCGGCGCTGTCCTCCAGCGTCACCCGCCGCTTGCTCCCGGGGATCGGCACGATGTCGTCACCCTGGGCCAGCAGCCACGCCAGCGCGACCTGCGCCGCACTGACGCCGTGGCGCATGGCAACCGCCTTCACCACCTCGACCGCACGCATGTTGGCGTCGTAGTTCTCGCCCTGGTAGCGCGGGTCGCGCTTGCGGTAATCGGTGTCGGGATAGTCCTCCGCCCGCTTCGCCGCCCCGGCCAGGAAACCGCGACCGAGTGGCGAGAACGGCACCAGGCCGACGCCCAGTTCACGGCACGCCGGCAGGATCTCGGTCTCGATCTCGCGTTCCCACAGCGAGTATTCCGACTGGAGCGCGGCGATCGGATGCACCGCCACCGCCCGTCGCAGCGTCCCCGCACCCGCCTCGCTCAGCCCGAGGTGGCGGACCTTGCCCTCGCGCACCAGTTCCGCCATCGCGCCGACCGTCTCCTCGATCGGCACCGCAGGATCGACGCGGTGCTGGTAGAACAGGTCGATCGCGTCGATGTTCAGGCGCTTCAGGCTGGCCTCGCAGACCGCCCGGACATTCTCCGGTCGCGAGTTCGTGCCCGCCGACTTGCCGTCGACGATGCGGAAGCCGAACTTGGTGGCGATGACCAGCCCGTCGCGGCGCCCGGCGATCGCTCGGCCCAGCAATTCCTCGTTGGCGTAGGGCCCGTAGACCTCGGCGGTGTCGAAGAATGTGATGCCGAGGTCGATCGCCCGGTGGACCGTCGCCACCGCCTCGGCTTCGTCGACGGCGCCGTACATCGCGGCACTAGTCCCGGCCATGCCCATGCAGCCCAGCCCGAGCGCCGACACGGCCAGGCCGTCGCCAAGATTGCGCTTCAACATCTTTCGAGTTCCTTTCGCGGCTCCGCGGTTAGCGCTAGAACGCCGGCATGACAAAATCACCTCGCCGTTATTTCGGCACCGATGGTATCCGCGGCCTGACCAACACCGAGCCGATGACCGCGGCGATCGCCATGCGCGTCGGCCAGGCGGCGGGTGCTCACTTCCTCCGGGGCTCGCACAAGCACCGCGTCGTCATCGGCAAGGACACCCGCCTGTCGGGCTACATGATGGAATCGGCGCTGACCGCGGGCTTCACCAGCGTCGGCATGGACGTCGTCCAGCTCGGGCCGATGCCGACACCCGCCGTGGCGATGCTGACCCGCTCGATGCGCGCCGATATCGGGGTGATGGTCTCGGCCAGCCACAACCCGTTCTACGACAACGGTATCAAGCTGTTCGGCCCCGACGGCTACAAGCTGTCCGACGACGACGAGCACGCCATCGAGGCGCTGATCGAGGTCGAGCCCGAACTCGCCAAGCCCGAGCTCATCGGCCGCGCCCGCCGCATCGACGACGCGCAGGGCCGCTACATCCACTTCGCCAAGGCGACCTTCCCTGATCGGTTGCGCCTCGACGGCATGAAGATCGTCATCGATTGCGCGCACGGCGCCGCCTACAAGGTCGCGCCCGAGGCGCTGTGGGAGCTCGGCGCCGACGTCGAGTCGATCGGCGTGTCGCCCAACGGCTTCAACGTCAACGACGGCGTCGGCTCGACCCACCCGGAGCTGTTGCAGGAGCGCGTCGTGGCGTCGGGCGCCGCCATCGGCATCGCGCTCGACGGTGACGCCGACCGGCTGATCGTCGTCGACGAGAAGGGGCGCATCATCGACGGCGACCAGTTGATGGCGCTGATCGCCGGCAGCTGGCAGGCACGGGGGGCGCTCAAGGGCGGCGGGCTGGTGGCGACCGTGATGTCGAACCTCGGGCTGGAGCGCTATCTCGGCGGCATCGGTCTCAGCCTCGAGCGCACCGCGGTCGGCGACCGGCATGTGCTGGAGCGCATGCGCGGCGGCGGCTTCAACATCGGCGGCGAGCAGTCGGGCCACATCATCATGTCGGATTACGCGACCACCGGCGACGGGCTGGTCGCGGCGCTGCAGGTGCTGGCGGTGCTGGTCGAGAGCGGCCGCCCCGCGTCGGAGGTGCTGCACCTGTTCGACCCGCTGCCGCAGCTGCTCAAGAACGTCCGTTTCAAGGGCGGCGCGCCGTTGGAGGTCGCCGCGGTCCAGCAGGTCATCGCGTCCGGCGAGGCGCGCCTCAACGGCACCGGTCGCCTGCTGATCCGCAAGTCCGGCACAGAGCCGCTGATCCGCGTCATGGCGGAGGGCGAGGATCTGGGGCTGGTCACCGAGGTCGTCGACGAAATCTGCGCCGCGGTCGAACGCGCCGCCGCCTGATGCTCGAACTCCGCCCCGACTGCGAGCGCTGCGGCATCGACCTGCCGCCAGAGGCGGTGGCGATGATCTGCAGCTATGAATGCACCTTCTGCGCGGATTGCGGGACGGGAGACTGCCCGAACTGCGGCGGCAACCTCGAGCGGCGCCCGGTCCGCTCGGCTGCGCGGCTGGCCAAGCACCCGGCGGGAACGAAGCGCCGGTTCGTGGCCAAAGGTTGATGCCTGAGGTTTTCCGCGAAGGCGGCTTTGTTTGTCATTTCTACTCCAACGAGGGGACGCCGCGTGAGCCGCCCCATATTCACGTTCAGCGAGGACGAGACGAAGCCAAGTTCTGGCTGCGCCCGTTCGTGACCTTGGGCTATAACGATGGCTTGAAGACCCGTGAGTTGCGTGAAGCTGCGCTCTTGGTAGCCCGCGAGCGCGATCGGATAGAGAGGAAGTGGAATGAGTATTTCACCTGAAAGCGTCCGCTTCGATGAAGATTCGATGTGGGTCGAACTTTCGGACGGACGGATCCTCGGTGTGCCGATCGCTTGGTTTCCTCGCTTGTTGAATGCCACACCCGACCAAAGAGAAGCGTTCGAGCTGAGCCGGCGGGGAATCCATTGGCGGGCGATCGACGAAGATGTTTCCGTCCAGGGTTTGCTTCTTGGGCTGGGCGATCAGACGCGGCGAATGCACGCCGCCGCGTGATCCCGCGCATCCTCATCGTCGCCGGCTCCGACTCCTCTGGTGGCGCTGGCATCCAGGCCGACTTGCGGACCATCCAGGCGCTCGGCGGTTACGGCATGACCGCGATCACCGCGGTCACGGTGCAGAACACGCTGGGCGTCAGCGCGGTGCACGCGATCCCGCCCGAGATCGTCGCGGCGCAGATGCAGGCCTGCCTCGACGACATCGGCGCGGATGCGGTCAAGATCGGCATGCTCGGCGACGCGGCGCTGATCGCGACGGTGGCCGGCGCGCTGCGGGGCCTGAAGCTGCCGATCGTGCTCGACCCGGTGATGGTGGCGAAGGGCGGCGCGGTGCTGCTGGCCGACGAGGCGGTCGCGGCGCTGTTCGCGCTGCTGCCGCTGGCGACGGTGGTGACGCCGAACACGCCCGAGCTTGCCGCGCTGACCGGGATCGAGATCGAGGACGAGGCCGACGTCGTGCTGTCAGCGCAGGAACTGATCGGGCAGGGCGCCCGCGCCGTGCTGGCAAAGGGCGGGCATATGCCGGGCGACGAGATCGCCGACTGGCTGGTGACGCGCGACGGCCAGACCCGCTTTACCTCGCAGCGCATCGAGACGCGGCACACCCACGGTACCGGCTGCACCTTGGCCTCGGCCGTCGCGGTCGGACTGGGGCGCGGGCTGGAGCTGGCGGAGGCGGTGCGGATCGCGCGCGATCACGTCCATGCGGCGATCCTCGCCGCGCCGGGTTTCGGCGCCGGCCACGGTCCGCTGGGCGTGCCATGAGCGGGCCCTGCTACACGCGTGAAGCGGCGTTCCCGGGACGCGTCGCCGGTGTCGACGAAGCCGGGCGCGGGCCCTGGGCCGGCCCGGTGGTCGCCGCCGCGGTCGTCCTCGACGCCGGGTGCATTCCCGACGGGCTCAACGATTCCAAGCAGCTGACCGCTGAACGCCGAGCCGAGCTGTGGCAGGCGATCATCGACTGCGCCGAGGTCGGCGTCGGCATCGCCACGGTCGAGGAAATCGACACGATCAACATCCATTGGGCGACGATGCTGGCGATGGAGCGCGCCGTCGCCGCCCTGCCGAAGGATTGCGCGCACGTGCTGGTCGACGGCAATCGCAAGCCGCGCTGGACGCGCTCGACCCAGACCATCGTCTCGGGCGATGCGCTGTGCGTGTCGATCGCAGCCGCCTCGATCATTGCCAAGGTGACGCGCGACCGCATGATGATCGAGCTGGCGCAGGCCCATGACGGTTATGGCTGGCACACCAACAAGGGCTATGGCACGCCCGAGCATGGCCGGGCGCTGCGCAGCCTCGGCGCGACGCTCCACCACCGCCGCAGCTTCGCGCCGGTCCGCGAGGTGCTGGCGGCGGGCGCCTGAGCGCCGGTCTCGGGTCCGCCACCGTTCTCCCGGCCATGAGTCTTTTGCGCAACACACGCTAGGGGTGGGAGTCCGCGGCGCTCCGGGACTCAACCCCTAGTTGCTCGAGTCGAATTTCAGACTTCGCCGGCAAACCATTGAATCATGACCGTTCGGCTATGCCCTTGACGCCGGAGTCGTCGCTGATTCATGGTTCGCCCGACACCGCTGGGGGCGAACATTCGTGACAATCGAAACCGGCCGGATCATCACCGGTGACTGCATCGCGGCGATGAATGCCCTGCCCGAGAAGTCGGTCGACCTGGTCTTCGCCGATCCGCCCTACAACCTCCAGCTCCAGCACAACCTGCTCCGGCCCGAGGGCGGCAAGGTCGATGCGGTCGACGACGATTGGGACAAGTTCGACAGCTTCGCGACGTACGACGCCTTCACCCGCGCCTGGCTCAAGGCAGCGCGGCGGGTGCTCAAGGACGACGGCACGATCTGGACGATCGGCAGCTATCACAATATCTTCCGCGTCGGCGCGGCGCTGCAGGACCTTGAGTTCTGGATCCTCAACGACATCGTCTGGCGCAAGGCCAACCCGATGCCCAACTTCAAGGGCACGCGCTTCACCAATGCCCACGAGACCTTGATCTGGTGCGCCAAGTCGGAAAACGCGCGCTACCAGTTCAACTATCACGCGATGAAGGCGCTCAACGAAGACCTGCAGATGCGCAGCGACTGGGTCCTGCCGATCTGCACCGGCGGCGAGCGCTTGAAGATCGACGGCGTCAAGGCGCACCCGACGCAAAAGCCGGAGGCGCTGCTGTACCGCGTGCTGCTCGCCTGCACCCAGCCCGGCGACGTGGTCCTCGACCCGTTCTTCGGCACCGGCACGACGGGCGCGGTCGCCAAGTTGCTCGGTCGCCGCTGGATCGGCATCGAGCGCGAGGAAAAATACGTCCGCGTCGCCCAGGCCCGCATCGACTCGCTGCTGCCGCTGTCGGGCGGGGACATGGCGGTCAGCGAAGGCGCGCGCGGACTGCCGCGGGTGGCGTTCGGCGCGCTGGTCGAGGGCGGCATGATCCGGCCGGGCACGATGCTGGTCGATGCGCAACGCCGCCACCGGGCCCGCGTGCGCGCCGATGGCTCGGTCGAGCGGGACGGTACGGCAGGGTCGATCCACCAGATCGGCGCGGCGGCGCAGGGTGCGGCGGCGTGCAACGGCTGGACCTTCTGGCATGTCGAGGAGGGCGAGACGCTGGTCGTGCTCGATGCGAAGCGAGTGGCGTATCGGGCTGCGGCGGCGGTCTGAGGCCGGCCCCCTCCACCACGCCTGAAGAGGCGCGGTCCCCCTCCCCCTGAAGAGGGGGAGGATCTAAGCGGGGCGCGATTTTTCTAAATCCTCCCCCTTGTCAGGGGGAGGGGGACCATGCCTTCGCATGGTGGAGGGGGCAGGCAGGCTCACCCCCTAGCCGCCAGCACAAACCTTACCGGCGCCCGCACCCGATCCGTCCCGCTCTCGATCGACGACGCATTGATGAACAGCGTTTCCCCGATCTGGCGCTGGCCCGCACCGGCATGGACGTGCCCGAAGCAGTGCACGCGTGGCGAGATGCGCGCCAGTTCCGCGGCCAGCGACGGGCAGCCGTGCGACTGGCCGCGGCTCGAACTATCGAGGATCTCGAACGGCGGCGTATGCGTCACCAGCACATCGACGCTGGCCGGCACCCGCGCCCAGGCTTCCACCAGCGCCGGTCGCCGTTTCGCGAACGCATGCGTCGGCAGGTTCGGCACCCAGGGTGCGCCGTAGATCGACAGGCCCCGGAACTCGACCAGATCGTCCTTGAGGAAATGGGCGTTCTGCATCGGTTGCGGCCGCCGCTTGAGCTCGGTCTCGAGAACGCGGTCGTGGTTTCCGCCGGTGTACAGGATCCGCTCGAACTTCTGCCGCCCGAACCACTCGTCCATCGCCGAGACCTGCTGCGAAGGCTCGCCGAACAGGTTGAACATATCGCCGCAGTGGATCAGCAGGTCGCCGCCCGGGAGGTCGATTTCCTCGTGCCGCCAGTGCGTATCGCTGATCACCGTGACGCTGGTTTCCATCCGGCCGCTTGTACCAACATCGTCGGCTGCACCGCAAACCGCCGGGCCTTGCGCCGCCCCGGACTCCGCCGCAGATTACCTGCATGAAGACTCTCGCGCTCGCGCTGCTCCTTGCCGTTCCGGTCGCTGCCCAGACGCCGACGATGGCCCCCGATATCCCGGCGAAGTTCGCGTTCCCGACCGCGGCCTACGATTATGAACGGCGCGAGGTGATGATCCCGATGCGCGACGGGGTGAAGCTGTTCACCGTCATCGTCATGCCCAAGGGCGCCGCGCACGCGCCGATCTTGCTGACCCGGACGCCGTACAACGCGAGCAAGACCACCAGCCGCACCGCCAGCCCGAATATCGAGGGCATCCTGCCGCTGGCCGACGCCGAGTTCGTCGAGGACGGCTATATCCGCGTCTATCAGGACGTCCGCGGCATCCATAAGTCGGAGGGCGACTATGTCATGACGCGGCCCCTGCGCGGGCCGCTTAACCCGACCGCCGTGGACCATGCGACCGACGCCTATGACACGATCGACTGGCTGGTGAAGAACGTGCCGGAGACCAACGGCAAGGTCGGCATCACCGGCTCGTCCTACCCCGGCTTCACCTCGCTGATGGCGCTGATCGATCCGCATCCGGCGCTCAAGGCCGCGGTGCCGCAGAGCCCGATGGTCGACGGCTGGATGGGTGACGACTGGTTCCACAACGGCGCGTTTCGCCAGTCGAACTTCGACTATATCGCCGGCCAGAACGGCGCCAAGGACGACAGCAAGGAGGTCCCCACCGGCGTCGCCGACTCCTATGGCCTGTACCTCGCCAACGGCTCGGCGGGCGATTACGCGCGCAAATACGGCATCGACGCGCTGCCCTTCGCGCGCAAGATCATGGAGCATCCGTCCTACGACGCCTATTGGCAGGGGCAGGCGGTCGACAAGCTGCTCGGTGCCCGGACGCTGAGCGTGCCGACGATGCTGGTCGTCGGGCAATGGGACCAGGAGGACAGCTACGGCGCCCCCGCCGTGTGGCGCGCCCTGCAGGCCAAGGCCGGCGACAAGCTCCACCTGGTGATCGGGCCGTGGCGGCACAGCCAGGTCAATTACGACGCGCGCAACCTGGGGCCGCTCAACTATCCCGAGGACACCGCGCTGGCGTTCCGGCGCAACGTCATGAAGCCGTTCCTCGACCATTATCTGAAGGACGCGGCCCCCGCCGCCGACACGCCGCGCGTGCTGACCTACCAGACCGGCAGCAACGTCTGGCAGCCCTCCGCCAAATGGCCGCTGGCCGACAGGATGACGCCGATCTACCTCGGCTCGGGCGCTTCGCTGAGCTTCACCGCGCCGGCCAAGGCGGGCAGCGACGACTATGTCTCCGACCCCGCCAAGCCGGTGCCGTTCGTGCCGCGCCCCGGCAACATCGCCGACGGGCAGGTATGGAAGCCGTGGCTGGTCAGCGACCAGCGCAACGTCTCGACCCGCACCGACGTGCTGACCTACACGACCCCGCCGTTGACCAAGGCGGTGCACATCGCCGGCGCGCCGATGGTCGACCTGCGCGCGGCGACCAGCGGCACCGACAGCGATTGGGTGGTCAAGCTGATCGATGTCTATCCCGACAACGTGCCCGGCGCTCCGGAGATGAACGGCTACCAACTGGCGATCGGCATGGAGATCTTCCGCGGCCGCTACCGCGACAGCTTCGAGCATCCGACCGCGATCCCGGCGGGCAAGGTGCAGGGCTATAAATTCGCGCTGCCCAACGCCAACCACCGCTTCCTGCCCGGCCACCGTATCATGGTGCAGGTCCAGTCGAGCTGGTTCCCGCTGTACGACCGCAACCCGCAGACCTTCGTGCCCAACATCTTCAACGCCAAGCCCGCGGATTACCGCAAGGCGAAGCAGACGGTGTTCACCGGTGGCAGCCAGGCCAGCGCGATCGAATTGCCGGTGGTCGGCGACTGATCGCCACTCCGACGTAACGAGCGTGGCGGCGCGTGCGTGACCGCGCTACGCAGCGCTATCAATCCTCCTTGGGAGCCTTTCATGCGCCGTTTCACCCTGCTCGCAGCGACCGCTGCGTTCGCCCTGGCCAGCCCTGCGCTGGCCGCCACGGCCAAGCCGCAGCTCGGCACCTTCGGCTTCGACACCACCGGCATGGACAAGACGGTCAAGCCCGGCGACGACTTCTTCGCCTATGCCAACGGCACCTGGGCCAAGAACACCCAGATCCCCGCCGACCGCTCCAGCTATGGCGGCTTCGCGGTTCTCGACGACCTGTCGCGCGAGCGTACCCGCGAGATCATCGAGGCGGCGGCCAAGTCCGGTGCCGCCGGCAACGCCGATGCCCAGCGCGTCGGCACCTATTACTCGACCTACATGGACGACGCCGGCATCGAGGCGAAGGGCATCGGCGCGATCAAGCCGTCGCTCGACCGCATCGCCGCCATCGCGACGCCCGCCGACCTGGCGCGCGCGCTCGGCGCCGACCAGCGCATCGCCATCCCCGGCCCGTTCAACGTCGGCGTCGAGCAGGACCCCAAGTCGCCCGACCGCTACATGGTCGGCATGAACCAGTCCGGCCTCGGCATGCCCGACCGCGACTATTTCCTGGTCGACACGCCCAAGTTCGCCGACACCCGCGCCAAGTATATCAAGCACATCGCCGCGATGTTCACCCTGGCCGGAATGCCCAACGCCGAGGCCCGGGCGCGCGCCGTCTTCGACCTCGAGAAGGACATGGCGCAGGTCCAGTGGTCGCAGGTGCAGAACCGCGACCCGGTGAAGACCTACAACCCGCTGACCCCGGCGGTGCTGGCGACGACCGCGCCCGGCCTCGACTGGGCGACCTTCCTGACCGCCGCCGGCGTCGGCAGCGAAAAGACCATCGACGTCGCGCAGCCGACCGCCTTCACCGGCATGGCCAAGCTGGTTTCCGACCGGCCGCTGGCGGTATGGAAGGACTATCTGGTCCTGCGCACCCTGAAGGCGCGCTCAGCCGTGCTGCCGGTGGCGTTCCAGACCGAGAACTTCGTCTTCACCGGCACCGTGCTGTCGGGCCAGCCGCAGATCCAGCCGCGCTGGAAGCGTGGGGTCAACGCCGTCAACGCCTCGATGGGCGAAGCCGTCGGCCAGCTGTACGTCGCGAAGTATTTCAGCCCCGACGCCAAGGCCAAGATCGACGCGCTGGTCCATAACCTGCTCGCCTCGATGGGCCAGCGCATCGACCAGGTCGACTGGATGTCGCCCGCCACCAAGACCCAGGCGCGCGCCAAGCTGGCGACCTTCGACCCCAAGATCGGCTATCCCTCCAAGTGGCGCGATTACAGCAAGCTGCAGGTCGTCGCCGGTGACGCGGTGGGCAATGCCGACCGGGCCGCAGCGTTCGAATACGACCGCGACCTCGCCAAGCTGGGCGGTCCGATCGACCGCACCGAATGGGGCATGACGCCGATGACGGTGAACGCCTATTACAACCCGCCGATGAACGAGATCGTCTTCCCTGCGGCCATCCTGCAGGCGCCGTTCTTCGATCCCGCCGCCGACCCGGCGGTCAACTACGGCGCCATCGGCGTCGTCATCGGGCACGAGATCAGCCACGGCTTCGACGACCAGGGTCGCCAGTACGATGCCAAGGGGGCGCTGCGCGACTGGTGGACTCCCGCCGACGCCACCGCCTTCACCGCCCGCGCCAACAAGCTGATCGCCCAGTACGACGCCTATGAGCCGCTGCCCGGCACCCATATCCAGGGTGCGCTGACGCTCGGCGAGAACATCGCCGACCTCGCCGGGCTGCGCATCGCCTATGAGGCCTACAAGCTGTCGCTGGGCGGCAAGCCGGCGCCGGTGATCGACGGGCTGACCGGCGACCAGCGCTTCTTCTTCGGCTATGCGCAGGTCTGGCGGGACAAGCTGCGGGACGAGTCGCTGCTGTCGCGGCTGACCTCCGACCCGCACTCGCCGGCGCCGCAGCGCGTCTATGAAGTGCGCAACTTCACGCCGTGGTACGACGCCTTCAAGGTCAAGCCCGGCGAGAAGCTGTACCTCGCTCCGGCCGACCGGGTGCGGATCTGGTAGCAGCGCTGCCTGTCGGGGGGAGGGTGCCGCCCGGCGTCATGGGCATCCTCAACCTGACTCCGGACAGCTTTTCCGACGGCGGCCGCCATGCCGACCCGGACACCGCCTTCGCCGCCGCCCGCGCCATGATCGACGCGGGCGCGGCGCTGGTCGATATCGGCGGCGAGTCCACCCGCCCGCGCGCGCCGCTGATCCCGGAGGCGGAGGAACTGGCGCGCGTCGGCCCGCTGCTCGACCGGCTGCGCGGCAGCGGCATCCCGTTCAGCATCGACACCCGCAAGGCCGCCGTCATGGCGAGGGCGCTCGATGCCGGCGCGGTGCTGGTCAACGACGTCTCGGCGCTGACCTTCGATCCCGGCGCGCTGGCGCTCGTCGCCCGGCGCGATTGCCCGGTGGTGCTGATGCATGCGCAGGGCACCCCCCAGACGATGCAGGACGCGCCGCGCTATGACGACGTGCTGGCCGAGGTGCACGACTGGCTGGCGGCGCGGATCGAGGCGTGCGTTGCCGCCGGGGTGGCGCGCGAGCGGATCACGGTCGATCCCGGCATCGGCTTCGGCAAGACGTTGGAGCATAATCTGACGCTGTTGCGCGGCCTGGCGCGGCTTGGCGATCTCGGCTGCCCGGTCCTGCTCGGCGTCAGTCGCAAGAAGATGATCGGCACCCTGACCGGTGCGGCGCTGCCCGACCGCCTGCCCGGCAGCCTCGCACTGGCGCTGCACGGCGCGGGGCAGGGCGTCTCGATGGTCCGCGTCCACGACGTGCCGGAGACGGTGCAGGCGCTGCGGATGTGGGCCGCCCTCACCCCCTAGATCCTCCTGAGAAGGAAGCGGTTTCAGCGAGCCAAGTCAGCGGCACCGCGCCACGCTGGCGTATCCCGTTGCGCCGCCTTACCTCTCGCGCATGGCAGACACCAACTCGCTCACCGGCCGCATCGCCCGCTACGCCCGCGTCGGCGGCACCGGCATCGGCCTGGCGGCGCAGATGGGTGCCGCGCGCATCTTCGGCGGCGAGGTCGACAAGGCCGCCGGTGCCGCCCAGCTCCGCGCCGCGCTCGGCGGGCTCAAGGGCCCGGTGATGAAGGTCGCGCAGATCATCTCGACCATCCCCGACGCCGTGCCTCCCGAGTACGCCGCCGAACTGGCGCAGCTCCAGTCGAACGCTCCCGCCATGGGCTGGCCGTTCGTCCGCCGCCGCATGAAAAGCGAGCTCGGCGCGGACTGGGAGGCGAAATACACGACGTTTGAGCATGAGGCCGCCGCCGCCGCCTCGCTCGGCCAGGTCCACCGCGCCACCGGCCTCGATGGACGCCGCCTTGCGGCCAAGCTGCAATATCCCGACATGGCCAGCGCCGTCGAAGCCGACCTCGGCCAGCTCGACCTGCTGTTCGGCCTGTACAAGCGCTTCGACAAGTCGATCGACACCGCGGAAATCCACACCGAGCTCGCCGACCGCCTGCGCGAGGAGCTCGACTACGAGCGCGAGGCAAAGCACCTCAACCTGTACCGCGACATGCTCGGCAACGAGGCCGGGGTGCACCTGCCCGAGGTCGTGCCGGAACTGTCGACGCGCCGCCTGCTGACCATGACCTGGCTCGATGGCCGGCCGTTGCTCGACTACAAGACCGGCTCGCTGGAGGTGCGCAACCGGATCGCCGAGAACCTGTTTCGCGCCTGGTACATCCCGCTGCATCACTTCGGCGTGATCCACGGCGACCCGCACCTCGGCAATTATACCGTGCGCGACGACCTCGCGATCAACCTGCTCGACTTCGGCTGCATCCGGGTGTTCCCGCCGCGCTTCATCGGCGGCGTCGTCGACCTGTACCGCGCCATCGAGACCGGCAACGAGGCGCTCGCCGTCGACGCCTTCGAGCGCTGGGGCTTCACCGGACTGTCGCGCGAGATCATCGACACGCTGCTGATCTGGGCGAAATTCCTGTACGGGCCGCTGCTCGACGATCGCAAGCGCGTCATCGATGCCAGCGGCAATCCCGCCACCTATGGCCGCGAGACGGCGCAAAAGGTCCATGCCCGGCTGCGCGAACTGGGCACCGTCACCGTGCCGCGCGAGTTCGTCTTCATGGACCGTGCGGCGATCGGATTGGGCGGCGTCTTCATGCACTTGCAGGCGGAACTCAACTGGTACGCAATGTTCAACGCGATGATCGCGGGCTTCGACGAGGGTGCGCTGGCGGCCAAGCAGGCGGCGGCACTGGAACGCGCCGGACTCTAGGGGCTTCCCCCGCCGTCGCACTTTGCTATGAAGTCCTGCGGGGTTCGCTCACAGGTGTTTTATGGCAAATGATTTTACGGAGACGTTCCACGGGCAGGTCGGCGACGACGGTGCATCGAAGGAACATCTGAATACTTACCTGCGCGTCATGGCGATGCTCAAATGGGGCACCGTCGCGCTGGCGATATTGCTGATCCTGATGGCGATCTTCCTGGTTCATTGATAGTTTATTGGGGCGTCATCCAATGCGGATAGCGGTGCTGCGCGAGACTGTGGACGCCGAATGCCGGGTGGCGGCGACGCCTGAGACAGTGAAGAAGTTCATTGCGCTGGGTGCGACCGTGGCCGTCGAGGCCGGGGCAGGGACCGGCGCCAACATCGCCGATGCGCTGTATGCGGAGGCCGGTGCGATCATCGGCCCACGCGAGCAGATCCTCGCCGAAGCCGACCTGGTCGCGGCGGTGCAGGGCCCGGCAGTGGCCGACCTGCCGGGCATCCGGCCGGGCACGGTGCTGGCCGCGGTGCTGTCGCCGTTCGCCGATCGCGCCCGTGTCGACGGCTATGCCGCCGCCGGGATCGACGCGCTGGCGATGGAGCTGATGCCGCGCATCACCCGCGCCCAGTCGATGGACGTGCTGTCGTCGCAGTCCAACCTGTCGGGCTACAAGTCGGTGATCGACGCGGCGGAGGCTTATGGCCGCGCCTTTCCGATGATGATGACCGCCGCCGGCACGATCAGCGCCGCGCGGGTGTTCGTCATGGGCGTCGGCGTCGCCGGGCTGCAGGCGATCGCCACGGCACGGCGGCTTGGCGCGCTGGTCTCGGCCACCGACGTCCGCGCCGCGACCCGCGAGCAGATCGAATCGCTCGGCGCCAAGGCGATCTTCGTCGCCGACGTGAAGGGCATCGAGGGCGAGGGCACCGGCGGCTATGCCACGGAAATGTCCGACGAATACAAGGCGGCACAGGCGGCGCTGGTGTCGTCGCACATCGCCAAGCAGGACATCGTCGTGACCACCGCGCTGATCCCCGGTCGCCCCGCGCCGCGCCTGATCAGCGACGAGCAGATCGCCACGATGCGCCCCGGCTCGGTCATCGTCGACCTCGCGGTGGAAAGCGGCGGCAATGTCGAGGGCTCGGTCCCCGGCTCGGTCGTGATGCGCCACGGCGTCAAGGTCATCGGCCACCGCAACGTCCCCTCGCGCCTCGCCGCCGACGCCTCGGCGCTCTACTCGCGGAACGTCTACAACTTCATCGCCGCATTCTGGGACAAGGACGCCGGCAAGACCGCCTGGCCCGCCGACGACGAAATCGTTAAAGGCGTCACCCTGACCCGCGGCGGCGCCGTGGTCCACGAGCGGTTGCTGGGGTGAGGGTAGCCCGCCCCCTCCACCGCGAAGACGCGGTCCCCCTCCCCCTGAAGAGGGGGAGGATCTCGAAATCCTCCCCCTCTTCAGGGGGAGGTGGCGGCGCAGCCGACGGAGGGGGCCAGCGCGCTCCAACTGCTGCGTGAAACTCACCGGCCCATCCTCCACCATCCGCAAGGCCCGCTCCCTGCGCTCGACCATGAGCCTGCCTGAGGTCCTGCTGTGGAAGCATCTCCGCCAGCGCTCCAACGACCTGAAGTTCCGCCGCCAGCACCCGGCCGGCCGGTATATTGCCGACTTCTTCTGCGCCGACGCCCGGCTGATCGTCGAGATCGACGGCGCGGGTCACAGCATCGGTGACCAGCCGGCGCATGATGCGCGTCGCGACGCCTTCCTGCGCGCCAACGGTGTCGAGGTACTCAGGATCGACGCCGTCGACGTCTTGAAGTGCATCGAAGACGTGCTGATCACCATCATCGCGACGGCGAATGCGCGCCGGCCCTTCCACCCTGAAGCGGGGGAGGATCTCGTGTCGGCGCAGCCGACGGCGGGGGCTACACACCCGAGGACACGCCAATGGAACACCTGATCCCGCAGCTCAGCATCTTCGTGCTGGCCTGTTTCGTCGGCTATTACGTCGTCTGGTCGGTGACGCCGGCGCTGCACACGCCGCTGATGGCGGTGACCAATGCGATTTCCAGCGTCATCGTCGTCGGTGCGCTGATCGCCGCGTCGGCTGCGGTCGGGGGTAGCGAGACGTCGAAGTGGCTGGGGCTGCTCGCGGTCGCGCTGGCCAGCGTCAACATCTTCGGGGGGTTTGCGGTGACGCAGCGGATGCTCGGCATGTACAAGAAAAAGGACCGCCCGGCGGTCAAGGCGAAGTCATGAGCGAAGCTATCGCTCAAACTCCCGCCTGGGTAGCGCTCGCCTATCTGGTTTCGGGCGTGCTATTCATCCTCGCACTCCGTGGCTTGTCGAGCCCCGAGACCAGCCAGCAGGGTAACCGCTATGGCATGATCGGCATGGCGATCGCGGTCGGCACGACACTGATCCGCCACGACGTCGGCCTGCCGCTGATCCTGGCGGCCATCGCCATCGGCGGCGGCATCGGCTTCGTCATCGCCCGCCGCATCAAGATGACGGCGATGCCGGAGCTGGTCGCGGGCTTCCACAGCCTCGTCGGCATGGCCGCGGTGCTGGTCGGCGTCGCCGCATACCTCAACCCCGGCGCGTTCGGCATCCTCGACCCCGTTACCGGCGACATCGCCACGGTCAGCCGCGTCGAGATGGGGCTGGGCGTTGCCATCGGTGCGATCACCTTCTCCGGCTCGGTCATCGCGTTCCTGAAGCTCAGCGGCCGCATGTCGGGCGCACCGATCCAGCTGCCCGGGCGCCACGTCATCAACCTCGGCATCCTGGCGGCGATCCTGATCCTGATCGGCGTCTTCACCACCAACTCCGCGGCGATCTACTTCTTCACCATCGTCGCGCTCAGCTTCGTGATCGGCTTCCTGCTGATCATCCCGATCGGCGGCGCGGACATGCCGGTCGTCATCTCGATGCTCAACAGCTATTCGGGCTGGGCGGCGGCGGCGATGGGCTTCACGCTGCAGAACACCGCGATGATCGTCACCGGCGCATTGGTCGGCAGCTCCGGCGCGATCCTCAGCTACATCATGTGCACCGCGATGAATCGCAGCTTCATCAGCGTCATCGCCGGCGGCTTCGGCGGCGAGTCCAGCTCCGCCGCCAAGGGCGCCGCCGTCGAGCGCCCGTGGAAGCGCGGCTCGGCCGAGGACGCCGCCTTCATCATGAAGAACGCCGAGAGCGTCATCATCGTCCCCGGCTACGGCATGGCGGTCAGCCAGGCGCAGCACGCGCTGCGCGAAATGGGCGACCTGCTGGCGAAGCAGGGTGTCAGCGTCAAATACGCCATCCACCCGGTCGCCGGCCGCATGCCCGGTCACATGAACGTCCTGCTCGCCGAGGCGAACGTCCCCTATGACGAGATCTTCGAGCTGGAAGACATCAACGGCGAGTTCGCCCAGGCCGATGTCGCCTTCGTGATCGGTGCCAACGACGTCACCAATCCGGCGGCCAAGACCGACAAGTCGTCGCCGATCTACGGCATGCCGGTACTCGACGTCGAAAAGGCCAAGACCGTGCTGTTCGTCAAGCGCAGCATGGGCGGCGTCGGCTATGCCGGGGTCGACAACGACGTGTTCTACATGGACAATACCATGATGCTGCTCGCCGACGCCAAGAAGATGGTGGAGACGATCAACAAGTCTTTGGGTTGAGGAGACCGACATGCGCGCCACCACGCTGACTGCACTGACCGTCCTGCCGTTGCTGGCGCTTGCCGCTTGCGGCGTCACCAATTCGACATCGCTGGGCCAGACCAAGGACGCGCCGCCGTCGGTGACCGCGACCACCCAGCTGCTCGGCCCGAACGGCGAGATGCGTGGCAGCGCCCGGCTGGAGCAGCGCGCCGGCGGCACACGCGTCATCGCCTCGGTCGAGGGACTGCCCGCCGGTCCGCACGGCATCCATCTCCACGCGGTCGGCAAGTGCGACGCGCCGGGCTTCACCACCGCGGGTGGCCACTTCAACCCGACCATGAAGATGCACGGCAGCATGAACCCGATGGGCCCGCACGAGGGTGACCTGCCCAACGTCGATGTCGCCGCCGACGGCAAGGGGAAAGTGGAGTTCACCGTCCCCGGCCTGATGCTGACCGGTGGCACGGCGCCGCTGCTCGATGCCGATGGCGCGGCGCTGGTGGTTCACGCCACCGCCGACGACCTCAAGACCGATCCGTCGGGCAATTCCGGCGGTCGCATCGCCTGCGGGATCATCGCCGCGCGCTAGCCTCCAACGACGCCGCCCGGCCCTCCCCGCTACACCGCCGGGAGGGCAGGGGGCTGTCCTACACGAACCATGCCGGTTACAGCATGGCCGCATGTCAACCAATGTCCCAGCCGTCGTCCCGCCGCGCAAGCCCCGCCACGACGGCTGGACCCTGAAGCGCCAGCAGCGTTTCATCGCCGCGTTGGCCGAGCATGGCATCGTCAGCACGGCGCTCAAGGTCGTCAAGCTCGCGCCGGCCTCGGCCTATGACCTGCGCCGCCGCTCGCCCGAATTCGCCGCCGCCTGGGATGCGGCGCTCGAGCCCGGCCTCGACCGGCTCGAGGATCGCATCATGGACCACGCCCTGAACGGCGTCCCGACCGAGGTCTGGTATGCGGGCGCGCATTGCGGCCACCGCCGGGTCCACCAGCCGTGGATCGCACTCGCGGCGTTACGGGCGCAGCGCCCGGCGAAATGGGGTGCCGGTGTCGGCGGTGCGGCCAATGCCAATGTCACCAAGGCGCTCGCCGCCCGCGACGAGGCGCGCGCCCTGACCGCGGCGATCGCCACCGAGGCCCGGCGCCGCAAGGGCAAGATCCTTGAAATCACCCCTGAAAGCGTCAAGATCGCCGACCGCAAGATGCTCGGCATCCTCACCGCCTACACCGAGATGGGCGCCGCCGATCCGGTCTATCACGCTCGCCTCAACCTCGAGGCCGACGCCGCCGAGTTCGCCTGCCCACCCCAGTCGGCGTTCGTCGCCGCGCGGCAATACCAGTTCCTGACCGACTATCACCCCGCGACGATCGAGCAGCTCCAGTCCATCGGCGAAGACCTGCCGACCGTTCGTTCGATGGTCGAGGCGCAGGATGCCCGCGATGCGTCCGACGCGCTGTTCGATGCCGCGACCGAAGCGGCGTCGGCCCACGCTGCCCCAGCCTGGTAGGTCAGGCCACCCGGCTATCCCTGCCAGCCTGCATCGGTGATCAGTGGTGCGCCCCCCCGACGCACCAACCGGGTCAGGCGGCCTTGGCCAGTGCCCGGTCGACTTCGGCCAGCCGCATGCCGTACATCATCGCCATGGTCGCATGAAC
Source organism: Glacieibacterium sp. (assembly GCF_965200405.1). Lineage (GTDB taxonomy): Bacteria > Pseudomonadota > Alphaproteobacteria > Sphingomonadales > Sphingomonadaceae > Glacieibacterium. Next base: position 2,585,125 of record NZ_OZ241356.1, read on the forward strand.
ATGACGTGCTGTTTCTGGCACTGCCGACTTTGCCAGCTCACGCTCTTCCAACAGTCGGTGACGAAGGTACGTCGACAATGGTGGAGTCTGGGTCATTACAACCTCTGGTCTAGCATGACTTTCCCCCGACTCTATCGATTTACCTCCGAAACGAACGAAAGTCTGTGCGGAACCGCACTTAAAGCCTAGGGTGTCGACGAAAGTTAACAAAAATGTTGCGGTGAGACAATAAAGCACCGGTAGATCGGAGAAATATTGGATCATCCACAAGCCAGGGCGGCCAACATCCTGCTGAGCACGATGGCGCCGTCGGACTATGCCCTGCTGGCACCGCATTTTCACCGTATCGAACTGCCGCTACGACTCCAGTTGCACGCCGCCGGTCGCAAGATCGAGCAGGTCTATTTCCCCGAGGATGGCATCGTCTCGATCGTCGCCGTGGCGCTCGACGGCAAGCCCTGTGAAGTCGGCCTGTTCGGGCGCGAGGGCATGTCCGAGACCGCGACGGTGATGGGCACCGATCACTCCCCGCACGAAGCCTATGTCCAGGCCCCCGGCACGTCGGCGATGAAGCTGTCGACTCGCGTGCTCGACGAGGCGATGAAGACCAGCCCGACGCTGCGCCTGCACCTGCTCAAATACGTCCAGGCGATGGTCATCCAGCTGTCGACCTCGATCGCCGCGAGCGGCCAGACCATCGAGCAGCGCCTCGCGCGTTGGCTGTTGATGTGCCACGACCGCGTCGACGACGGCGACATCCCGCTGACCCATGAGTTCATCGGCATGATGCTCGGCGTCCGCCGCGCCGGCGTCACCGAGGCGATGAACCAACTGAGCGACCGGCGGCTGATCAGTCCGCGTCGCGGCATCATCCGCATCGACGACCGGCTCGGCCTCGAACATCTCGCGGCCGGTGGCTATGGCCTTGCCGAGGCGGAGTATCAGCGCCTCGTCGGGGTCGCCCTGCGCCGCGACGCCAATACGCTGCGCCGCGAGGTCATCGGCGACGGCGCCAAGGCCGCCTGATCCCCCGGCCTAGTCGTTTCGACTAGGCCGCCTAATCGGATCGAGCACAGCGCCCCGAGGACCGGTGTGCTTGATTGGCATGGTAATCTTCGAGGAAGCTTTCCATGACGCTCACCCCCGTTCAACAGTCGGCGTACAACGACATCCGGGCCAAGCTCGACGCCAGCGGCATGTTCAACACCGTGACGCACGACGAGGTCAACGACGTCGCGGCGCGCCTCAAAGGGCTCAGCTCGACGGACGCCGACGCGGTCATCGACGAGATGGCGGCGAACGGCCAGCTCGACCGCCTCGCCGAGGAGACCGTCGACGGTAGCTGGTTCGGCAACGGCGGCCTGTCCGGCAGCGAGCGCACCGACCTGTTCAACACGCTGGCGACCAAGCTCGACGGCACCAGCCTCGCCAGCGTCAGCAACGCCTTCGCCGGCGCGACCACCGGTGAGGACGACTTCAACGTCGTCACCGACCTCGCCAGTGCGGTCGCGACGCACGCGACGTCGCAGGCCAAGGTCGATTACGTCGGCGCGCTGGCGTCCGAGACCGACGGCAAAGGCCTGCAGGGCGCCGGCCTCGGCGGTGGCTGGGAGCGCAATGTCGACAGCGAGGCGGGCGCCATCGGCACCGTGCTCGGCTCGATGCGCGGCTATTATGCCGAGCAGGCGTTCGGCAAGCTGACCACCGACCAGACCCGCGCGGTGCTCAAGACCGGCATCGACCAGAGCGTCAACTTCTCGAGCAACAGCGTCTCGACCAGCTTCGACACGGCGCGCTTCCAGGGCGTCATGGCCGCCGCCTCGAGCATCTACAATCCCGACATGAAGGCGCGCATCTTCGACGCCGGCACCGACGCGCTGCGCATCGTGCGCGACGACACCAAGTTCCCGGTGATCTCGGTCGGCGAGAAGGACACGCTGAAGGCGATGACCGCCTCGATGGCCGGGCTGCTCGACAGCGACACCAGCGGCGTCGTGCGCGAGCTGACCTACAACACCGAGACGCAGGACGGCTCGGACCTTGCGGCCTATTCGCAGGTGATGATCGCCACCGGGCAGGAGGCCAAGCTCGGCGAGCAGATGGCCAAGCTGCAGCTCGGCAACGACCTGAGCGGCGATCCGATCGCGCGGCTGAACGAGACGGTCTCGGTCGGCGGGCAGGAGCGCCGCGAGAATGCCGGGGCGCTTGGCTACTTCACCGGCGCCGTCTATGCCGGGGCAGCGGCCAATTCCAAGGACGTGGCGGCGCAGCGGGAGATGGTCACCAACGTGCTCAACTCGGTTCTCACCGTGGTCGACAAGGCCAGCCCCAAGGGCGTCGCGACCGCCGCCAGCCTCGGCAAGGTGTGGATGTCGTCCGCGGTCAAGGCCGCGATCAGCGATCCGGGCCTCGATCCCGCGGCACGGCTGGAGCGCGCCGCGCTGCCGCAGGACCCCGCTACGGGTGAACTCGGCGTCGGCGATGCGGTGGCGGACGCGTTCAACACAACTCTCAGCCGCGTCCAGCGCACCGCCGTTCCTTGATCCTCGCCGCGTTCCGTTGGCGCCGGCTGGCGCTGCTGCTGGCCGGGCCGCTGCTCCTCAGTGCCTGTGACGACAAGGCTTCCACGATGACGCTGCCCGATCCGCCGGCCCCGCTGACCCGGCCTGCCGAATACAGCTTCGGCGACCATGTCGCGGCTGCCGACGAGCGGCTGGCGAAGCGGGCAGGGGTGGCGCTCGGCAATCCGGGGCGCCCGCGCGAGGTGCATTACGTCGCCCCGGCGGGCACCGACTTCGACGCGATCCGGCAGTCTTACGCAGCGCGGGCGCGGGACGGCGGCTGGGCGGAGGCGCGGACGCTGGCCCTGACGCTGCGACCTGGGGAAGGCGGGTTCGGCTTCACCCGCGGCGACCAGGCGTTCGCGCTGGTGTGGTTGCGGGCGGAGGCGGGCGGGGCGACGCCGGTGACGGTGATCAGGGTTGGTTGAGGCTAAGCGGCGGGGGAGGTAGGAAGGGCACGGGCAAAGCCCGCGCTGGCGTCGAACGAGGCAGCGGAAGGGCTGCTCTCGTCGGCCGGGCTTGCGCCGAGTCCGGCGACTGCTCGGGAAACGCCTGGAGGGGCGTTTACCTCGCTGTCGGCGGCCGGCTTAGCCGTCATCCCCCATCCGCAGCGCGGCGATAAACGCCTCCTGCGGAATATCGACGTTGCCGTACTGGCGCATCCGCTTCTTGCCCTCCTTCTGCTTGTCGAGGAGCTTCTTCTTCCGGCTGATGTCGCCGCCATAGCATTTCGCGGTGACGTCCTTGCGCATCGCGGCGATCGTCTCGCGCGCAATGACCTTGCCGCCGATCGCGGCTTGCACCGGGATCTTGAACAGGTGGCGCGGGATCAGGTCCTTCATGCGCTCGCACATGTGGCGGCCACGCGCCTCGGCGGCGCCGCGGTGGACGATCATGCTGAGCGCGTCGACGACCTCGGAATTGACCATGATCGTCATCTTCACCAGATCGCCCTCGCGGGTCCCGATCTGGGTATAGTCGAAGCTCGCATAACCTCGGCTAATCGACTTCAATCTATCATAAAAATCGAAAACCACCTCGTTCAGCGGCAGCTCGTAAACGGTCTGCGCGCGACCGCCGATATAGGTCAGGTTCTTCTGGATACCGCGCCGATCCTGACACAGCTTGAGCACCGAGCCGAGGTACTCGTCGGGCACGAAGATCGTCGCCTCGATCCACGGTTCCTCGATCATCTCGATCGTCGAAGGATCGGGCATGTCCGCCGGATTGTGCAGTTCCTTCGTCGTACCGTCGCGCAGGTGCAGCTTGTACACCACCGACGGCGCCGTCGTGATCAGGTCGAGGTCGTATTCCCGCGTCAGCCGCTCCTGCACGATCTCCAGGTGCAACAGTCCGAGGAACCCGCAACGGAAGCCGAAGCCGAGCGCCGCCGAACTCTCCGTCTCGAAGCTGAACGACGCATCGTTCAGCCGCAGCTTGTACAGGCTGTCGCGCAGCTTCTCGAAGTCTGCTGCATCGGTCGGGAACAGTCCGCAGAAGACCACCGGCTGAACCGTCTTGAACCCTGGCAGCGCCTGCGCCGTCGGCCGCTTGGCGTCGGTGATGGTATCGCCGACGTTGGTCTGCGCCACCTCCTTGATCTGGGCCGTAATGAACCCTATCTCTCCGGGACCGAGAGTATCGAGCAACTCGATCTTGGGACGAAACACCCCCACCCGGTCGACCAGGTGCTGTGTTTCCTCCGCCATCATCAGGATTTGCTGACCTTTTCGCAAACTGCCGTCGATGACACGCACCAGAATGACGACGCCGAGATACGGATCGTACCAACTATCGACCAACATCGCCTTCAAAGGCGCGTTTATGTCACCCTTTGGCGGCGGAATGAACTTCACGATGGCGTCGAGTACGTCCTCGATGCCGAGTCCGGTCTTGGCGCTGGCGAGGACCGCATCGTCGGTCGAGATGCCGATGATGTCCTCGATCTGCTTCTTGACCCGCTCCGGCTCCGCCGACGGCAGGTCGACCTTGTTGATGACGGGAACGATGACATGATCATGCTCGATCGACTGATAGACGTTCGCCAAGGTCTGCGCCTCGACACCCTGCGCCGCATCGACGACCAGCAGCGCGCCCTCGCACGCCGCCAGCGACCGCGACACTTCATAGGCGAAGTCGACGTGCCCCGGCGTGTCCATCAGGTTGAGGACAAAGCCTTTATAGTCGAGGCGGACGGTCTGCGACTTGATCGTGATACCGCGCTCGCGCTCGATATCCATGTTGTCGAGCACCTGCTCGCTCATCTCGCGCGCAGTCAGCCCGCCGGTCTGCTGGATCAGCCGGTCGGCGAGCGTCGACTTGCCATGATCGATATGGGCGATGATCGAGAAGTTGCGGATTTTGCTGATGTCGGCTGTCATATCGCCCCGCTGTAGCAGAGGGGGCGTTGCAAGCAAACGCGCGTCGCTCCACACTCTCCGAAAGCCACGAAGGAAACTGAGTGCTGCAAGTTGCGATCGTCGGCTCGGGTCCCGCCGGCTTCTATACCGCCGAAGCGCTGGTCAAGAAGTTCGGTGCCGAGGTCCGGGTCGACATCATCGACCGCCTGCCGACACCCTACGGCCTGATCCGCGCCGGCGTCGCCCCGGACCACCAGTCGATCAAGGCGGTCGACAAGCGCTATGCCGGCACCGCCACTGCCGGCGGCGTTCGGTTTGTCGGCAACATCCAGGTTGGAGATACCGGCGTGACGATCGCGGAGTTGTCCGACCTCTACGACGTTGTGGTGCTGGCCACCGGCGCGCCGCAGGATCGGCCGCTCGGCATCCCGGGCGAGGACCTGCCCGGCGTCATCGGCTCGGCGGCCTTCGTCGGCTGGTACAACGGCCATCCCGACTTCGCCGCGCTGGCCGTGCCGCTCCAGCACGCTGGCGCCTGCGTCATCGGCAACGGCAACGTCGCTATCGACGTGGCACGCATCCTAGCAAAGACGCCGGACGAGCTCGCGGCCTCCGACATCGTCGAGCATAGCCGCATCGCCCTCGACGCCAGCCGGATCCGCGACATCCACCTGATCGGCCGCCGCGGGCCGCACCAGGCGAGCTTCACCCCCAAGGAGATGGGCGAACTCGGTCACCTGTCGCGCGCCCAGCCGCTGGTCGATCCGACGCACCTGCCGCCGCTGGAGGCCGACGACGCTCTCGATCCCGGCCTGCGCAAAACGGTCGGTTTCCTGCGTAGCTTTGCCGCGCTGCCGCGCGACGAGCGGCCGATTACCATTCACTTCGACTTCCTGTCGCGCCCGGTTGCCATTGAGCCGCATGGCGATGCGCTTCGGCTGATTGTCGAGCGCACCCGGCTGGAAGGCGAAACCGCGATTGGCACCGGCGAGCTCCACGCCGTCGACTGCGGGCTGGTCGTCAGCTGCATCGGCTACCGCACCACGCCGATCCCCGGCGTGCCCTTCGACACGGCGCAGGGTCGCTTCGTCAACGTCGAGGGCCGCATCTCGCCCGGAGTGTACGCCGTCGGCTGGGCCCGGCGCGGACCGAGCGGCACCATCGGCACCAATCGCCCCGACGGCTTCGGCATTGTCGACTTGATCGCCGAAGATCTGACGCCCGCCGACCGGCAAGGCGGCGCCGGCCTCGACGCCCTGATCGCCGCCCGCGGATTGCGCCCAACCAGCTTCGCCGACTGGCAGCGCATCGACGCCGCCGAGGTTGCCGACGCCCGCCCCGGGGCCCCACGGGAAAAGCGCGTTAACCTCGACCATCTGCTCGCCGCACTGTTGCCTTGAGCCGGACCGGCCGTTATAGCGCGACCAAGTCGGGGCGTAGCTCAGCCCGGTAGAGCGCTGCCTTCGGGAGGCAGAGGCCGGAGGTTCGAATCCTCTCGCCCCGACCATCACATCCTGTTGCTATGACGCTCGGCTGCATTGTCGTCGATGTGGCCTGTGTCCAAGGGCGAGGCTCGACTTTGCTCGCTCACGCTGGCGGAACGCTTGACCTCCTGCAGCGCTCTGACGGCGCGGGTCCGAGGCGACCCATCATCGAGGAAGCAAGTCATGGCTGATAAAACTGCAATCCTGTACCGGATGGTGCTGCCCGACCATGTCTGCCCGTTCGGGGTTCGCGCCAAGCAGATGCTGACCGAGAACGGTTATGACGTCGATGACCGGCTGCTCCAGACGCGTCAGGAGGTCGACGAGTTCGAGGCCAAGCAGCGGGTTGACACGACTCCACTGGTGATCATTGATGGCCAGGTGGTTGGCGGCAGCGACGATCTCGAGCGATTTCTGCAGGCGGGTTGAAGCTGCCGCTCCACCGGCCGGTTTTTATGGACCGACGACGATCCAGCGATCGGCAGGCTCACCGGCCGGGTAGGAGCGAGCGAGATGGCAGACCGCGGTGGGCCGAGCCAGATGGGCATCCTGACCTTCGGATGTTTGGGCATCATCGGCATCGCTTTGTTGCTCTACCTGATGTGGACCTATGCCGAGACTGCGGACGCAGCGCCGCTGCCGGATGCACCTGCGAGCGTTCGTTGAGCTATCGTGGGACGGAGCCCGGGTTGCGCGTAAGCCTCAGGCAATCAAGGTAGGAATGTTCAGATGGCGTTGACGATCGTACTCGCGACGCTGCTCCAGGCGGCTGCGGTGACGCCGCCCGCGCCGCCTGCGTCGCCCGCTTCGCCACCGCCGGTGAGGGCACGCGGCACGTTGTTCATCGCGCCGTCGGGGGAGCCGTTCCACGGCGTCGTCGGCGAGACCTATCCGGTGGTGACGTGGTTCGCTCGCGCCGACGCCGACCATGACGGCAAGCTGACCCGCAGTGAGTTCCGGCGCGATTTCATGTCCTACTTCAAGGTGCTGGACGCCAATGGCGACGGCATCGTCGATGCCGCCGAGATCACCCGGTACGAGGAGGAACTGGCGCCGGAGGTCCAGGTCAACTTTGGCGGTGGGCCGCAGTTTCGCAGTCAGCCGGTTCCTTCCAGCGGCGACGAGAGCGAGGGCGGTGCCAAGCCGCGCAACCTGCCCGACCTGCCGCGTGGCGCTGGTCGATACGCCCTGATCAACGCGCCGGAGCCGGTAGTGGCGGCCGATGCCGATCTCAACCGGCGGATATCGCAGGCCGAATATGCCGCATCGGCGGATCGGCGCTTCGCGCTGCTGGACCCTCAGGATGTCGGTTATCTGACGCTGGCGACGCTGCCCAAGACGCCTGTGCAGGCGCGCGCCGAGGCGCGGATCAAGAAGCCGCGCTAACGGTCGGCAGCCGCCCGGCGAAGGCGGTCGTTGATCGCCACGCCAAGGCCGCGCTCGGGGATCGGAGCGACGGCGATGCCGGAACGCCCGCTGGCCTGCGCCTCGTGAAGCAAGTCGAACAGTCGTGCCGCCGCCTCGTCGACATTGCCCGAAGCCGACAGCGACAGGTCGCCGCGGACCGGGCCGAAACCGAGGTGGTACTCATGCCGTGACGCCGTGCGCGCGTCGAGGCGCAGCGGTTGGAACGGCGCGTAATGACTTGGCAGCTGCCCCGGCGCGGTGATGGCATTGGAATCATTCGCCGCGACTACGCCCAGCGCTGCTGCCGGAATGGCGCCGGGGCGGAGCAGCATGACGCCGTGCGCGGTGACCGAGACGATGGTGCTCTCCAGCCCGGTCTCGCTGGGCCCGTCGTCGAGGATCAGCGGGATGCGTCCGCCCAGGGTTGCTTCGACATGCTCGGCCCTGGTCGGGCTCAGCCGGCCGCTGGCGTTGGCGGAAGGCGCGGCGAGCGGCCCCACGCCGGCGATCACCGCCTGCATGACCGGATGCGCAGGGCAGCGCACCGCCAGCGTCGGCAGCCCGGCACGCACCAGCCCGGCGATCTTCGCCCCCGGCTTCAGCGGCAACACCAGCGTCAGCGGTCCTGGCCAATGCTGCTCGATCAGTCGCTGTGCTCGCGAATCGATGCGGACCAGCGTGTTCGCCTGTCGCAGGTCGGCGACGTGGACGATCAGCGGGTTGAAGCTGGGCCGGCCCTTGGCGGCATAGACCTTGGCCACCGCCGCCGCGCTGTCCGCCCGCGCTGCCAGGCCGTAGACCGTCTCCGTCGGCAGGGCGACGACTTCGCCTGCCTGCAGCAGGTCGATCGCGCTCGCGATGCCGTACGCGTCGGCGGGCAGGGTGAGCGTCGTCAAGTCGCCGGTTGGTCGGTCCATCCACCCAGCCTATACGCAACGAAACCTCGCCCGTCCAAAGGCCTGCTGAATGACCTATACCGCCCCGACCGCCGAACAGCGCTTCGTGCTCGACACCGTCGCCGACATCACCGGGCTGAGCGCGCTGCCCGGCTTCGACGGCGCCACCCCGGACATGGTCGAGGCCATATTGGAGGAGGTCGGGCGGCTGGCGGGCGAGGTCTTCGCACCGCTCAACCGCATCGGCGATACGGTCGGCGCCCGGCTTGAGGGCGATACGGTCACCTTGCCGCCCGGGTTTGCCGAAGCCTATGCGCGTTATGTCGAGGGCGGCTGGGCGTCGCTGGGCGCGTCACCGGCGCACGGCGGGCAGGGGCTGCCGTTCGTGCTGGCCAGCGCGGTGCAGGAGCAGCTGACCTCGGCCAACATGGCGTTCAGCCTGTGCATGATGCTCAGCCAGGGCGCGATCGAGGCGCTGCAGGCGCATGCCTCGCCCGAGTTGCAGGAGACCTACCTGACCAAGCTCGTCAGCGGCGAATGGACCGGCACGATGAACCTGACCGAGCCGCAGGCGGGCAGCGACGTCGGGGCGCTGCGAACCCGCGCCGATCCGCATGCCGACGGAAGCTACCGGGTCAAGGGCCAGAAGATCTACATCACCTGGGGCGAGCACAACGTCGCCCCCAACATCGTCCACCTGGTGCTGGCGCGACTGCCCGATGCGCCGCCCGGCACGCGCGGCATCTCGCTGTTCCTGTGCCCCAAGATTCTGCCCGATGGCTCGCGCAACGACCTGCGCTGCGTCGGGCTCGAGCATAAGCTGGGCATCCACGCCTCGCCGACCTGCACCATGGCGTTCGGCGAGCATGACGGCTGCGTCGGCTACCTCGTCGGGGCGGAAGGCGGCGGCATGAAGGCGATGTTCACCATGATGAACCACGCCCGCGTCAACGTCGGCCTGCAGGGCGTCGCCATCGCCGAGCGGGCCTATCAAGGCGCGCTGAGCTTCGCCAAGGACCGCGTCCAGGGCGGCGGCAAGCGCATCATCGAATACCCCGACGTGCGCCGCATGCTGCTGACCCTCAAGGCCTCGACCGAGGCGATCCGCGCGCTCGCCTATTACAACGCCGCCGCCGTCGACCGCGCGCACGCCGCCCACGATCCCGAGGCCAAGGCCCTCGCCGACCTGCTGACCCCGATCACCAAAGCCTATGCCACCGACCTCGGCGTCGAGCTGTCGAGCCTTGCTGTGCAGGTCTTCGGCGGCATGGGCTATGTCGAGGAGACCGGCGCCGCGCAGCACCTGCGCGACGCCCGCATCGCGCCGATCTACGAGGGTACCAACGGCATCCAGGCGATGGACCTAGTCGGGCGCAAACTGTCGGCCGGCGCGTGGAAGCCGCTGTTCGCCGACATCCGCGACCTCGTACGGGCGCTGCCCCGCGCCGGCGACCTCGGCATCATTGGGCCGTATCTCGACGATGCGCTGGGCGCCCTGGAGAATGCGACGGTCTGGATGACCGGCAACAGCGGCGACGCGGCAGACGACAATGCCGCGGGTGCGACGCCATACCTGCGCATGTTCGGCGTGACGCTCGGCGGTTACCTGCTGGCACGACAGGCAGTCGCGGCGTCGGAGCGGCTATCGGACGGGGAGGGCGACCCGGTCTTCCTCAAGGCCAAGATCGCCACGGCGCGCTTCTTTGCCGAGCAGATCCTGCCCTCGGCCACCGCGCTCCTCGGCCCCGCGACGCGAGGCGCTGCGGGACTGTTCGCCGTCCCCGAGGAGGCGTTGTCGGCCTAGCGACCTTCCTCGACCGCCTCGGGTGCCTTGGGCGTCATCGCGGCGTAATAGGCCGCAACCGCTTGGATCTGCGGATCGGTCATCAGGCTCGCTGCGATGTTCATCGGCTTGGCCTCGAGCGTGTTGCCGCGCCGCCGCGTGCTGTACAACCGCAACTGGTCGCGCAGGTAGATGGCGTTCTGCCCGGCGATCGCTGGGTACAGCCGCGAGTTCGCCTTGTTGATGTCGTGGCAATTCTGGCAGGCACCGACCTTCTGGGCGGGCAACCCGTTCTCGGCGATTTGCGCCCCCAGCGCCAGCACGGCCGGCGTCACCGGGTAGCGCGGCGAGTCGGTCCGGGGCAGGGCGCGGAAATGCGCGGTCAACGCGTCGATCTGGCTGTCGTTGAGTTGCACGGCGACGGGCTGCATGAAGGCGCTCTGGCGCGTGCCGTCGGCATAGTCGTGCAGCGCCTTCTTGAAGGTCGTCTGGTTGAGCACGGTCAGGTTTGGGAAGGCCCCGCCGGGACGCCCGGCACCGTCGCTGCCGTGGCACTGGACGCACGATGCCGCGAGGTCGGGCCCGACCGTGCCATGACCGAAGGCTGCGGCCGGCCGGGTATACTGCGATTCCGCCGGATATTCGTTCATGTTCGGCATGCGGAAGGCCTTGGCCGGCGTCCCGTCTGACGGCGGCGCAAAGCCGGCGACGGCGGCGGCCGGCCCTGCCGGGCCCTCGGCCAGCGCGTCGAACTCGGCGCGGTTCAGCTTCGGCAGACGGCGCAGGAAGGCGACGATCGACCAGACCTCGTCTTCACGCCCCTCCGCCGGCCACGACGGCATCGCGCTGTACTTCACACCGTGCTGGAGGATGTAGAACAGCTCCGGCGCCGAATATTGGCCAAGCACGACGGACAGATATTGCGGCCGTGGTCGCATCGCCAGCGCGATCGGGTTCTGCCCAAGCCCGGGCGCGCCGTGGCAATTGGAGCAGACGCGGCTGAAATACACTGCGCCCTTCTGGACACGAGGCTCGCTATCTAGGTCGGCGGGGACGGCGATACCGTCGGCATGATGCGACACCGACCGCTTGAAGACGTAATGCAGCAGCCCGGCCCAGCCCTCCGGATGCGGCGTCGACGCGCCGAGGTCCAGCATGCCGCTGGTGATGACCAGGATCCCGATGACTGCGGCGCTGGCTCCCGCGGCCAGCAGCGGCCCGATCCAGTGGTTGAACTGGCGGGGAAACAATATTCCAATCAGCGAGGACCGCGATGGAGGAGACATGTCGGGCGATCCTGCACGCTACAAGTCCGTGGAATGCGCAGGCGGCCAGCCTGTTCCGTAGGATATCGTACGTACCTCGCCGATCGTGTCATTTTACCTTCGGCACGGAGCGTTCGGCGTCGTGCGGAAATCAGGTGGCACAACGGAAGCCAAGATCGCTGCTCCCTCCCACTCGCGGCTTCGCGGCGGGAGGGAGCAGATGACAGCCTTACGCGAACAGCTTGCTCCAGCCGCGCACCGCACGGTCTTTCCAGTAACCGCGGTGATAGGCATCGGATGCCAGCAGCGGCATCACCGAACCGGCCTCGGCAAACACCATCTGCTCGATGCCGGTGTTGACCTTGCCCCAGCTTGCAGCCTCCTGCAGCGTCGACGACGAGCAGGCGCCGTCGCGCACGTCGGCAACAGTGATCTGGACCGCGTACTTGTGGACCTGGACGTCGTCATGGCCGAGGATCTCGGCGCAGACCACGGTGTCCTGGATGAAGTTCTTGGGCACGCCGCCGCCGATCATCAACAGGCCAGTGGTGCCCGCCTTGATCTTGATCTCGGTCAGTTCGCGGAAGTCGGCGATGGCGTCGAGGACCATGTAAGGCTTGCCCGCCTTCACCGCATCGACCTGGTGCTTGACGAGGCCGAAGCCCGCCGACGAGTCGACGAACGCCGGGCAGAAGATCGGCACGTCATGCTCGTACGCCAGCTTGACCAGGCTGTTGTCCTTCTTGCCGTGCTCGACGAGATACTTGCCCATCTCGCGGATGAACTCGCGGCTCGAATAGGCGCGTGGCTCCAGCGTCTCGGCGATCTCGAAGATCGTGTGGTCGACGTTCTGGAGCTGCTCCTCGTCGATGTAGGTGTCGTAGATTCGGTCGATCAGCAACGAGCGCAGCGTGTCGTCGTCCGGCACCTCCAGTGCCTGATAGTGCTTGTGGCCAAGGCCCTCGAAGAAATCCATGTCGACGATCGACGCGCCGGTGGCGACGATGCCGTCGATCATGTTGTTGCGCACCAGCTCGGCATACAGGTCCATGCAGCCGCCGGCCGAGGTCGACCCGGCGATGACCAGGAAGATCGTGCAGTCGGGGTCCTTGAGCATGTCGTTGTAGATGCTCGTCGCCCGCGCCAGGTCGCGCGAGGTGAAGCTCATGCCGGCCATGCCGTCGATGATCGGGCGCGCGTCGAAGCTGCGGATATCGATGTGCTTGACCGTGGTCGAAAGCAATTCCGCCTTGCGGGTGTCGTTGATGGCGTTGGTGGTCATGGTGTCTCCAGTGTCAGCTGGCTCGGCACCGCAGTGCCGCCCGCGGCTGGATCATCCAGCGCCGAACGGGGATAAACTGTCCCCCTCCCCCTGGGGAGGGGCTAGGGATGGGAGCGAGCCTTTGTGAGCCCTTTTCGCGCCGGGCAACGTATGCGGCAACCGCCGCGCCCAACCTAACCCCTCCCCGCAAGGGGGAGGGGAAAAGGAAGCTCAGCCTTGCGACTTCGCCCGACGGATCGGGATAACGACTTCGCGTGACGGCTCGGTGACAGTGTAGGCCGACGCCATCGGTTCGTCGGTGACGATCACCGTGTCGCCGTTGGTGAAGCCGTTGAACGCTGTCCGCATCGCGCAGCCATAGGCACCCAGCATGCCGATCTCGAAATAATCGCCGGTCTGGACGTCGGCCGGCAGTTCGAACGGTCCGCGCATGAAGTCCATGTCATCGCACGTCGGACCATAGAAGCTGTAGCCGATCGACTTCGCCCGCGACTCGCGCAGCAGGTTGGTCGGGAACACCCAGTCGATGTGCGCCGCGTCGAACAGCGCGCCATAGGCACCGTCGTTGATGTACAGCGTGTCGTCGCGACGCTTCTCGACCCGGACCAGCAGGCTGGAGTATTCGGCGCACAGCGCCCGACCGGGCTCGCACCACAGTTCGGCGGAGTAGCTGACCGGCAGGTCCTCGAAGGCGGCGCCGATGACGTCGAAGTAACGCTGCATCGTGCCGGGCTCCATGCCCGGGTAGATCGACGGGAAGCCGCCACCGACATCGACGACGTCGACGGTGACACCGGCCGCGACGATCGCGGCACGGACCAGCAGCATGGCGTCGCTGTACGCCGACGGGCTCATCGCCTGCGAACCGACGTGGAAGCAGATGCCGAGCGCATCCGCTGCCTGGCGAGCGGCCATCAGGACAGGTGCAGCCTCATCGACCGGAACGCCGAACTTCGACGCCAGGCTGAGCTTGGAATAGGCCGACGAGACGCGCAGCCGGACGCACAGCGTCAGGTCGGTCGCCGCCTGGCCATCGATCGAGGTCTCCTCGACGATCTTGGCCAGCTCCTCCAGCCCGTCGAGCGAGAAGGTGCGGACGCCGTGGACGTGATACGCCTCGAAGATCGACTCGCGCGGCTTGACCGGGTGCATGAAGCACAGGGTCGCCTCGGGCAGCGTCTCGCGAACCAGCCGCACCTCGGCGATCGAGGCGACGTCAAAGGTCTTGATACCGCCATCCCACAGGATGCGCAGCAGGTCGGGCGACGGATTGGCCTTTACGGCATACATCGGCGTGCCCGGAAACTTCTCAGCGAAGTACCGAGCCGCGCGGGCAGCGGCGTGAGGGCGAACAAGGGTAACAGGCTGCGACGGAACAGTGTCGCGGGCTACCCCCAGCGCGTTATATGGCTTGTACAATGCAAGGGACCTCCGGGGCGTGGTTCGCAGCGAACTTGCTGCAATCAAACTGCCTTGCGGTTGGAAGTCCCATGGGGCAGCGGAGGGCGTATCTAGGGTCGCGGACCCCCCATGTAAAGTAGTTTTTTTGCGTTCCGTTTTTCATGAAATTGCCTTGGCCGATCATCAACTTAGCCGGAGACGTAAGTGACCGTTTTTGCACCTTTTTTGCGCCGGGTTTCTCGTGACGATGTGGAGGCTGCGGCAGTACGCCTGCACGGCCATGCGGTGCGCACGCCGCTGCTGCGCTCCGACGCCCTGGACGACGCGACGGGCGCGCGGATCTGGCTCAAGCCCGAGTGTTTGCAGCGCACCGGATCGTTCAAATTCCGCGGCGCTTACAACCGCTTGGCAGCTCTGGACCCGGCCCAGCGGGCGGCGGGCGTGGTGGCGTTCTCCAGTGGCAATCACGCCCAGGGCGTGGCCCGGGCGGCGCAATTGCTCGGTATCCCCGCGATGATCGTCATGCCGCACGATGCACCGGCGATCAAAATCGATGCGACTCGTGATTACGGCGCCGAAGTGGTCCTGTACGACCGTTATCTCGAAGACCGCTCGGTCATCGCGCACCGCCATGCGGACGAACGCGGCGCCACTGTCGTGCCTAGCTTCGACGATCCGTACATCGTTGCCGGGCAGGGCACCGCCGGGCTGGAGATCGCGGAGGACCTGGCGGCGCTGGGCGAGACGGCCGATGT
This sequence comes from Glacieibacterium sp., assembly GCF_965200405.1. Classification (GTDB taxonomy): domain Bacteria; phylum Pseudomonadota; class Alphaproteobacteria; order Sphingomonadales; family Sphingomonadaceae; genus Glacieibacterium. The sequence continues at coordinate 2,600,319 of NZ_OZ241356.1, forward strand.
GGTGCTGGTCTGCTGCGGCGGCGGCGGGCTGGCGAGCGGCATCGCGCTGGGCTCCGGATTGCCGGTCGTGACGGTCGAGCCCGCGGGTTACGACGACGTGGCGCGGTCGTTGGCGGCGGGAACCATCCTGCCGGTGGTCGATCCCGGCCCAACGGTCTGCGACGCGCTGCAGACGCTGGTGATGGTGCCGTTGACCTTCGACATCCTGCGCGATCTCGGCACGACAGGCGTCTCGGTCTCGGACGCGGCGGCGATGCGGGCGGTGGCGTTCGCCTTCCGCCATTTGAAACTGGTGCTGGAACCAGGCGGCGCGGTGGCGCTGGCAGCGGCCCTGGAGGGCGTCGTCGACCTGCGCGGGCGGTCGGCCGTGGTGCTGCTGTCGGGCGGCAACGTCGATGCGGCGACCTTCGCGCGGTGCCTGGCGGCCTAGTCGCGGCTCGGCACGGCAAAGCGGTGGGGGGCGCCCTCCGGTACGTCGTCGACCGGCGGGCGAGCCTCGCCGAACCAGGCGGCGACCCTCGCCTTGGCCTCATGGTCGAGGTGAAGGCCCATCTTGGTGCGCCGCCACAGCACATCCTCGGCGGTCGTCGCCCATTCGCGCTCGACGAAGTATTCGAGCTCGGCGGTGAAGATACCGCCCAAATTCTCGCCCAACCCCCGCTCCAGCATCGGCTCACACGCCGTACCAATAGTCCGCGCCAACCGCTTGATAATCCTTGGGTCATAATCGGCATGGGTGACGATCAGCGCCGCCAGCCACCGCTCGAACGCCGCCTGTCCCGTCTCCCCCTCCAGCCGCGCCACATCCCCGCCCGGCAGCGGAGCGGTCGCCGTCCAAGCCTTGGTTTTCGGCGCGACGATCTTCATCGCCGCCTCCGCCAACAGCCGGTAGGTGGTGATTTTCCCCCCTACCACCGTCAACGCCGGCACCCCCGCATGCCGGACCAGCCTGAAATCCCGCGAAGCCTCCCTATTTCCTTTGCCCGCCTCGAGAATCAGCGGCCTGACCCCCGCAAACCGATGCACGACATCCGCATCCCCCAGCGGCCTCGACAAATACCGATTCACTGCCCCAAGCAGATAGTCATATTCATCATCCGTCACCGTCGGCGCTTCTGCAGTCTCAACCTCGCGCTCCGTCGTCCCGACCAGCGAGAAATCACCTTCATACGGGATGACGAACACCACACGCCCATCCGGCTGCTGCAGAGTGAACGCGTCGCGTCCTAGATGCACTCTGCGAGTCACCAAATGCGATCCCTGCACCAATCGTAGCGGCGGAGCATCGTGGCGACCCAAAACCTTCCGCGCCACCTGTCCAGCCCAGGGGCCTGTCGCGTTTACCAGATACCTGGCTGCCAGCGTCCGTCCATCGGACAGCGTCACCTGCCACGTCTCGCTGTCATGCTCGGTCCGCTCCACCCGGGTGCGCGTAATGATCTCCGCACCGCGGTCCGCAGCATCTCGTACATTGGCGATGACAATGCGGGCATCGTCGACCCAGCCATCCCAATAGCGAAAGCCGGTAGCGAACCTGGCATCCAGCGCGCGTCCGGCCCGGTCCTGCCTCAGATCGATCTTCGCCGAGCCCAAGACGACCTTGCGCCGCGCCAGATGGTCGTACAGCCATAGCCCCGCACGCAGCATCCAGTCGGGCCGGCTCCCCGCGCCCTCCGGCAGGACGAAGCTTTGCGGCCAGCTGATATGCGGCGCGATGTCGAGTAACACCTCGCGCTCGGCAAGCGCCTTGCGGACCATGCCGAATGCGTAGAACTCAAGGTAGCGCAGACCGCCGTGGATCAACTTGGTAGAGGCGCTCGACGTGCCGCCCGCTAGGTCGCCGGCCTCGACCAGCGCGACGCTTAACCCGCGCCCTGCCGCGTCCCGGGCGATACCCGCGCCGTTGATGCCACCGCCGATGATAAGAAGATCGTAAGTCACCGCTCCATTTGGCGGGCGCCCGGCGGTGAGTCGAGAGCCTTACCGGCATGATAACATCGACCGCGGCGCTTCGCGCTGCGGAGGAAACTGCGTATGGAGCGGGCATGACCGCATCCGACCTGATCCTGGTCCTCGACGAGGGCACGACCTCGACGCGGGCGATCGTGTTCGACCGGACCGGCGACATCGTCGCCCAAAGCGCGCGACCGTTGACCCAGAGCTTCCGGCAGCCGGGTTGGGTCGAGCATGACGCCGCCGAGATCTGGGCGCACAGCCTGTCGTGCCTGACGGACGCGACAGCGGCGGTCGGGCTGGAGCGGATCGCCTGCATCGGCCTGACCAACCAGCGCGAGACCGTCGTCTTCTGGGACCGGCGCACCGGCGAGCCGTTGGCCCCGGCTATCGTCTGGCAAGATCGCCGCTCCGCCGTCCTGTGCGAGCGCCTCCGCACCGACGGCCGCGAGGCGCTGGTGCAGGAGCGGACCGGGCTGGTCCTCGACCCATACTTCTCAGGGACCAAGATCGCCTGGGCGCTGGAGAACTGGCCGGTTGTCCGGGCAGCGGCCGGTGATGGTACACTCGCGGTCGGCACCATCGACTCATATCTGCTGTTCCGCCTGACCGAGGGCAGGGTGCACGCCACCGACGCGACCAACGCGTCGCGGACGCTGCTGATGGACCTTGGTAGCTGCCAGTGGGACGAGCGGCTGCTGGGGTTGCTCGGGGTGCCGCGCTCCGTCCTGCCGACGATCACCGACTGCGTTGGCTCGCTGGGCAGCACGACGCTGCTCGGTCGGATGTTGCCTATCACAGCGAGCATCGGAGACCAGCAAGCCGCTGCTATCGGCCAAGCTTGCCTGACACCCGGCATGGTTAAGGCGACCTACGGCACCGGCACCTTCGTCCTCGCCCAGGCTGGCGCGGCGCGGCCGGCGTCGAAGCATCGCCTGCTGTCGACTGTGGCGTGGCGTATCGACGGCGTGGCAAGCTATGCACTGGAAGGCAGTATCTTCACCGCTGGTGCGGCAGTGCAATGGCTCCGCGACGGTCTGCGCATCATCGAGGCGAGCGCGGAGACGGAGGCGCTGGCCCGCTCGGTGCCCGATAGCGGAGGCGTCGTCATGGTGCCTGCCTTCGCCGGCATGGGCGCGCCGCACTGGCGGCCCGATGTGCGCGGCCTGATCACAGGCATCACCAGCGGCACCAGCTTTGCGCATATCGCCCGGGCGACGCTGGAGGCGATGGGACATCAGACCGCAGACCTGCTGGCGGCGCTGGCGGCGGACGGCGTCGTGACGGAGCGGCTGCGTGTCGACGGCGGCATGGTCGCCAACGACTGGCTGTGCCAGGACCTTGCCGACACGTTGGGCATTCCCGTCGAGCGGCCGCGGGTGATCGAGACGACGGCGCTCGGTTGTGCGATGCTGGCCGGGCTCGGTGCCGGGCTGTTCGCCTCGCTGGAGGAGGCGGCCGGCATGGCGCAGCTGGATCGGGTGTTCGTGCCGGCGATCGATGCGGCGACGCGGGCGACGCGACGTGAAAACTGGGCTCATGCGGTAAGACAGGCGCTGGTACGATGACGGATGTGTTGATTGCCTTGGCGATGTTCGCTGCCTTCGCGCTGATCGACACCGGCGTGTGGATGCTGGCCAAGGGTCTGGGAACGCGGCTGAAAGCGGGACTGATGATCGCAGCGGGCGTGGTCACGATTTTCAACGTCTGGGTCAATTCGTTGCCGATCGGCTGAGCGGCGCCCCCCATCAGTGCGAGCGGGTCAGTTCCTTCATGGCGCGGTCCAGACCCTCGATCGACAGCGGGTACATGCGGTCTTCCATGACGGTCTTCATTATCTGGATCGACTGGCTGTGGCCCCAGCTGCTCTCCGGGATCGGGTTGAGCCAGGCGGCGGAGTGGTAGACGTCGAGCATGCGCTGCATCCAGACCGCGCCCGCTTCCTCGTTCCAATGCTCCACCGAACCGCCGGGATAGCTGATCTCATAGGGTGACATCGAGGCGTCGCCGACGAATACCAGCTTGTAATCCTGGGGGAATTTGTGGAGCAGGTCCATCGTCGGGGTGCGCTCCTGCCAGCGCCGCTTGTTGTCCTGCCAAAGCGAATCATAGGGGCAATTGTGGAAGTAGAAGAACTCGAGGTGCTTGAATTCCGACCGCGCTGCGGAAAACAGCTCCTCGCAGATCTTGATGAAGGGATCCATCGAACCGCCGACGTCGAGCATCAGCAGCAGCTTGACCGCATTGTGCCGCTCCGGCCGCATGACGATGTCGAGATAGGCCTTTTTCGCCGTACCGCTGACCGTGGCGTCGAGATCGAGTTCGTCCGCCGCGCCGTCCCGGGCGAACTTGCGCAGGCGGCGCAGCGCGACTTTGATATTGCGCGTGCCGAGCTCGACCGAGGAGCCGAGGTTGCGGAACTCGCGCTTGTCCCAGACCTTGACGGCGCTGTTGCGGCGGTTGCGGTCCTGGCCGATGCGAATGCCCTCAGGATGCGATCCGTAGGCGCCAAATGGCGATTTTCCGCCCGTTCCGATCCATTTATTGCCGCCTTCGTGACGTTCTTTCTGCTCGGCAAGACGTTCTGCCAATGTTTCCATCAACTTGTCCCACCCGAGTTTCTGGAGTTCGGCCATTTCCTCGTCGGAGAGGTTGAGTTCGGCGACGCGGCGCAGCCAGTCTTCCGGGATCTCCGCGGCGCCGGTTTCGATCGTGCTTTCCAGCCCTTTGAAGACCTTGGCGAAGACCTGGTCGAAGCGGTCGAGCAGGCCCTCGTCCTTCACATAGGTCGCGCGGGCGAGGTAGTAGAACTCGTCGATATTGCGGTCGATGACGCCGGCCTGCAGCGCCTCCAGCAGCGCCAGATGCTCCTTCAGCGATGCCGGAATCTTCGCGGCGCGGAGTTCGTCAAGAAAGTTGAGAAACATCAAATCTCCTGAGAATAACCGGAAGAAGCTGACCTAGGATCGGGGGGTCGAAAAACCGTGCAGAACTGTGTGGTTAAGCGGACTGGCGAAAGCCACTTATCAACATCTCGGCCTGTAGGACAGCGGTTCTACTCGGCGGCCTCGGCCTCAGGGAGATTCTGGCCAAGCAGGCGCAAAACCTGCGAGGCGGAGTCGAGAATGTGCGTCCCCGGCCCGAAGATCGCGGCGACCCCGGCGGCGTAGAGCGCGTCATAGTCGACCGCCGGTATCACCCCGCCGACGACGACGCGAATATCGGGTCGACCGGCATCGCGCAGGTGCCCGACCAGTTCGGGCAGCAGCGACAGATGCGCCCCCGCCAGCGATGACGCGCCGACGACGTCGACGTCCGCCTTGATCGCCAGCGCGGCGGTCTCGGCCGGCGTCTGGAACAATGGTCCCGGCACGATGTCGAAGCCCAGGTCGCCGAACGCCGAGGCGATCAGATTGGCGCCGCGGTCATGACCGTCCTGGCCCATCTTGGCGACCAGCATCTTGGGGGTTTTGCCGCGACGCTCGCCTGCGGTGGTGACGCCGTCCTGCAGCATCTGCCAGCGGCCGTCGCCCGAGAACGCGCCGCCGTAGATGCCGGTCACCGGCGTCGGCGTCGTGCCGTAACGTCCGAACACGTCCTCCATCGCGGCGCTGATTTCGCCGAGCGAGGCGCGCGCCCGGGCCGCCTCCACCGCCAGCGCCAGCAAATTGCCCGACCCTCGCGCACCTTCGCGCAGCGCATCCAGTGCAGCTGCTACCGCGTTGGGATCGCGCGACGAACGCATCTTGTCTAGCCGTGCGATCTGGGAGGTCCGCACTGCATCGTTGTCGACGCTCAGCGTCTCGATCTTGTCCTCTTCGGCGAGCCGGTACTTGTTGACCCCGACGACGACGTCCTCGCCGCGGTCGACCCGCGCCCCGCGTGCGGCGGCGGCTTCCTCGATTAGCCGCTTGGGCATCCCTGAGGCGACGGCCTGCGTCATGCCGCCTTCCGCCTCGACCTTCTCGATCAACGCCCAGGCGGTCTCGGCCAGCTCGGCGGTCAGCGCCTCGATGTAATAGCTGCCGCCGAGCGGATCGACGACGTTGGTGATGCCGGTTTCCTCGGCGACGATCAGCTGGGTGTTGCGCGCGATCCGGGCGGAGAACTCGCTGGGCAGCGCGATCGCCTCGTCCAGCGCGTTGGTGTGCAGCGACTGGGTGCCGCCGAGCACCGCCGCCATCGCCTCGACCGTCGTGCGGACGATATTGTTGTACGGGTCCGCCTCGGTCAGCGACACGCCGGAGGTCTGGCAATGCGTGCGCAGCATCTTCGAACGCTCGGTCTTGGCGCCGAGCTGCGTCATCGCCCGGTGCCACAACAGACGCGCGGCGCGCAGCTTGGCGACCTCCATGAAGAAGTTCATGCCGATTGCGAAGAAAAAGCTCAAACGTCCTGCAAAGGCGTCGATATCCAGCCCGCCGGCCTGTGCCGCGCGGACATAGTCCATGCCGTCGGCGATCGTGAAGGCGAGTTCCTGGACCTGCGTCGCGCCGGCTTCCTGCATGTGATAGCCGCTGATCGAGATCGAGTTGAACTTGGGCATCTCCGCCGAGGTATAGGCGATGATGTCGGCGACGATCCGCATGCTCGGCTCGGGTGGGTAGACATAGGTGTTCCGAACCATGAACTCCTTGAGGATGTCGTTCTGGATGGTCCCGTCGAGCAGCTTGCGGTCGACGCCCTGTTCCTCGCCTGCGACGATGAAGAAGGCCAGGATCGGGATCACCGCGCCGTTCATCGTCATCGACACGCTCATCTTGTCGAGCGGGATGCCGTCGAACAGGATCTTCATGTCCTCGACCGAGTCGATCGCGACGCCCGCCTTGCCGACGTCGCCGGTGACGCGTGGATGGTCGCTGTCATAGCCGCGGTGGGTGGCGAGGTCGAAGGCGACGCTCAGCCCCTTTTGCCCGGCCGCTAGGTTACGGCGATAGAAGGCGTTCGACGCCTCGGCGGTCGAGAAGCCCGCATATTGGCGGATCGTCCACGGCTTGCCGGTGTACATGGTGGCGCGCACGCCGCGGGTGAACGGCGCGATGCCGGGCAGGCCGGGATCGAGGTCGGCGGTATCCTCGGCAGTGTAGAGCGGCTTCACCACGATGCCCTCGGGCGTCAGCCACGACTTCAGCGGCCCCTTGGACTCACGCTCCGCAAGCGCTCGCCAGTCGGCGAGAAGAGGAATGGACATGGTTACGCGCTCCTTGAGCCCGAGGGATGGGACGGGGTGGTCGAAGCGTCAAGAGGCGGAATGGGGTGCGGGGCCGGGTGCTGCGGCCCGACCGTGGCGTCAGAAACTATCCGCGGATCGGCATCAGGCAGCCGCGATCAGGCAGCGAAACGCCGCACGTCGATCTCGTCGATCCGCGCCTTGGCCTGCGCGATGTCATAGCTGTTCTGCATGCGCATCAAGGTTTCCATCGACACGCCAAAGGCCTTTTCGATCCGGATCGCCATCTCCGGCGACAGTGCAGCGCGACCGTTGACCAGGGCCGACAGGGCAGGGCGGGTGACGCCCAGGGCATCGGCTGCGGCCTTTATGGACAGGCCGAGCGGCTCGATGATCTCGTGCCCGACGAAGCTGCCGACGTGCGGGGGGGACTTAAGCCGAACGCCGCTAATGGTCATGCTGCTGGCTCCTAATGATAATCTTCATAGTCGAGGTCGATGATTTCCAACTCGTCGTGCTCGATGCGAAAGGTAAGCCGCCAGTTGCGTCCGATGGACAGGCTCCACACGCCGCGCCTGTTGCCCATCAGTCTGTGTGCCTTCCACGTCGGCACGGTGTGCAACTCATCCTCGACCGCCATGTCTTGCAGAAATGCGATGATCCTGGCGATCTTCGGTACGGATTGCGCCGGCAACCCGGAAGAATCATCGTCTTCGATAAAGCGGCGAAGACCTTTGTGCAGGACATTGACGATCTTCAAGCAATGGCCTTTTATGCGTCTAGCGTCAAGCTACGCTATACGGCGATCACAGTCCGTAACGAATAGGAGAATAGGCGCGCCGTGGCTATCCGGATCGGTCGGCACGCCCTGCGACCGCGATGAACGGTTGCACCGTCGCGTGCTTAGCCTAAAACGGCCCCAAATTCAGACCCAAGAGGGAATTCATCATGGCGACTTCGGTCCGCCCGCGGCCGTTGTCGCCGCATCTGTCGATCTGGAAGTGGCGCGTCCACATGACGGTGTCGATCTTCCACCGCGCCACCGGCACCGCGATGGCGACCGGTGGCGTCGTGCTGTTCCTGTGGTGGCTGGCTGCTGCGGCGACCGGGGCCGAGGCTTACGCGACCTTCTACAAGGTGGCGACCGGCTGGTTCGGCATCTTGGTCGGCGTCGGCCTGACCTGGGTCTTCTTCCAGCATTTGATGTCGGGTATCCGGCATTTGATCATGGATACCGGTGCCGGCCTCGAGATCGCCGCCAGCAAGCGCCTCGCCACCCTGACCTTCGTCGGGTCGGTGCTGCTGACGGCGCTGACCTGGGGCGCGATCCTGGTCGGGAAGGGCCTGTAAGATGCGCCACGGGACAGAACTCGGCCGCGTCCGCGGTCTTGGTGCCGCGAAGAGCGGCGTCGGCCACTGGTGGATGCAGCGCGTCACCGCGGTCGGCAATCTCATCCTGATGCTGTGGTTCATCACCTCGCTCGTTCGCCTGCCCGGGCTGGACTATGTCTCGGTGGTGACGTGGCTGCGGCAGCCTGTCGCTGCGGTGCCGCTGCTACTGCTGATCGTCAGTGTTTTCTGGCACTTCAGGCTTGGATTGCAGGTTTTCCTCGAAGATTACCTGCACGACGAAGGCAGCAAGCTGATCGCGCTGCTCGCCCTTAATTTCTATACGCTGGCCGGTGCGGCAATCGCATTGTTCAGCGTTCTCAAGATCGCGCTTGGAGCCTGATAATGGCGGAAGCCTACAAGATCATCGACCACACTTATGACGCCGTCGTCGTCGGCGCGGGCGGCTCGGGCCTGCGCGCCGCGATGGGTATCGCCGAGGCGGGTCTGAAAACCGCCTGCATCACCAAGGTCTTCCCGACCCGCAGCCACACGGTCGCGGCGCAGGGCGGCATCGCGGCGTCACTCGGCAACATGGGTCCCGACCATTGGACGTGGCACATGTACGACACGGTCAAGGGCTCCGACTGGCTCGGCGACCAGGACGCGATCGAGTATCTGTGCCGCGAGGCGCCCGCCGCGGTCTATGAGCTCGAGCATTTCGGCGTGCCGTTCAGCCGCACCGAAGAAGGCAAGATCTACCAGCGCGCCTTTGGCGGCATGACGCAGGACATGGGCAACGGCCCGCCGGCCCAGCGCACCTGCGCCGCTGCCGACCGCACCGGCCACGCCATGCTCCACGCGCTGTACCAGCAGAGCCTGAAGTACGCGACGGACTTCTATATCGAGTATTTCGCCATCGACCTGATTATGGTCAACGGCGAGTGCAAGGGCGTCATCGCGATGTGCATGGAGGACGGTACCATCCACCGTTTCCGCAGCCATGCCGTGGTGCTGGCGACCGGTGGCTATGGCCGATGCTATTTCTCGGCGACCAGCGCGCACACCTCGACTGGCGACGGCGGCGGCATGGCGATCCGTGCCGGCATCCCGATGCAGGACATGGAGTTCGTCCAGTTCCACCCGACCGGCATCTACGGCGCCGGCGTGCTGATCACCGAGGGCGCGCGCGGCGAGGGCGGCTACCTGACCAACTCGCAGGGCGAGCGCTTCATGGAGCGCTATGCCCCGCACGCCAAGGACCTGGCCTCACGCGATGTCGTCAGCCGCTCGATGGCGATGGAGATCCGCGAGGGACGCGGCGTTGGCGCGGAGGGTGACCATATCAACCTCCACCTCAATCACATCGATCCGGCGGTGCTGCACGAGCGCCTGCCCGGCATCTCCGAGACCGCCAAGATCTTTGCCGGCGTCGACCTGACCAAGGAGCCGATCCCGGTGACGCCGACCGTCCACTACAACATGGGCGGCATCCCGACGAACTATCACGGCGAGGTCGTCACCCTGCGCGACGGCAACCCCGACGCGGTCGTCCCCGGGCTGTTCGCGGTCGGCGAGGCGGCATGCGTCTCGGTCCACGGCGCCAACCGCCTGGGCTCCAACTCCCTGATCGACCTGGTGGTGTTCGGACGGGCGACGGCGCACAAGATCGCCGACATCATCAAGCCGATGACCGCGCATTCGCCGCTGGCCAAGGACAATGCCGACTTCGCCTTGGGGCGCCTGGACGGCTACCGCTTCTCCAAGGGCGGCTCGCCGACCTCGTCGGTGCGGGCGCAGATGCAGAAGACCATGCAGGCCAACGCCGGCGTGTTCCGCACCGCCGAGGTGCTGAGCGAAGGCCAGGCCAAGATCGACGCGGTCTACCAGCGCATGGCCGACATCGGCATCGCCGACCGCAGCCTGGTGTTCAACACCGATCTGATCGAGACGCTGGAGCTGGACAACATGATCCCGCAGGCGGTCGTCACCATGCATTCGGCAGCGGCGCGTCACGAGAGCCGCGGCGCGCACATGCACGAGGACTTCCCCAACCGCGACGACGTCAACTTCATGCAGCATTCGCTCGCCTGGTTCCGCGACGGCGGTGTCACCCTCGCCCAGCGCCCGGTGCACAGCTACACGCTGACCGACGAGATCGAGTACATCAAGCCCAAGGCGCGGGTTTACTAAAGGAGCCCGAAGATGGCCGAATTCTCACTTCCGACGAACAGCAAGATCAAGTCCAACGGGACGCGCTATCCGGCGCCCGCCGGGGCGGTGAATGCGCGGGCGTTCAAGATCTATCGCTGGAACCCCGACGACGGGCAGAACCCGCGCTACGACACCTACGAGCTCGACCTGGAGACGACCGGGCCGATGGTCCTCGACGCGCTGATCAAGATCAAGGGGGAGGTCGACCCGACGCTGACCTTCCGCCGGTCGTGCCGCGAGGGTATCTGCGGGTCGTGCTCGATGAACATCGACGGGACCAACGCGCTGGCCTGCACCACTGCGATCGAGGACATCAAGGGCGAGGTGCGGATCACGCCGCTGCCGCACATGGACGTGGTCAAGGACCTGGTCCCCGACTTCAAGCACTTCTATGCGCAGTACGCCTCGATCAAGCCGTGGCTGCAGACGGTGACGCCGGTGCCGTCGAACGAGGAGCGGCTGCAGACGGTCGAGGAGCGCTCCAAGATCGACGGGCTGTACGAGTGCATCCTGTGCGCCTGCTGCTCGACCGCCTGCCCGAGCTATTGGTGGAACAGCGACAAGTTCCTCGGGCCGGCGATCCTGTTGCAGGCCTATCGCTGGCTGGCGGACAGCCGCGACGAGATGACCGGCGAGCGCCTCGACGCGCTGGAGGATCCGTTCCGCCTGTACCGCTGCCACACGATCATGAATTGCGCGAACGTCTGCCCGAAGGGTCTCAACCCGGCGAAGGCGATTGCGGAGATCAAGAAGATGATGGTTGAACGCGCCGTCTAGCGGCTGAGCGCAAGGCGAGCTTCGCACTTCGCGAAGATCGCCTTGCGCTCAGACTCGCTAGACGTGCCGGACGGCGGGTCGCCAGCCTTTCACTGGCGAGCCCGGCCGACGGGAGCGGCTTTGCCGCGACCCCCTAACTCACTTCCGTTGCTCATCTGTTCCGTGTACAAGCGGCCATGTCCGACGCGCCCCCGCGCAAGATCATCCACATCGACATGGACGCTTTCTACGCGTCGGTGGAGCAGCGCGACGCCCCCGAACTCCGCGGGCGCCCGGTCGCCGTCGGCAGCGCCCAGGCCCGGGGTGTTGTCGCCGCCGCCAGCTATGAAGCCCGCACCTTTGGCGTCCGCTCCGCCATGGCCTCGGTCACCGCGCTCAGGCGCTGCCCGCAGCTGGTGTTCGTGCCGCCGCGCTTCGACGTCTACCGCGCCGTCTCCAACCAGATCCGCGCGATCTTCGCCGAGCACACCGACCTGATCGAGCCACTGTCGCTCGACGAGGCGTATCTCGACGTCAGTGGCGCGCCCAACGCCACCGCCATCGCCGAGGCGATCCGCGCCAGCATCCGCGCCACGACTGGACTGACCGCCTCGGCGGGCGTCTCGTACAACAAGTTCATCGCCAAGCTCGCGTCGGACCAGAACAAGCCCGACGGCGTCTGCGTCATCACCCCGGCGCGCGGCCCGGCATTCGTCGCCAGCCTGCCGGTCAAGCGCTTCCACGGTGTCGGCCCGGTCACCGCGGCCAAGATGGAGCGCCTCGGCATCACCACCGGCGCCGACCTCCGAGACAAGGGCCTCGCCGAACTGACCCGGCATTTCGGCAGCTATGCCAACTACCTCCACCGCGCCGCGCACGGCCAGGACGACCGCCCCGTCCGCAACGACCGTCCCAACAAGTCGGTCGGGGCGGAGCGCACCTTCGACATCGACCTGACCGAGGCGGGCGACCTGATCGCGGCGCTCGACCCGGTCATCGAGGCGGCGTGGACGCGCATCTCGCGCTCCAACGCGTCGGGCCGGACGCTGGTGCTCAAGGTCAAGTTCGCCGACTTCACCCAGATCACGCGGTCGCGAACCTGCCCGACGCTGATCGACGGGCGGGCGGCGCTGACCGAGGTGGCGCGCAGCCTGCTGGCGACGGTGCTCCCGGTACCGCTCGGCGTGCGCCTGCTCGGCGTCACGCTGGCCTCGCTCGACCAAGGTCCGCGCGACGATCAGCCCCTGCTGGCGATCTGAACACGGCGTCAGTATCGCCCGGTTCCCCAGCCTGAGCCGCTACTTGCGGCGCCTCGTTGCTCAACAACCACGGCATTTGAAATTCACGAATATCAGCAAAATTTCACTTGCCTGATTATCGAACTATGGCGTTTTCGCACGAATTTTCGCAATTATGTACGAATTAGGACAGTATCGCCCGCAAGTTATTGCAACGTATAGTTCAGCTTTTACAAGGGGATGCAGATGCATAGACTATCACCCCTGATGATCGCGCCGCCACCGATATTTGCTGTCGACGGAGAAGTGATCATTTGCAATGTCGGGTTCCCTAGTCTCTCGCCGTCAGCGGCGCGGCAGATGGCGGAGCGGCTGGTTGCGGTGGCAGGCATGGCCGACGTTCAGTCCAAATACCTTCGCCAACTCTAGCTCATCTTCGGTTAAGAAGAGGGACGATTGACCATGTCGCAGTCGAGTGCGCCTGGGCCGATCCAGGAAGCCGATAGTGTTGCCTGTGCCGATAGTCGGTCGACAGCTGGTGATGATCGCGCGCGAAACGACACGATCCTTGTCGTCGAGGACGAGCCGCTGATCCGCCTGATGATCGTCGACCTGCTGCAGGCCGAGGGCTTCACTGTCGCCGAGGCGGTCGACGCCGACGACGCGCTGACGATCCTGGCCGACCGTGCCGACGAGGTGAAGCTGATCTTCACCGACATCAACATGCCCGGCGATATGGACGGGCTGCAGCTTGCCCGTCATGCCGTCCACAGCTGGCCGTGGATCGAGCTGCTCGTCACCTCCGGACGCGGCCGGCCCGCCTCGCCGCCACTCCCGTCAGGAAGCATCTTCGTCGAAAAGCCCTACACCTTCGACAAGCTGCTCGGCTGCATCAGGGACCTGACGCACCAGCGCTGATCGACTTCGCGACGCGTCTATCGCGACCGGTTGGCGGCGCGCAGGCGGGCGAGTTGGTCGATGCGGGCGCGGTAGGTGCGGACAAGGCAGCTGTCGCTGGTGCAGCGGTCGCGGCGGGCGATAAACGCGGCCTGGTCGCGGGCGATGCGCCGGTCGAGCCGGCTGCCTGTGCCATTCGGGCTGGCAAGCAGGTTGACGGTGTTGTCGAGCGCGGTCAGCGACGCGCTGGCCTGGACATGCGCGGTTCGGGAGCGCGGCCGGTCGAGCCGGGGCTTGGCGGCAGTACGGGTCAGGGAGGGCTTGCGGGGTGCGGCTGGCTTGATCGACGCGCGACTGGTGGCTGACCGGGTTGCGTTCGGCCGGCTGGGAACGGGCGCGATCGTCCGAGACGTCGGGGCAGCGGCTTCGACCGGAACGGCTGCATCGGGTACGGCGGCGGGAGCGGCCACCGGGGGCGTTGTCGCAGCGGCAGGAGCCGGCGCAAGGGCCAGGTCGTCGGCGGGCTCGAGTTCGACCAGTTGCCGGATGATGTCGTCCGCGCCCGTCAGGGTGTAGACCCGGCCACGCGCGTCGACCGCCGGCAGAATCGAATAGTCGATAGCGGCGGACAGGCTCGTGCCGCCGGGAAGTTGCAGCGTGGCTCGCCCGGCGCAGACGGTGATCGCGTTGGCGCTGTCGAGGGCCTTGGCATAGGCGTCGTCGATGCGCAGCGTGCTCGTCGAGGCACGCGCCTCCAGCCATGTCGGGTTCGGACCGCCGACGTGATGCGCCCGGGCGAAGATGATGGCGCGAAGGCCGGTCAGCGTCGCATTGTCGGCGCACAGCCGTTGCACCGCGCCGCTGGCTGCGACGGCGCGGGTTGCGTCGGGCGTTCCAACCGGGGTTTGGGCGGAAGGCGGCGTGTCGGCGCGGCCGTATAGGAGCCAGGCACCGACCGCGATCGCTGCGATGATTATGCCGGCCAGCAAATATCCCCAGGCAAATGAACGGCGCCGGACGGGTGGCCTGACCGGGCGATACGACGGCGGTGGCGGCGGCGCCGTGCCGCCGTGATCGTCGGGACGCGGCGCCGATTGCGGTGACGGGTCGACCGACATGACGCCCAGCGGCGTCTCGCCGTAGAGATCGCGGCGGCGCTGCTCGCGCCAGTCGTTGTCGCTCGTCACGGGTGGCCCCCTTTCTCCGACGTCAACGCATGATACAGCGATAAAGGCATGGCGGCACAGCGGCGCTTAAGGGTTACGTGCCGGCCGGCGGGTGAAGTGCTCGGCCTCGCCGACCAGCGCGGCGAGAACGGCGGGCGACAGCGTGAAGCCTTGCGGGTCGTCGGCGATATAGTCGCTGGTCTGCGAGCGGTGGGCGGCGATCGCACGGCGCTTGGCGGCCAGCGCCGGGTCGCGGGCGGACGCGCCGCCGCCGCTCGTCCGCGACCAGACGGCATAGGCGACCAGCGGTATGCCGGTGCCGCGTAGCGCCGCCTGTGCCAGCGTCCAGCCCGCGCGGTGGTCCGGGTGATGGTCGGCCGGCGATGCGGCGAGGACGACGCCGGGCCTCAGCGAGCGCAGCACGCGGCGCAACGCCAGGCTGCGGCCGCGCTGGACGACGTCGCCATCGGGCCAGCCGAGGAAGGCGCAGCGTGCCGCGCCGGCGCCGAGCCGCGCCACCGCCCACCGCATTTCCGACCGCCGCAACCGGCCGAGTTCGGCGGCGGGCCAGCGTCGCGATCCCGGATGCGAAGCCTGTCCATCGGTCAGCGCGACCACCGCCAGCGGCACCCCGGCCCGTGCCGCCCGGGCGATCAGCAGCCCGCAACCGAGCGTCTCGTCGTCGGGATGCGGCGCGGTCACGACGATGCGGCGACCGCGCGCCAGGCGGATCACGTCGGTCGCGGCGAGGCGACGGAACAGGGCGGTGCGGCGGGGGTTCGTCACGGATGCGCAATGCCTCGCCGTCCACCAACGTTCCGTTGCAGTTGCGCGATGCCGTCGCGGCGGCGCTGGCGCTCGAGCCGGCGATCTTCGGGCGCGCCGGCGCGGTCGATGCGGCGGCGGCCTACCCGGCCGCGGATATCGCCGGGCTGTCCGGCGCCGGGTTGCTCGGGGCGTGCCTGCCGGCGGCGTTCGGCGGTGTCGGGCTGGGTCACGGCGCCGAGAGCGCCGACGTGCTGCGGGAGGTACTGAGGACGATCGGCCGGGCCAGCCTGACCGTCGGCCGGCTGTACGAGGGCCATGTCAACGCGCTGCGACTGGCTCGCCACAGCCCGGCGGCGCTGGCGCTGCTGGCGGACGAAATCGCGGCGGGGCGGATCTCCGGCGTGTGGAATGCCGAGCGCGGCGAGGGGCTGAGGGCCGAGCGGATCGCCGGCGGCTGGCGACTGACGGGCCACAAGATCCATTGCTCGGGCAGTGGCGCGGTCCGCCGGCCATTGGTCACGGCGCGTATCGGCGAGCAGGGCCCGTTGATGATGCTGCCCGAAGTCGGCGGCGAGCGCGTCGACCTGTCGGTGTGGCGCGCCGCGGGGATGCGCGGGACGGCGACCGGCACTGTGGATTTCACCGGCCTGGTGGTTCCGGACGCGGCGGTGATCGGCGAGCCGGGCGACTATTATCGCAGCCCGGGGTTCTCGGGCGGCGCGTGGCGGGTGCTTGCGGTGCAACTTGGCGGGCTCGACCGGATCATGGCGCTCCACGTCGAGCGGCTGGGGGTGCGCGGCGGCGGCGATCCGGTGATGCGCGCACGGCTGGCGCGGGCCGGGGCGGCGCACGAGGCGGCGCGCCTGTCGGTCCGCGAGGCCGGGCGGCGGGCGGAAGGCGAGGGCGAACCGGCCGCGATCGACGCCTATGTCGACCTGGCGCGCGGCGGCTTCGAGGAACTGGCGCTGGCCTGCATCGAGGCGACGCGGCGCAACGTCGGGCTGGGCAGCTTCATCGCGCCGGACCCACTGGACCGGGCGCTGCGCGATCTCGAAACCTATTTGCGGCAGCCGTTCCTCGACGCCTCGCGCGACAATGCCGCGGGCTGGCTGCTGGGCCATGGAGGATGTTTCGCATGACGGCGCGCTCGCTCGAACCGGGCTATTTCGATGGGCTTTATGCCGCCAATCCGGATCCGTGGCGCATGGAGACCAGCCCTTACGAAGCGGCGAAGTACGGCGCGACGCTGGCTGCCCTGCCGCGGCCGCGCTACGCCCATGCGGTCGAGATCGGCTGTGCGGTCGGCGTGCTGACCGAGCGGCTGGCGGCGCGGTGCGACGATCTGCTCGGGCTCGACGTGGCCCAGGCGGCGCTGGACCGGGCGGCGGCGCGGTGCCGGGGGCTACCGGTGCGGTTCGCGCTTTCTGAGCTGCCCGACAAGGCGCCGGCGGGGCGGTTCGACCTCATCATGCTGTCCGAGGTGATCTATTATTTCGACGCGGCCGGGGTCGTGCAATTGGCGGAGCGTGTCGCCGAAATGGCGGCGCCGGACGCGGATATCATGCTCGTCCACTGGCTCGGCGAGACGCCCGACTATCCGTTGAGCGGTGACGAGGCGGTGGCGGCGTTCGAGGCGGCTGGATCGTGGCAGGTCATGCGACGAGAACGGACAGCACAGTATCGGCTGGACCTGTTGCGCGTCGCTCCAGCCGGCTGACCAGCCGCTCGGCCAGCGCGACCTCGGCGGCGAGCGTCGCTGGGTGGAGGCGGACGCGAGCCAAGGCGGGCGATTGCGCCTCGACCGCGGCCCATAGCGCCCCGAACGCGCCGTGCGCCCGCCCGTCATAGCCGAGGCGCATCGCCGACGCCGCGGCCCCGGCCAGCCCATCGGCTGCAGCGATGCGGCGCAACCGGGCCCGCCACCTCAGCCGGCGGAGGAGCACCACCGTCGGCTCCAGCGCCGCGTCGCAGGGGGTCGCGGCGTCGACCGCATAGCTGTGCAGCAGGTCGGCAAAGCCACCCGGCGCCCGCCCGTCGCGCCGCGCCGAGGTGAACACCACGGGTGCATGGCTGTGGCGCAGGCGCAGGTCGCAGCGCTCGATCGCCTCGGCCAGCGCGCGATCCTCCGCCAGCGGCACCGACGGCAGGCCCCCGACATGCCGGTACGCCGAGACCGTCAGAGCCAGCGACGCGCCCCACGCCCAGATGTGGTTGGGCCAGGGATCGTGCGGCCGGGGATCGACCAGGCTGGCAAGCCGCGCCTGCAGCCCCGCCAGCCGCCATTCGAGCGCGCGCAGCGGCAGCAGCGGCAAGCTCGCGCGTGCCGCCTCGTCGAAGGCGACGACCCCGGCGACGGCGTCGGCCCCGGCGGCGATCTCGCACAGATTGGCGGTGATCCAGCCCGGATCGACCCGGCTGTCGGCGTCGGTGGTCATCAGCACGCCGTCGCCGGGCAGGACTGCCGCGGCGCGCTCGAAGGCCTTGCGCCGCGCGCCGCCGGCATGGGCGTGCCTGGCGGGCAGGGTGATGTCGAAAACGCTGAGGCGAGCCGCGAAGGTGCGGCAGCGGCGCGCGATTTCGGCGGTCTCGTCGCTGCTGTTGTTGACCAGCACGACCACCGTGACCGTCGATCCGATGGCATTTGCGGCGGCGACGTCGAGGGCGCGGATACAGGCCTCGATCGAAGCTGCCTCGTTGCAGGCGGGTATGGCGACCGCGACGGCCAGGCCGGGGGCCGAAAGCGGGCCTGGCCCGTCCACGAGATGACGGGACATCCACATTTCGCGGTCCTAACGACAGCCCCCGGGGGAGGTTGCGCGTCGTACCGCCGATCGGTGCAGAAATTCGCGGCCGCGACAATAGCGTCGCGCGGATCGCCCTCCCTAGAAAAACAGCTTGCGGACGCTGATCCGGACCGAGCGGCCGAGCGGGTCGAGGAGATCGCGCTGATAATTGACCGGGGTGATGCCGGAGGCGTCGCGAACATCGACCCTGGCGTCGAACAGGTTGGTCACCCCGAGCGTCAGGCGCGTGCCGCGCAGGATCGGCCATCGGCGGGTCAGTGCCTGCTGCTGGCCGAGATTGGCGAACAGCCGCAGGTTGAGCGTCGCGATATCGGAGAAGCTCAGGTTCTGGGCGCCGGTAGCGCCGCCGTCGACGGTGGTGCCGCTTCGCCAGCTGGCGCTCAGCCGTCCGCCGAAGCCGTCGCGCGTCAGTCCGGCCTGCGCCTCGACCTCGTGCCGGGATTGTCCGCCCGACGAGTTGATCGCGTCGCCGCGCAGCAGATCGAGCACCGGGCCGCCATTATAGACCAGGATGTCCTCGCGAAGGTGCAGGGTGTAATAGAGCGCCAGTTGCAGCCGCGTGCCACGCCCGCCCGGGCCGCCCGGTCCGCCGAAACCACCAAAGCCGCCGGGACCTCCCGGGCCGCGTGCGCCGTCGCGACGTGGCTGGTTGCCGGGACCGCCGCCGCCGCCTGGTGGCACCAAGTCACGCAGGGAACCCGGCTCGCCGGGCCGGGCGGCGCCGGGGGCGGGGCGTGGCGGCACCGACAATTGCTTGGAGAAGTTGATGCCCCAGCGCACGTCCTCTTGGTCCTGGCGCGCGAAGTTGATCGGGCGGCTGTCGATCTGGGTCAGGCGACCGTCGCCGTCGCGGCTGAAGCGGTTCGGAAACGCCGCCTCGATCGCCGCGGTCGCGGTCGGGAACGAGGCGATCGGATCGTCGATCCGCCGGTTGGTGTAGTTCGCGGTAAGCGACAGGTCGGAGTTGGCGAGCGGCTTCAGGGTCAGCCCGAGCTTGATGACACGCCGATCGTCCGCCGACAAATTGGGCGTGCCGCCGGTCAGGCGGGTGATGTCGACGGATTCGGAGCGGATATAGTCGAAGACGCGGACGCCACTGGTCGCGACCAACGGATTGCCGAGCTGCTGGATGGTCGGCACGCCCTCGTCCTTGCTCAGCGAGGCGATCAGACTGATCGCCTTGATCGGGGTCCAGGTCAGCCCGCCGCCGAGCGTCCGCAGCCCGCCGAAGTCGGAATAATGCTCGTATGCGGCGTTGAGATTGACCGACAGTTCGCCGAGGCCGGGCAGGAAATCGCGCTTGCGGCTGGCGATCGGCAGGTCGAGGCTGAGCTGGCTGCTGACGTCGTCGCGCGACAGGTCGGCGTTGGCGTTCACCCCCGAACGCGTCGAGCGCGAGCCGAAGTCGGTCGTCGTCCCGCCGAGCTTGAGCGTCGTCGTCACCGCACCGGCCGGCAGCTGGATCAGCGAGCCGGTGACCACCAGCGACGCGTCGCCGACGTTGGAGATCGAGCGGGCGCGGTCGAGCAGCGGATTGCCGAGGCTCGACGGCGACAGCGGGCCATAGGGATTGAAGCCCGGGTCGCGCGCCGCCAGCAGGCCCTGCGCCGTTGCGAAATCATAGCCGCGCTCGGTGCTGGTGCGACTTTCGCTATGGTCGAAGGTGCCGGTGAACGACCATTGCCAGCTGCCGATCGCGCCGCTCATGGTGGTGCCGAGATGGCCGGTGACGTCGTGGCTTTCCTGCGCCAGCTCGCCGAGGTCGCCGAGGTAGCGGTACAGCACGGTGTTGCCGCTGAACGGCGAGAACGGTCCATTCGCCGGCAGGCCGAGCGCGGCGGCTACCGGGCCTTGCGCGCTGTCGCTCGAATTATAGGTCAACGTGCCGTTGAAGCTTGCCGAGACATTGTCGAAGATCGTCCGCGCCAGCACCGCATTGACCGTCAACGCGTCGGTCTTGGGCAGCAGCGTGCGATAGCTGCCGATGTTGCTGGTGTTGACCGTACCGGGCGCGAAATCCGCCAGGGCCGGGGCGCTGGTGGCAGCGGAAGTCGGCACGCCGATCACCGTCGCGGGACGCCCCAGCAAGGCGCTCAGGACCGGATCGACCTCCGCGCCGGCGGTTGCCGAGGTGATGTTGCCGGTGAAATCATAAGGCCGCCGCGACGTCTGCGAGGCGATGTCGCGCTCGCTCTCATACAGCGGGGAGCTGTGCTGGTATTTCAGCGCCAGGTTGAGGCGCGTCCCGTCGCGGATGCGCAGGAAGCTGTTGTCGAGCTTGGGGCTGAACTGGCCACCGGCGGTCGGTGCCGCCGCCTCCAGCTCGCCGGTGTAGGCGCGGAAACGCCGGCGCAGGACGACGTTCACGACCTTCTGGTTGGGGCGGTAGCCGTATTTGAGCGCGACCTCCTCGGGCAGGATCTCGACGCGCTGGATCGCCTCGGTCGGAATGTCGCGGATTTCGGAAAAGCCCGAGATGCGCTTGCCGCCGAGCAGGACGACCGGGCTTTCGCCGCCGCGGCCCTGGTTGCTGCCGGTCTGCGGCGCGAGTTCGTCGAGCAGGTCGGACAGCGAACTGACCCCGAACGAGCGAATGTCGGCCGGATTGAACGTCACCTCGGGCGGGATGTCGCCGATCACCGAGCCCGCCGGACGCTGGCCGGTAACGACGATCTCCGCCTCGTCCTCGTTGCCGTTCGCCGCGCCGGGGCCCGGTGCTGTACGGTTCGTCGCCGCCGAGGGCCGGGCCGTCTCGCCTGTCGTCTGTGCCGACAGCGGTGGCACCGTCGCGCAGGCCCCCGCCATGATCAGTGCCAAACGTCTCATCAATCCCCCGAACGCGCCATGAATGTGTTGCCCCGCCAGTGATATGGCGTCGATGCAGTGCCAAGCCTGAACTGCATTACTGAAGAAGTGGCTTGCAGCCCCCGCGCCAACTGCATCCGGATAGCGGCGGGGGGACGGTTGCGGGGGGCTTTGACGCTTACATGCGAGCTGCGAGGGGGGCAGGCTACGCTTGTGCGCGACTAGTCGACCTGTCCGGTCTTGTTCACGACTTCGATGTCGTGACCGTCGGGATCGAGCACCCAGGTTGCGAAATAGCCCGGGAAGTACTGCATCTGCGGGCCGGGAGCGGTCTTGACCGTGGCGCCCGCGCCGACCGCGGCGTCGTGGAACTCGCGCACCTTGGCGTGGCTCGTCGCGACGAGGCCGATGTGGACTGCATTGGGGCACGGCACGCCCTCCTTGAGCCACAGGAACCAGCGGCCGTCGGCGCCGAAACCCTTCAGGTGCGGGTGGCCGTCCGTGCCGGGGAAGTCGGTGACATCGGTCAGCCCGAGCGGCTTCAGGGCCTGCTCGTAGAACGGCACCGAGCGGCCGAAATCGGCGACGGTCAGGATCACATGGTCGATCATCGATTGCACCCGTAAAAGCGGTTGGACGACCCGCGGCATAGGCGTTGCCCCTGTCAGATTCTGTCAGGAGTGATCGACGGTGGAGCTGCGTCATCGGTCACGAACGAACCTGCTCCGCCGTCGGCCATCGCGTCCCGCCACGCCTTGAGCAGGGTGCTGCGCCGCCCGGCATAGCGTTCTGCCAACGGCTCCGCTGCCGAGATCCGGTCGGTGCGAAACGTCCGGTAGGCTCGCCGTGTCTCGCACCAGGCGACGAGCACGCGCGCCTCCTGCATGAACCCGAGCGCGATCGGCCAGACGATCCGGTCGCTGCGACAGCCGCCCGCGTCGAGGTACGAGATGTCGAGCTTATGCTGGCTGACGATGCTCGAGCGAAGCACCGCATGGTCGACGACCGTGTCCGGAAATGCCGACCCGCGCGGACCCGGGAGGTAGACCGGGTCCGCGAGCGTCGCGCGCGAACTGCTCGACAGCACGGCGGCGATCTTGGCGGATGCCTCCGTCGCCGCGCGCCGGAGTGGCTCGTCGCCGAACTGGTCGACGTAGCGCAGGCCGAGCACCACCGCCTCGGTCTCCTCGCTGGTCAGCATCAACGGCGGCAGGAACATTCCGTGCCGAAGGACATAGCCCAGGCCCGCTTCCCCGAAAATCGGTGCGCCCTGCGCCGACAGTTCGGCGATATCGCGGTAGATCGTGCGTTCGGAGACGCCGAGCTCGGCCGAGAGCTCGATCGCGGTGACGAGCCGGGTCTTGCCCCGAAGGAATTGCAGCAGTGAAAAAAGTCTGCCGGTTCTGGCCAATGAGTTTCCTCGACGCGGGAGGCGCGCCTGGTTCGCAACAGCAATGTCCAGTCTTGGCCGAAATACAATAGTCGTAACGGGGCTGAAGCAACGTTTCGCCGGCGCTTCGTCCTTTATTTCAACGTTCGTCGCATATTCTGGAAGCTTTTGAGTAATGGGGCGTTGGCCTTTGTGAAAACAAGGATCGAACATGGCCAAGAGCAGCACCAAATCACCGACGACCAAGACCGGCAAGGCGACCGCCCCGGACGGCATGGGCGTTTCCTATCCGGCCGCGAACTCGTTGCCGGCAGCGACGATGACGACGGGCAGCGGCGGCGAGGTTCACCAAATCGCCAGCGAGGGCCAGCCGGTCCTGACGACCAATCACGGCATGCCGATCAGCGACGATCACAACAGCCTCAAGGCCGGCCCGCGCGGCCCGACGCTGCTCGAGGACTTCGTCCTGCGCGAGAAGATCTTCCACTTCGACCATGAGCGTATCCCGGAGCGCGTCGTCCATGCTCGCGGCCTTGCGGCGCACGGCTATTTCGAGCTGACCGACAGCCTGGAGGGCGTCACCACCGCCAAGGTCCTCACCGAGACCGGTGTCCGCACGCCGGTGTTCACGCGCTTCTCGACAGTCGCCGGCAACCGCGGCTCGGCCGACGTGGCGCGCGACGTCCGCGGCTTCGCGGTCAAATTCTATACGACCCAGGGCAATTGGGACATCGTCGGCAACAACATCCCGGTGTTCTTCATCCAGGATGCGATCAAGTTTCCCGACCTCATCCACGCGGTGAAGGAGGAGCCCGACCGCGGCTTCCCGCAGGCGCAGTCGGCGCATGACACGTTCTGGGATTGGATCGCCTGCTCGCCGGAGGCGATGCACATGGTGATGTGGCAGATGTCCGACCGCACCATTCCGCGCTCGGTCCGGATGATGCAAGGCTTCGGCGTCCACACGTTCCGGCTGGTCAATGCTGAAGGCAAGTCGACCTTCGTCAAGTTCCACTGGACCCCGACGCTCGGCGTGCAGTCGGTGGTCTGGGACGAGGCCCTGAAGCTCAACGGCGCCGATCCCGACTATCACCGCCGTGACCTCTACACCTCGATCGTCGACGGCGAGTATCCGGCCTGGGATCTCGGCGTCCAGCTGTTCACCGAGGAGGAGGCCGATGGCTTCGACTTCGACCATCTGGACTCGACCAAGCTCATCCCCGAGGAGATCGTGCCGGTGCGCGTCATCGGGCGGATGGTGCTCGACCGTAACCCCTCGAACGTCTTCGCCGAGACCGAGCAGGTCGCCTATTGCACGCAGAACATCGTGCCGGGCATCGACTTCTCGGACGATCCGCTGCTGCACGGCCGCAACTTCTCGTATCTCGACACCCAGCTGAGCCGTCTGGGATCGACCAACTTCAACCAGATCCCGATCAATGCGCCGAAGTGTCCGTTCGCCAACATGCAGCGCGACGGCCATATGCAGACGCAGCCGCAGGGCACCCGCGTCGCCTATACCCCCAGCCTGATCGATCCGTCGGGTCCGCGCGAGAGCCCGGCGCAGGGCTTCCGCAGCTTCCCCGCGGCGGTGACCGGTCCGAAGGCTCGCGTTCGCTCGGAGACCTTTGCCGACCATTACAGCCAGGCACGCCAGTTCTTCATCAGCCAGACCGAGCCGGAGCAGGACCATATCGTCGCTGCGCTGGTCTTCGAGCTGAGCAAGGTCGAGCTGCCGATCATTCGGTCGACGATGCTCGGACACCTGGTCAACATCGACGCGACGCTCGGCGAGCGCGTTGCCGCCGGCCTCGGCCATGAGGCGGCGATCGTGCCGGTACCGGCGGCCGTCGCGACGCGGACCGACCTGCCGGCCAGTCCCAAGCTCAGCATCATCGCACAGGGTCCGCCGACGCTGGTCGGGCGCCTGGTCGGCGTGCTGGTCACCGACGGTGCCTCGTCCAAGACCGTGGGCGCGATGATCAAGGCGGCACAGGCGGCCGGTGCCTCGCTTAAGATCGTCAGCCCGCGGATCGGCGGCGTGACGCTGGACGACGGCAGCAAGCTGGTCGGTGACTTCCAGCTCGCCGGTGGTCCGTCGGTGCTGTTCGACACCGTCGCGGTCGTCGCCTCGACCGATGGTGTCGCGGCGCTGCTCGGCGAGGCTGCCGCGGTAGCCTGGGTCCATGACGCCTTCGCCCACCTGAAGGTCATCGGCCACACGGCGGAAGCCCAGCCGTTGCTCGACGCTGCCGGGGTGATCGCCGACGCCGGCATCCTCGCGCTGGGGGCCGATCAGGATGCCAAGCAGTTCACCGACCTCGCCGGTGCCGGCCGCATCTGGGCTCGCGAGCCGAGCGTCCGGACGGTCTACTAAGGAACCGGCGGCTGCCGGGGTCACGCGACCCTGGCAGCCACGCCGCTAGCTTCGCAGGCGGTGGCCGGTCTGCCAGATGCGGGCGATGACGCCGATGCAGGCCAGCATGAACAGCAGCGTCAGCCCCAGGCTGATGCGGATGTCGATGTCGGAGACGCCGTAGAAGGTCCAGCGCAGCCCGCTGACCAGATAGGCGATCGGATTGAACAGCGTCACCGTGCGCCACGGCTCGGGCAGCATGTTGAGCGAGTAGAAGGTGCCGCCCAGGAAGGTCAGCGGCGTCACCACCATCAGCGGCACGATCTGCAGCTTCTCGAAGCCGTCCGCCCAAAGGCCGAGGATGAAGCCGAACAGGCAGAACGTCACCGCGATGACGATTAGCAGGCTGACCGCCCAGATCGGGTGCTCGATATGATAGGGCACGAACAGCCGCGCCGTCGCCATGATGACGAGGCCGAGGACCACCGACTTGGTCGCCGCCGCGCCGACATAGCCGAGCAGCGTCTCGCCGATCCCGACCGGGGCGCTGAGCAGCTCATACACGGTGCCCGTGAAGCGCGGCAGGTAGATGCCGAACGAGGCGTTCGAGATGCTCTCCGACAGGATGGTCAGCAGCAGCAGCCCGGGAATGATGAAGGCACCGTAGCTGACGCCGCCGACCGTCTGCATCCGGCTGCCGATCGCCGAGCCGAAGACGATGAAATACAGCGAAGTCGTCAGCACCGGCGTGAACAGGCTCTGGAACAGCGTCCGGCGGGTGCGCGCCAGTTCGAACATGTAGATCGCGCGGACGGCGTGGAGGTTCATGCTCGGCTCTCGACCAGGTCGACGAAGATATCTTCCAGCGAGCTGCGATGGACGTCGAGATTGCGATAGTCGATTCCGAGCTCGTCGAGGCGGCGGACCATCGCCGCGAGCCCGCGCGTCGAGGCCTCCTCGCCGCTCATCGTGTAGACCAGGGTCTCGCCGTCGTCGGCCAGCGCTACCGGCCAGTCGGAGAGGCCGGCCGGCAGCTCGGGCAGGGCGGTCGCCAATCTGAAGCTCGCCTCGGTGCGCCCGAGCTTCGCCAGCAGCGCCTGCTTGTCCTCGACCAGCACGATCTCGCCCTTGGCGATGATGCCGATGCGGTCGGCCATCTCCTCGGCTTCCTCGATATAATGGGTGGTCAGGATGATCGTCACGCCCTGGTCGCGAAGACCGCCGATCAGCTTCCACATGTCGCGACGCAGCTCGACGTCGACACCGGCGGTCGGCTCGTCGAGGAACAGGATGTCGGGCTCGTGCGACAGCGCCTTGGCGATCAGCACGCGGCGCTTCATGCCGCCCGACAGCGCCATGATCTTCGCCCCGCGCTTGTCCCACAGCGACAGCGAGCGCAGCACGCGCTCGATCATCGCCGGGTCGCGCGGCTTGCCGAACAGGCCGCGCGAGAAGGCGACGGTATCGCCGACCCTCTCGAACATGTCGGTGGCCAATTCCTGCGGTACCAGCCCGATGCGGGCGCGGGCGGCACGCGGGTTCTGCGCGGTGTCGATGCCGTCGACGGTGATCGTCCCCGCGGTCGGGCGGACCAGCCCGCAGACCGCGCCGATCAGCGTCGTCTTGCCCGCGCCATTTGGCCCGAGCAACGCGAATATCTCGCCGCGGCGGATCTCGAGGTCGACCGATTTCAGCGCCTCGAAGCCGCCGTCATAGGTCTTGTTCAGGCCGGAAAGAACAAGGATGGGTTGCACGGCGCCTTCATGCGGCGATCCGCAGCCACCGTCTACCGTCGTTCGTGTCGAAGGCGTCGCAGCCGCCACCAGCCGCCCGTCCTTCAGAGCGCCGGGCGGTCGCTGGCCTCGACCTTGCAGGCCGTCGTCGAAGCAGCGGCCGGACGACCATCCTCCACGAGCGAATAGCGTGACAGCAGCGCGCTGGTGACGCCGTTGGTCCAGCCGAAACCGTCCTGCGTCGGGTATTCGCCACCGCCGCCCGGCCGCTGCTCCTCGACGTCGTACTTCTCCAGCATCTTGCCATTGGCCCGGTAGTTGCGCGCGACGGTGCCGAGGAAGCGGCAGGCGATGGTCCGGGCGATGTCGCGCTGGCCGTAGTGGCTGAGGCCGTCGACCGCGATCCATTGCAGCGGTGCCCAACCGTTCGGCCGATCCCATTGCTGGCCGGTCTGGACCGTCGTCGACCGCAGGCCCCCAGGCGCGACCAGGCTGGCGGCGGTCGTCCGCGCCACCGCAGCGGCCTCCGACTTGGTCGCGAGGCGGGTAAAGAGGGGGTACAATGTCGCCGCGGACAGGACCGGCGTCGGCCGCCCGCGGGCCCAATCGAAGTCGGCGAAGCGGCCCTGCGTCGGCTGCCACAGCCAGCGGCGAACGGCGCGCGCACGCGTCTCGGCGCGGGCACGGAACGAGCGCCCACAGGCGGTGTCGCCGAGTTTTGCGCAATCCTCGGCAATGCGGATCTCCTGCGCGTAAAGCAGGCTGTTCAAGTCGACCGGCACGATCGAGATGGTCCGGATCGTCGCGAGCTTCTGCGGATCGTCGAGCCAGCGCGAGCTGAAATCCCAGCCGCTTTCCGCTGCCGCGCGCAGGTCGCGCCAGGTCTCGGCGGCTGGCCGGGTCGACGCGGCGGCGGTCGCCACGTCCTCGGCATAGGACTCGTCACGAGGTGCGGCGCGGTCGTCGTAATAGCGGTTGAGCAGCGCGCCATCGGGCATGCGGACGACGCGCTGGCATCCCGGTTGTGCCGCCGTGGCGCACTTCTCGCCAGCCATCCAGAAGGCATGCTCGCGGCGCAGGGCGTCCAGCCGGCGCCGAAGACTGGCTGCGTCGTTCGCCGTTGCGAGGCCGGCCATCAGTGCGAACATCGGCGGCTGCGAGCGGCTGAGATAATAGCTGCGGGTGCCGTTGGGGATGTGGCCGTAGCGGGTGATCAGGCTCTCGAAATCGAGCAGCATCGAGTCGACCAGCTCGGGATGGCCGGACCGCTGCAAGCCGAGCATCGTGAAATAAGTGTCCCAGTAATAGATCTCGCGAAACCGGCCGCCCGGCACGACATAGGGCTGGGGCAGCGCCAGCGCCGATGAACCTGGGGGCGGTGTCTCCGGCGGTCGGCTCAGGACCGGCCATAGCCGCTCGATGTGCTCGGACAAGGTCGTCCGGCTGGTTTCCGGCGGCGGCGCGACCGGCTGGCCGGGCACGGTAAAGTTCGCCAGCACGAAGGCGCGCAGCTCGCTGGTTCCGGCGGGCTTCGCCTTGGCATAATCGGCAAGGATCGCCTCCGCCGGGCGCTTCGGCACCGCATCGGCAAACGTCTTGCCGTCGGGAAAGACGTGCCCGAGCTGAACGTCACGGAACAGCGGCCCGAACAGCTCGGAAGGCGGCAACGGTGCTGCCGCTGCAAGACCCAGGCCAGTGGCCAGGACCAGGAACAGGCGACCGATTGGATGGCGCACGCTTACACTCTCAGGCTGTTGCAAGGCTGTCATGCCTCAGGTCGACGACCGAATGAAGCCCGGGATCGGCGGAACTGCGCGTCACCCAGACGTCGATCGGGCCGGCCGGGATCGTCCAGCGCCCGTCGGCACCGACATAGGCGAGATCCGCGGGCGCGAGCCGAAACACGACTTTACGCCGTTCGCCTGCCGCCAGCGTGACCCGCTGGAACGCCTTCAATCGCCGGGCCGGACGCGAGCGGCTGGCGACGCGGGGGTGGACGTAGAGCTGGACCGTCTCGGTACCGGCGCGCGCGCCGACGTTGTGGAGCGTGACGGCGATGTCGACCGGCCCGGCCATATCGCGCGGTGCCGCCAGCGCGCTGAGCTCGAAACGCGTATAGCCGAGGCCGTGACCGAAGGCGTAGCGCGCGGCGTCCGGCGCGTCGCGCCAGCGCCCGGTGCCGCCCTGTTCGGCCGGTGGTGGGGGCGGCGGTCGCCCGGTCGATAGCCGGTCATAGGACCACGGCTGCTGTCCTGTCGCGAACGGGAAACTGACCGGCAGCCGTCCGCTCGGCTCGCTTTGCCCGAACAGGATTTGCGCGACGGCATGGCCGGTCTCGCAGCCGAGGAACCAGGTTGCCAGGATCGCCTGAGCCTCCGCGACCGCGCCCTCGAGCGCCAGCGCCCGACCGTGGCGGAGCAGGACGATGCACGGCTTGCCCGTTGCGGCGACGGCCTCCGCCAGCGCCTGTTGTGCCGCCGGTACCGTGATCGCGACCCGGCTGTTCGCCTCGCCCGACATGTTGGCGCCCTCGCCGATGGCGAGCAGCACGATATCGGCTGACCGGGCCGCCGCAACGGCGCGGGCGATGCCGTCCACCAGTGGCGTCTCGATCCCGGAGCCGGGTTCGACGACCAGCGCGCGCGGATCGGCGAGCAAGGCGCGGATACCGGTGGCGAGATCGACACCGGTGCGCCGGTCGCCGGCGAAGTTCCACGGCCCGTCGAGGTTGGCACGGTCGGCGCCGAACGGTCCGATCAACGCCAGCCGCCAGCCCTTTCGCGGCAGCGGCAGCAGGTCGCCCTCGTTGCGCAACAGCACGATTGACCGCACCGCAGCCTCGCGGGCCAGGGCGCGGGTCTTGTCGGTGCCGATCCGCGCCGCCTCGGCGGCAGGATCGAGCGAGCGATAAGG
The DNA here is from genome assembly GCF_965200405.1 of Glacieibacterium sp. Lineage (GTDB taxonomy): Bacteria > Pseudomonadota > Alphaproteobacteria > Sphingomonadales > Sphingomonadaceae > Glacieibacterium. The sequence goes on from NZ_OZ241356.1 coordinate 2,629,811, forward strand.
CCGCTCGAACAGGCCGAGCCGCTGCTTCAGCGCGAGCACGCGCCCCACCGCCTCGTCGACGCGCGCCATCGGGACTTTACCCGCCGCGACCAGCGCCGGCAGATGCCGGAGGTAAAGTCCGCTCTGCATGCTCATGTCGACGCCGGCGAGGATCGCCAGCCGCGCGGCATCGGCTTCGTCGGCAGCGACACCGTGCGCGATCAGTTCGCGGTCGCCGTCATAATCGGAGACGCACACACCGGCGAAACCCATCTCGTTGCGCAGGATGCCGGTAAGCAGGCCTCGATTTGCCGTGACCGGCACGCCGTTGAAGTCGGTGAAGCTGGCGATCGTCGTCCCGGCGCCGGCCTTGAATGCCGCGGCGAACGGCGGCAGGTGCGTCTCGCGCAGACCGGCCGCGGACAGCTCGACCGCGGCATATTCCATCCCGCCGGTCACCGCGCCGTAACCGGCGAAATGCTTCGGCGTAGCGCACAACGCATCGTCGCGCCTCAGGTCCGGGCCCTGGAATCCACGGACGCGCGCAGCGGTAAGCAGGCAGCCGAGATGAACATCCTCGCCCGCACCCTCGGCAACCCGGCCCCAGCGCTGGTCACGCGCGACATCGACCATCGGCGCGAAGGTCCAGTGCAGCCCGCCCGCGCTGGCTTCGACCGCAATGGCGCGCGCGACACGCTCCGACAGCGCCGGATCGAACGCGGCGGCCTCGGCCAGCGGGATCGGGAAGATCGTCTCATAACCGTGGATGACATCGGCGGCGAACAGCAGCGGGATGCCGAGCCGGCTCGACAGTGCCGCCCGTTGCGCGCGGATCGCCCCGGCGACGCCGTAGCCGTTGAACAACATGCCGACCCGCCCGGCACGAATTTCCGCGAGCATCATGTCGGCGGACCGGGTCCCCTCGGCCGGATTGATCGCGTAGCCGAGCGGGCGGACGGTGTCGCTGAAGCACGACAATTGGCCGGCCTTCTCCTCGATCGTCATGCGCGACACCAGATCGCCGGTAACCCGCGCGTCCGCTGTCCCCGAGCCCGCTGCGAGCAAAGCCGCATTGAGGATCAGGGTTCGCCGATCGATAAGAAAACTGGCGTCAAGCATCAACTGACCAAGAACTCATTCCGTCACCGAATATATGATCCGCATCCATAACTAAACGTAAAAGCAACTGCGTATCGAATGTGTCAGGATTGCAACACTTGGCCGACTTCGACAAGTCTAGAGGCTCCAAGACCGTGCTTGAGTATTGTACCGGGAACGATGGCGCGTATAGCACGGCGCCTCAAACGCTGGCGGGAACATCCTGCGCCGGCCTGTAATTGGGGAGTTGCGCCGATGCGTGCTCATTCGACAATGAAGTTCATTCTGTTGGCCGGCAGCTCGCTGGCCGTTGCGAGCGGCGCACTGGCCCAGCAGGCCGGCGCCGGGATCGCCGATCCCTCGGCTTCGGAGACGACGACCCCACCGGGCGCGCAGCCGGCGGCAGGCGACACCTCGCTCGACGAGATCGTCGTCACCGGCAACACCTCCGGCAAGCGGACGCTGTTCAACAGCTCGTCGAACGTCACCCTCGCCAATAGCGAGGACATCCAGCGCAAGGCGCCGCGCGCTACGGCGGAAGCACTCGAACTGGTGCCCGGCATCTTCGTCGAGGCGACCGCGGGCCCGATCTCGAACAACTATTCGGTGCGCGGCCTGCGCGGCGGTGCGCAGACGTTCATCCAGCTCGAAGAGGACGGCATGCCGATCCTCTACGGCGGTGGCGGTGCCGACTTCTATTTCCAGAACGATATCTCGATCGACCGGCTGGAGGCAGTCGAGGGCGGAACGTCGGGCGTGCTGGCTCCCAACGGTGCCGGTGCGACGATCAACTTCATCTCGGTCAAGCCCAACCACGACAAGGCGGTCGCGGCAGTGCGCTTCACCGGCACGACCTATGGCGACTACCGCGCCGACGGCTATTTCTCGGCACCGATCGCCAACGGCTGGGCATTCAGCGTCGGCGGTTACGCGCAGTCGCAAAAGGGCCTGCGCAGCACGCCGTTCACCTTCGAAGGCTATAGCGTCAAGGCGGCGCTCGAGAAGAAATTCGACGATGGCGGCTTCGTGCGCGCCTCGATCAAGCGCCAGGACGTCCACAACCCGTATTACGCCGACATGCCGTTCGCCGTCAGCAGCAGCGGCAACATCAGCAGCATCCCCGGCCTGAACCTCAAGACCGACGACGTCGGCGGCCGCGCCTTCGCCGACTTCCAGGTTCCCGACAGCCCGAATACCGGCAACGCGCTGCGCCGCTTCAGCTCGGTCAACGGCGTCCATGTCCAGTCGAAGACCTATCGCATCGACCTTGAAAAGCCGGTCAGCGACAGCTTCAGCGTGTTCGCCCGCGTCCGTTATCTCGACGGCAGCTACGACTTCAACGGCATCTTCCCGGGCAGCGGCTCCGGTACCGCCGGCCTTGCTTCGGCGGCTGACTACCTCAACCCGGCACGGTCGCCGCTGGCTGGCCTGACGCTGCCCAACGGCAACAGCTATTTCGCCGAGGCGGCGCAGCGTTTCCCCGGCACCGTGCAGTACGCGCTTCAGGATACGCGCGGCGGCGGTGCGCTGATCCCGGCGTCGGCGACGGGCACGCTGGCGGGGCTCAACGGCAACGGCCTGCTCCAGCAGACGGTGCTCAACCACCAGACGCTGGCGACCAAGGACTTCGGCAGCGATGCCGGCGTGAAGTGGGATTACTCGTCGGGCTCGCTCGACAACTCGCTGACGGTCGGCGGCATGTTCTACAACGTCCGCCGCAAGAACGACCAGTCGGCGACCGCGACGGTCGTAAACGACGTCCGCAACGACTCGCATATCTATGACATCGTTGCCCTCGATGCGTCGGGCGGCGTGCTCGGCTCGCTGACCAACAACGGCCTGGTCAATTACGGCAATTGGGGCCAGGGCATCTTCAAGGACGAGGTCAACTCGATCTCGGGCTATTTCAACGACGAGCTGAAGGTCGGCGACCGCCTGCACATCGACTTCGGCGCCCGCTATGAGCGCCAGCATGTCGGCGTCGACATCGGCAACCAGGCTCAGGTCAACGGACCGGTTCCAGCCGGCACGCCGGGCCTGTACCAGGACGTCGGTGCGACCTTCGACGGCACGTACTCCCGCCAGTCTGCGACCTTCCACGACTGGGCCTATACCGCGGGCGTCAACTACACCCTGACCGACAATTTCGCGCTGTACGCTCGCGGCGCGCATGGCTTCCAGACCAACGGCGGCGACACTGGTGGTACGCACAAGCCGACCGGCCTGACGCTGTACGAAGGCGGCGTGCGCTTCCAGAGCCCGGTGCTGAAGGCGTCGGTCGTCGGCTTCCGGACCGAGATCAAGAACCTGTCGTACCAGATCATCGATCCGGACAACCAGGCGAACCAGACCAACGCGCTTGCCGACAGCAAGACTGACGGCGTCCAGGTCGATGCGGACTTCCGCCCGGTCAAGTTCTTCAGCCTGAACGTCATCGGCGTCTACCAGGACCCCAAGCTGAGCAATTTGGTGTTCAGCTCGCCGATCGCGGGAACGTACAACGGCAACACCCCGGAGCGGACGCCCAAGAAGCTGCTGACGGTGACGCCGGCGTTCGTGCTGCCCGGTGGTTACGGCGAGATCTACGGTCGCTGGAAGTATGTCGGCAAGATCTTCGCCGACGCCGGCAACGGTATCGCTCTGCCGAGCTATAACGTCTTCTCGGTCGGCGCGAGCTTCAACGTCACCGAGCAGATCAACATCAGCGCCAGCGTCGACAACCTGACCAACGCCAAGGGCTTCACCGAGGGCAACCCGCGCCAGGGCCAGACGCAGACGATCAACAACGGCTTCTTCTACGGCCGCTCGATCGTCGGTCGCAACGCCCTCGTCAGCATGACGATCCGGCTGTGATCCGCGCCGGCGGCGGGGGTCGATCCTCGCCGCCGGACACGATAAGGCAAGTCATGACGATCAACCGTGCCGCCATGACATTCGCGCTTGCTGTCGCCTTGGCCGGGGCCGGGGCAGGTGCCGCCCCGGCGGCGCGGCGCGAGGGGCTCAACCTCAACAGCTTCGTCCAGCAAGGCCCGGTCGCCGCTCATATCGTCCTGCGGTCGGGCAGCGATCCGCGACTGCTGGTCGCCTTTCCGGCGGGCAACAGCGGCGTCGGCCTGTGGTTCGACAAGGTCGCCGCCGACGCCCTGTGGTCGATGACCGGCCCGGCAAGGCCAGTCACCTTGCCCGACGCGCGCGGGCGGCCGCTGAACGGCGTCGTCTTCGAAGCAAGCGTCCGGGCACCGCGGCTGGTCGCGCGGCAGGCCGTGCTGTCGAGCGTGCGCGTCCTCCGCGACTACCAGGGTCTCGGCCGCGCACCCGCCGAGGTGCTGACCCGGCCCGAGGTCGCGGGGAATACGATGACCTGGGTGCGGGACCGCCTCGACGGGGCGCCCGGCTACCGGCTCGTCATCCAGGTCAAGTCGGGACGGCTGGAGGGGACGACGATCGTTGCAGGCCGCGACGGCCTGATCCGCCTGTCGGTCACCGCGCTGACCGGCGAGCCGGCGCTGACGCCCTATCCGGCGGGCAGCCTGCTCGAAGCCGGTGCGGCGGCCGATCCGGCGGCGCGAACGGCACTCGAATTCCTCAGCTACCACGAGAAGTTCCTCGCCGGGTCGTGGCGCTTCAACACCTATTTCGGCCGGGACACGCTGCTGTCGATGCGGCTGCTGATGCCGGTGCTCAAGCCCGCCGCGGTCGAAGCCGGCCTCACCTCGGTGCTCGAGCGCCTGTCCGACGACGGCAATGTCGCGCACGAGGAGGACATCGGCGAGTTCGCCATCCTCGACCACAAGAAGGCGGATGGCAGCCTGTCGGCAGCGCCGGTCTACGACTACAAGATGATCGACAGCGCGTTCCTGCTTGCGCCCGTCGCCGGTGCCTGGCTGGTCGACGACAAGCGCGGACAGGCGCGCGCGATTGCGTTTCTCGCGCAAAAGATCGCCGGTCGCCCGCTCGGCGAGGCGATGATCCGCAACATCCGCTACGTCGCGGCGCAGGCGACGCCGTTCGCCGCCGATCCGCGCTTCGACAAGCTGATCTCGCTGCGGGCCGGCATGGACGCGGGCGAGTGGCGCGACAGCAACGACGGGCTCGGGGGCGGGCGCTACCCCTATGACGTCAACGCCGTGCTGGTCCCCGCGGCGCTGGAGGCCGCGGCTGCGATGCACCGCGCGCATCTGCTTGACCGCTACGCGACGGCCTCCGACCGAGCGCTGCTCGACAGGCTCGCTGGAATGGCGACCATCTGGCGGACCCGTGCCGCGCCGCTGTTCGCCCAGACCATGTCGGTCGACGCGGCGCGACCGGCGATTGCGGCCTATGCAAAGACGCAGGGCGTGCCGGCAGGTCCGGCGCTGGCCGCGGCAAGTGGTCTCCCGACACGGTTCAACGCGATCTCGCTCGACGGTGCCGGCCGCCCGATCCCGATCCTCAATTCCGACGACGGCTTCGCCTTGCTGTTCGGTAACCCGTCCGCCGAGCAGCTCGCCATTACCGCCGCCACCATCGAGCGGCCGTTTCCCGCCGGCCTGATGACCGGCGCGGGGATGCTCGTCGCCAACCCGGTCTTCGCTTCGGCGGCGGTAAAGGCGCGCTTCGGCAGCAACGCCTATCACGGCACGGTCGTCTGGTCGTGGCAGCAGGCGCTGGTCGCCGCCGGGCTGGCGCGTCAATTGGCGCGGACCGACCTTGCACCGGGGGTGTGCGGCCAGCTCCTCAAGGCCCAGTCCGCCGTGTGGACGGCGATCGACGCCTCGAAGAGCGTGCAAAGCTCCGAGCTCTGGTCGTGGCGCTTTGCCAACGGCCGCTACGAGATCGTGCCGTTCGGCGCGAGCGGTGCCGACGCCGACGAGTCCAATGCGGCGCAGCTATGGAGCACGGTCTACCTTGCCGTCCAGCGTCCGGCCGTCGCGAAGTGCGCGCGGTGACCAGCGCGCCGATCGGCCGGGTCGTCATTCTGGGCGGCGGCACGGCCGGCTGGATGACCGCCGCGGCGCTGTCGAAGGCGCTGGAGAACACCGGGACCGCGATCACGCTGGTCGAGTCCGACGCCATCGGCACCATCGGTGTCGGCGAGGCGACGATCCCGACGATCCACTGGTTCAACCAGCTGGTCGGCATCGACGAGGCCGAGTTCATGCAGGCCACCGGCGCGACCTACAAGATGGGCATCGAGTTCCAGGGCTGGCAGGGACCGGGCAGCAGCTACCTCCACCCGTTCGGTACCTTCGGCGGGCCGGGCGACGCGACGATGTTTCCGCACCGGCTGATCCGCGCCTGGCTCGGCGGCCTCGACGCGCCGATGGAGGATTTCGCGCTGACCGCCCGCGCCGCGCGCCAGGGTCGCTTCACCCGCCCGACCGGCGATCCGCGCTCGCTGTTGTCGACCCTCGGCTACGCTTATCATTTCGATGCGGGTCTCTACGCGCGCTTCCTGCGCAGCATGGCCGAGCGCCGCGGCGTGGTGCGGATAGAGGGCAAGGTCGCGCGCATCGACCGCGACGTGGACTCCGGCTTCGTCACCGCGCTGGTCACCGACCGCGGCGACGAGGCGAGCGGCGACCTGTTCATCGATTGCTCCGGCTTGCGCGGCCTGTTGATCGAGGAAACACTGTCCGCCGGTTTCGAGGACTGGTCCCACTGGCTGCCGTGCGACGCCGCATGGGCTGCGCCGAGTGCGCCAGAGACGACGATCACCCCCTACACCCGGGCGATCGCCATGGAAGCCGGCTGGCGCTGGCGCATCCCGCTCCAGCACCGCGTCGGCAATGGCTATGTGTTCAGCAGCGCGTTCACGACGACGGAAACGGCGCGCGATGCACTGGTGGCCGCGATGGACAGCCCGCCGATCGCCGAGCCGCGCCTGATCCGCTTCACCCCCGGTCGGCGAAAGCGGAGTTGGATCGGCAACGTCGTCGCGATCGGCCTGTCGAGCGGCTTCCTCGAGCCACTCGAATCGACCAGCATCCACCTGATCCAGAGCGGCATCGCCAAATTGCTGTCGCTGTTCCCGCGCCAGGATTGCGATCCGGGGCTGGCCAGGCGCTTCGACCAGATCTTCCAGCGCGAGATGGAGGATGTCCGGGACTTCCTGATCCTGCACTATCACATGACGGCTGGCCGTACCGAGCCGCTGTGGCAGGCGTGCCAGGCGACGCCGATGCCCGACACGCTGGCGACCAGGGTCGAGCAGTACCGCCGGTCGGGCCGCATCATCCTCGATACCGACGAGCTTTTCCGCGACGCCAGTTGGTTCGCCGTGATGAACGGGCAGGGCGTTCGCGCCATGGGCTACAACCCGATGCTCGACGCGACGCCCGCTGCCGAGAACCTGCGTCATGTCGAGGCGGTGCGCGCCGCGATCCGCAAGTCCGCGCAGGAACTGCCCCCTGTCGTCAGGCCGATACCGGCGCTTTAAGCGCTCACGCGCGCCGTCCCCGCACGAAGAAGTTGGCGGTGAGGCGACCACGGCGCGGGTCCGGGTCGAAGGTCATCCCGGCGGGGATCGTCCCGGAATGCAGCAGGCCGCTCGGATAGACGACGACCCGGTCGGGCAGCGCCTCGACCGCGCCGATGCGTTCGAACGAAGGGTTGGTGTCGCCGATATAGCCCCGCCATCCCGCCGCTTCGCGCTGGGCGGCGCCGACGAAGGCTGCGAGGTTGGCATCGCTGACGACTTCGATGCCGGTGGCGCGCTGGCGGTAGAATGCCGTGCCGCTGCCGTCGACGCCCGCCACGAAGTGCATCACCGCGAGATAGTCGGGATCGGTGGAGTCGAAATGCGGGGCGCTTTGTTGTGTCGTCAGCCGCTCCGGCGTCGCGGTCACGACCGAGAAACTCGCATCGAGCAGCGCAAAGCCATCGAAGCCGAACGTCCTGTTGATCGCCCCGACGGTCGCGCCGAGAAGCTGCCGCGCATAGGCCGCTGCCGCAGTGTCACTGTCCTTGATATGGCGACGGACGCCTGGGTAGGAATTGCCGCGCGCCGGCGGGAAGGGGGCGAGCCCGGCGGCCACGTCGCGGACCGCTTCGATCCGTCCGCTGACCGCGTCGATCACCATGACCGGCGTGCGGGCGGTGCCGACATGAAAGACTTCGGGGGCCAGTGCCGTCATGCGACGCCCTTCGAACTGCCGGCCAATCGCCGGTCCGCGACCGCCTCGAACTGCGCCCGGAAGCCTGTGGACGGGCCGGTGGCCCAGCGGGCACTTCCGTCTAATCTATTGTAATCGTTGGTGGAGCAGAGGGGGATCGAACCCCTGACCTCAGCAGTGCGATTGCTGCGCTCTCCCATCTGAGCTACTGCCCCACATCGACGGAAGATGGTTCGTATAGGTGGGCTCGGGCGGCGATGCAACGCCCTGTTTAAGCCGAATTCAGTGAGAGAACCGTGGATGCCCCGCGAGGATTCGAACCTCGATCGACAGAGTCAGAGTCTGTAGTCTTACCTTTAGACGACAGGGCAGCACGGCGAGGGGGGTGACTAGACGCGGGCAGCTAGGCTGTCAACGAATGGCCACCCCAAGGTCTTACTTTTCGGTCTTGCTCGTCCCGGTGACGGCGCTGGCGGCGGGACCACCGACGTTGCTCTCGGGCTGCTTGGCGTTGTTCGACAGGTCGGCGACCGGCACGTCCGGTGCCTTGCCGGCGCTCGGCGCAGGCTGGGCGGAGGTCGGCGTACCGGCAGGCGCCGCAGCAGCGGCCGGCGCTGCAGCAGCCTCGGCAGGCACGGCCGGGATCGCCAGCGGCTTGTCGCTCTTGGAGTTGATGTAGGCGGCGACCGCGGCGCGATCCTCGCCCTTCGACAGGCCGGCGAAGGCCATCTTGTTGCCGGGGATATAGGCCTTGGGGCTGGTCAGCCACTGATTGATCGCGTCCCAGTCCCAGGTCTTGCCGTGCGTCGCCGCCATGGCGTCGGAGTAACCGAAGCCCTGCATGTGCGCGTGCGGCCCGCCGAGGACGCCGTACAGGTTGGGACCGATGCCGGCTGGCTCGCCCTTGCCGATGGTGTGGCAGGCAGCGCACTTCTTGAAGATCGCCTCACCCTTTTCCACCGATGCGGAGGCGAGATAGGCCTCGATCGGCTTTTCGACCACGGCAGGTCCGGCGGCGGCAGTCTCGGCCTCGACGCCTTCGACGACATAGCCGGGCTTGGCGAGATGTGCCGGCTTATAGATCATGCCCGTGACAATGGTCAGGCCAAGCACCGCGATCGCGGCGGCGAGCACCCAGCCCGCAATCTTGTTCCACTCGAAACTGTCCACCAATGCCTCCGAAGCGTGCGAGGGCGCAAAGCCCTGCGAAATCGGGCGGAGCAATAGACGGGAACCGCCGTCGCGGGCAAGGCCCTGCTTGTCACACAGCGTTCGACGCCATAACGGCAGCGGCCATGGACAGCTATCCCGAACCCGCGCGCCGCCTTGTCGAGGCGATGACCGATGCCGCCGACCGGGAGCCGCGACGCGCCGTCGCCTTCCAGGGCGCGCCCGGTGCCTATTCGCACCAGGCAGTGCGAGAGGCCTTTCCAAACGGCCTGCCGCTGCCGTGCCTCGCCTTCGAGGATGCGATCGAAGCGGTGCAGTCGGGTGCTGCGGCACGCGCCGTTATCCCGATCGAGAACTCACTGCACGGCCGGGTCGCGGACATTCACTTCCTGCTCCCCGAATCCGGTTTGCACATTACCGGCGAGCATTTCGTCCGGGTTCGGCACTGCCTGTTGTCGACGGGGCCGCGCGACGCGATCCACGAGGCGATGAGCCATCCTCAGGCGCTGGGCCAGGTGCGCGGCCGCCTCAAGGCCTGGGGCATCCGGCCGGTCGGGGCGTTCGACACAGCGGGCGCGGCGGCATTCGTCGCGGAGGCGCAGGACCCGTCGATCGGCGCGATCGCGTCCTCGCTGGCGGCCGAGCTGTACGGCCTGACCATCCATGCGGAGGGCATCGAGGACGCCAGCCACAATACCACGCGCTTCGTCGTGCTCGACCGCGAGCCGCTGACGCCCGCCGCCGGGGTGCCGGTGATGACTACCTTGATGTTCGAGACCAACCACGTCCCGGCGTCGTTGTTCAAGGCGCTGGGCGGGTTCGCGACCAATGGCGTCAACCTGACCAAGCTGGAGAGCTATCTGCGCGACGGCAGCTTCACCCAAGTCGAATTCTATGCCGATATCGAAGGCGCGCCGGGAGATGTCGGCGTCGCGCGGGCGCTGGAGGAACTGCGCTTCCATACCAAATGGCTGCGGGTCTTGGGGACGTACCAGCAGGCCCGCCCGCGAGTGCTCGGCGGCGGCTAGGGTCATACCCGGTCGCCTTGGCGCGATCGTTTATTTTGTGTTAAGGATTGGGCGCAGCGCGTTCGAGCTGGCGGCATCTTGTACCCTGACGATATTTTCGAGAGGTCTTGATATGCGCACCCTGATCCTGAGACTTGGCATGATCGCGGCACTGGCCGCGAGCGGCGCGGCGCGGGCCGGGTCGACGCCCGATGCGGTCGGTGACTTTCTGCCGACCTTCGTCGGGACGCACGACGCCGACCTCGACGTGACGAGCTTCAGCGTCAGCTATGATGCCGCGGCCTCGACCTTCCTGCTGAGCGCGCGACTGGCTGGCGACATCGACCCGACCAAAGCCGGCTTCTACGTCATCGGCGCGGACACCGGCACCGGGCTGCTCCGGCCGTTCGGTGCGCTCGGCCAGCCCAACGTCATCTTCAACCAGGCGATCGTCATCCAGAAGACCGGCTTGGGCGCGATCGGCGGCGTTGCGCTGTCGCCGGGCTCGATCACCATCCTGGGCCGGACGTTCAGCGTCGTGGTGCCCCTGTCCCGGCTGCCGTCGACCGGCTTTGCGGCGATGGACTATGGCTTCAACCTGTGGCCGCGGAACGGCAGCGGCGTGAGCGCGCAGATCTCCGACTTCGCGCCGGAGAACGCCAATCTGACTGCCGTTCCCGAGGCGGCGACCTGGCTGATGATGATCACCGGCTTCGGGTTGGTGGGCACGACCATGCGGCGGCGGGCGATCGCGGCCACCTAGGCGGTTAAGGCGCGGCAATCGCGGTCGTTATCTCCCCTGAGCACCGGGGGAGAGACGCACTATGTCGGCCATGTTCCGGCCACCGGTTCCGGTGTCGAAAGCGATCGGCTGGCGGCAGGTGCTCGGCTTCGACCAGCCGGGCACGGGCGCGGAGGCGTCGTTCTGGGCGCAGGTCAGGGGACAGCAGATCGCGGCCCTCAACCGCCATGTGCCGTTCAACGTCGCGCTGATGCTGGTCAACCTGGGGGTGCTCGCGTTCGTCCTGCAGGCGAGCGCCGACCCGTTGCTCGTCATCGCCTGGGGCACCGTGATCGGCGGGCTGTCGGGGCTGTGGACGTTGCGCTGGCTGCGCAACCGGCGGCTCGGCGTACCGCGTCACGCTAGCCTTGCATTGTTCTGGACGATCAGTGCGGAGGTCGCGTGCTTCGGCATCGCCTGGGCCGCACTGATGCTTCACCTGCTGCCGATGGTCACCGCCGAGAACCAGATCATCCTGGCGCTGCTGTCGGCGAACGCGATGGCGGTGTGCGGCCTGTCCGCGGCAACACTGCCGGTCTGCGGCATCATACTGGTCGGCGCGATTGCCGCCGCGACCGTGCTGGGCCTGCCGTACTGGTCCCCGCTGGCGACGCCGCTGGTCTGCCTGAGCTTCGTCAGCTTGGCGACGGTGATCGCCCGCGGTATTCTCGTGTCGAGCGGCGAGCTGATGGTGCGGCTGCGCAGCGATGCGGAGCAGGACCAGGCCAGTGCCACCATCGGGCTGCTGCTTGGGGAGTTCGAGGCGCACGGCAGCGACTGGCTGATCGAGGTCGATGCGACCGGCCGCCTGACCCACGCCTCGCCGCGCCTGTGCCAGGCCTCCGGACGTTCGGAAGCGGCGCTGCTCGACATGGCGCTGGTCGGGCTGATCGGCCCGGACCGCCGCGATCCGGCGGTGCGCGGTGCGGTCCGCAAGCTCGGCATGATCTTCACCGAGCGGCGCGCGTTCAGCAATTTCGTCGTGCCGGCGACGGTGCGGGGCGAACTGCGCTGGTGGTCGATCAGCGGCACCCCGCTCAACGATAGCGGGCGCTTTGCCGGCTTTCGCGGCGTCGGCACCGACGTCACCGAGGCGCGGCGGGCGGAAGACCGCATCGTCGAGCTTGCGCGCTACGACCCGCTGACGGGGCTCGCCAACCGCGCCCTGATGCGGGAGACGATCGCGGCCGAACTGCCGGGCGGCTGTGCGCTGCTGTTCGTCGATCTCGACCGCTTCAAGCTGGTCAACGACACGCTGGGTCATTTGGCCGGCGACCGGCTGCTGCGCGAGGTGGCGACGCGACTGCGCCATGCCGCGGGGGAGGGCGCCCGCATCGGCCGGCTTGGTGGCGACGAGTTCGCGGTGGTGCTGGTGTCGCCGTCGCTGCGCCGCACCGAGCGGCTGGCGCGCGCCATCGTCGACAGCCTGTCGCGACCCTATGACATGGAGGGGCAGAGCGTCTCCATCGGCGCCAGTGTCGGCTATGCGATGGGACCGGAGGACGGCGCCACGGTCGACGTGCTGCTGCGCTGCGCCGACCTGGCGCTGTATGAGGTCAAGCGCTCCGGTCGCGGTTCCGCCTGCCGCTTCGCCGCCGCGCTGCAGCTGCGCGCCGAGGAGCGCCGGGTGCTCGAGGTCGACCTGATGCAGGCGCTCGACCGCGGCGAGCTGAGCCTGGCGTTCCAGCCGATCGTCGAGGCATCGGACGAGCGCATCGTCGGCTTCGAGGCGCTGCTCCGCTGGACCCACCCGACGCTCGGCCTGATCGCGCCGCTCAAGTTCATCCCGGTTGCCGAAGACACCGGCGCCATCATCCGGATCGGCGAGTGGGTGCTGCGCGAGGCCTGTGCCTGGGCGGCACGCTGGCCGGAGGACATCCGTATCGCGGTCAACCTGTCCCCGCTGCAGTTCGAGGACGCCGACCTGCCGCGCGTCATCGCAGAGGCCCTGCGCGACAACGGCATCGCACCCGACCGGCTGGAGCTGGAAATCACCGAGAGCGTCTTCCTGGCCGAGCGATCCTCGACGATGGCGATGATCGCGCGATTGAAGGCGCTCGGCGTGCGCTTTGCGCTGGACGACTTCGGCACCGGCTATTCGGCGCTGGGCTACCTCCGCAAGGCCGAGTTCAGCCGTATCAAGATCGACCGCAGCTTCGTCCAGCGGGCGGCGGAGTGCGAGTCCGAATCGACCGCGATCATCCAGGCGATCGTCGCGCTGGCCAACAGCCTGGGCATGGCGACGACCGCCGAGGGCACCGAGACGCGGGCGGAATTCGAGGCGTGCCGGTCGCTCGGTTGTGGCCAGGTACAGGGCTATCTGTTCGGGCATCCGATGCCGCCCGAGGCCGCGACCGCGCTGGTCGCGCGAAACTCGCCGGCCTTGCTGGCAATCGATTGACTCGCTCGCTGCAGTGCCGCAAAAGTTTTGGGTCGTCGGGGCAACCCGGCGTTCGCGCGGGAGAGTGTGGATGGTGCCGCAAGGGGCCAAGCCACCGCCGAAGGAGCAACCGCCCCCGGAATCTCTCAGGCCCAAGGACCGCGCGAGCGCATAGCGACAATCTGGAAAGTGGGCGGACCCTCGGGGCTGCTCCGCCGAAGGGGTAAGCCGGTCCGCCGGTCAAAGCTCTCAGGTGCAAGTGACAGACGGGGGTGCGGCGGGTGGACGGTCCACCGGCTGGACTCTGTCGCGGATTGCCCATGGCCGACACCGATATCCAGGCAGCCTTGACGCTCGACGCGCTGCACCGCGAACTCGGCGCGCGCATGGTCGCGTTCGCCGGCTACGCGATGCCGATCCAGTATCCCGAGGGGATCATCGCCGAGCACAATTGGACGCGAACCAGCGCCGGGCTGTTCGACGTCTCGCACATGGGCCAGTTGCTGTTCGCGGGCACCGACGCCATGGCTTTGGAGACCTTGCTGCCGGGCGACCTGACCGGACTGCGCGAAGGCGTGCTGCGCTATTCGATGCTGCTCGGCGAGGGTGGCGGTATCCTCGACGATCTGATGGTGACCAAGCGCGGCGCGGCGCAGGACGACGACCTGTACATGGTGGTCAACGGCGCGACCAAGCACGCCGACATCGCGGTGTTCGAGGCGGTCGGACTGCGCCCCGTGTACCGCGACGACCTGGCGCTGCTGGCGCTACAGGGCCCGAAGGCGGTCGATGCGCTGGAGCGGCTCGCGCCGGGCGTCGGTGCGCTGAGCTTCATGCGGGCGGCGGCGTTCGATGTGGCGGGCGTCCCGGCATGGATCAGCCGCTCGGGCTATACCGGCGAGGACGGCTTCGAGATCTCGGTTCCCGCCGCCGACGTCGAGACATTGGCGCGCGCCTTGCTGGCTCAGCCCGAGGTCAAGCCGATCGGCCTTGGCGCGCGCGATTCGCTTCGGCTGGAAGCCGGTTTGCCGCTGTACGGGCACGACCTCAACCCGATGATCACCCCCGTCGAGGCCGGGCTGTCGTTCGCGATCTCGAAGCGCCGCAAGGTCGAGGGTGGCTTTCCCGGCGCCGACCACGTCCTGCAGCAATTGCTCGACGGTCCCGCCCGCAAGCGCGTCGGACTGCGCCTCGATGGCCGCCTGCCGGCCCGCGAGGGCGCCAGCGTCGTCGCCGAGGAGGGCGTTATCGGCACCGTCACCAGCGGCGGCTTCGGCCCGGCGCTCGGTGCTCCGATCGCCATGGCCTATGTCGCCGCCGCGCATGCCGCCGACGGCACGCGCCTCGGCATCGATGTTCGTGGCCGCATCCTGGAGGCGACCGTCGTGCCGATGCCGTTCTTCCCGAAATCCTACGTCCGGCAAGGATCTGCCGCCAAAACAGGAGCGCCCGCATGACGCTATATTTCACCAAGGAACATGAGTGGGTTAACGTCGAGGGCGATCTCGGAACGGTCGGGGTGACCGACTATGCGCAGGGCCAGCTCGGCGACGTGGTGTTCGTCGAACTGCCGGCGGCGGGCAAGGCGCTGACCAAGGGCCATGACGCGGCGGTCGTGGAGTCGGTCAAGGCGGCGTCGGACGTCTATTCGCCGGTGTCCGGCACCGTTACCGAGGCCAATGCGGGGCTGGAAGCCGAGCCGGCGCTGGTCAACACCGCGCCCGAGACCGATGGCTGGTTCTTCAAGCTGACGCTGAGCAACCCGGCCGAACTCGACGATCTGATGACCGAAGACACGTACAAGTCGTTCGTCGCCGGCCTGTGAGCGTCGCTGCCCAGCCTTGGGTCGCCAGCGACTATGCCGCCAATGCCGGGTTCGTGCCGGCGTTGGGCGCGCCGGTGCTGGCATTGCTCGCGCCGGTCGCGGGTGAGCGCATCCTGGACCTCGGCTGTGGCGACGGCGTGTTGACCCAGCGCATCGTCGCGGCCGGCGCTTCGGTGCTGGGTGTCGATGCTGAGGAGGACATGCTCGAGGCGGCCCGGGCGCGCGGCCTCGACGTCGCGATCGCCGACGGCCAGGCGCTGGCGTTCGACGTCGAGTTCGATGCGGTGTTCACCAATGCCGCGCTGCACTGGATGCCCGACCAGGATGCGGTCGCAGCGGGCGTCTTCCGCGCACTCAAGCCCGGCGGGCGCTTCGTCGGGGAGTGCGGCGGCTTCGGCAATATCGCGGCGCTGCGGGCGGGGATCCGCGCGATGGCGCTGAAGTGGGGCTTTCGCGTCCCGACCCGCGAGACGCAGGTCTACCAGACCGCCGAGGAGTATGAGGCCGTGCTCGCCGCGGCCGGCTTCACCCGGATCGAGACGCAGATCATCCCGCGCCCGACGACGCTGCCGACCGGCATCACCGGCTGGCTCAAGACCTTCCGCTCGGGCTTCCTCGACACCATCAGCGTTGCCCATGCCGACCAGCCCGAGTTCGCGCAGGACGTCGAGGATTTCCTCGCGCCGCTGCTCCGCGACGATGCGGGCAATTGGGTTGCGGACTATGTCCGTCTACGTTTCAGCGCCTTCAAGCCGGAGTAGTTACAATGCGTTACCTGCCGCATACCGATGCCGACAGGCGGGACATGCTGCGCATCATCGGGGCCGCCGATATCGATGCGCTGTTCGCCGACGTGCCCGAGGCGGCGCGGCTGACCGCGCCGATCGCCGGCCTCAGCGCGCACATGGGCGAGCTGGAGGTAGAGCGCGCGCTCGGCAAGATGGCGTCGCGCAACCTGACCGCCGGGACGACGCCGTTCTTCCTGGGGTGCGGGGCCTACAAGCATCACGTGCCCGCCAGCGTCGACCATATCATCCAGCGCGGCGAGTTCCTGACCAGCTACACGCCGTATCAGCCAGAGATCGCGCAGGGCACGCTGCAGGTGCTGTTCGAGTTCCAGACGCAGGTCGCGCGGCTGACCGGCATGGAGGTCGCCAACGCCTCGATGTACGACGGTTCGACTGCGATGACCGAGGCGGTGTTCATGGCGCGCCGAGTGACGCGGCGGAACCGGGCACTGGTCTCGTCGGGCGTGCATCCGCACTATGTGTCGGTTCTGCAGACCCTGACGCGCTTCACCGAGGACGAGGTGACGACGCGGACGCCGGACCTGACGTCGCACGACGATCTCGAGGCGCTGGCGGCGGCGGTCGACGGCACGACCAGCTGCGTCGTCGTCCAGAACCCCAACATCTTCGGCCATGTCGCCGATCTCGCGCCGCTCGCCGCCGCCTGCCATGCGAACGGCGCGCTGCTGGTCGTCGTGGTGACTGAGGTCGTGTCGCTCGGCGCGATCCGCTCGCCCGGCGAAATGGGCGCGGACATTGTCGTCGGCGAAGGGCAGGGCATCGGCAACGGCCTCAACTATGGCGGGCCCTATCTCGGGCTGTTCGCCTGCCGCGAGAAGCATGTGCGCCAGATGCCGGGACGCTTGTGCGGCGAGACCGTCGATGCCGACGGGCGGCGCGGCTTCGTGCTGACGCTGAGCACGCGTGAGCAGCATATCCGCCGCGAGAAGGCGACCTCGAACATCTGCACCAACTCCGGCCTGTGCGCGCTGGCGTTCACGACGCACCTGAGCCTGCTGGGCGAGAGCGGCCTGCGCAAGCTGGCGGCGCTCAACCATGCGCGGGCGGTTCAGCTGGCGCAGCGGCTGGCGCGGATGCCGGGGATCGAGCTGGTGACGCAGAGCTTCTTCAACGAGTTTACAATCAAGCTGCCGATTGAGGCGCGGCCGGTGGTGCGCAAGCTGGCGGACAAGGGCATCCTCGCGGGCGTCTCGCTTGGGCGGCTGTACCCGGGCGTCGCGGCGCTGGAACGGGGACTGGTGATCGCGGTGACCGAGACGGTCACCGATGCGGACATGGATGCGTTGGAAGACGCTCTTGACGAGGTGCTGGCATGACGTCGACCTGGACCGGCAATCGCGGCCTGATCCTGGAGGAGCCGCTGCTGTTCGAGAAGGGCGCGGTCGACCGCTGCGGCGTCGACCTGCCCGACGTGCCGGTGGTGGCGAGCCGCCTCGGCGGTCTGGAGCGAGCGCGGCCGATCGGCCTGCCGGGGCTGAGCGAGCCCGACATGGTGCGCCACTACACGCGCCTGAGCCGCCAGAACTACGCCATCGACATGGGCATCTTTCCGCTCGGCTCGTGCACGATGAAGCACAACCCGCGGCTCAATGAAAAGCTGGCGCGGCTGCCGGGGTTCGCCGACATCCACCCGCTCCAGCCGATCGAGACGGTGCAGGGTGCGCTCCAGCTGATCGACACGCTGGCACATTGGCTGAAGACGCTGACCGGCATGCCCGAGGTGGCGATGAGCCCCAAGGCCGGCGCGCACGGCGAGCTGTGCGGCATGCTGGCGATCCGCGCCGCGCACGATGCCCGTGGTGATGCCCGCCGCGTCGTGCTGGTGCCGGAGAGCGCGCACGGGACCAATCCGGCGACGGCGGCTTTTTGCGGCTATGCGGTCGAGGACATTCCGGCGGACGCACGTGGCCGTGTCGATCTCGCGGCGCTCAAGGCTCGGCTCGGCCCCGACGTTGCGGCGGTGATGATCACCAATCCCAACACCTGCGGGCTGTTCGAGCCGGACATGATCGCGATCTGCGATGCGGTCCATGCCGCGGGCGCCTTCGTCTATTGCGACGGCGCCAATTTCAACGCCATCGTCGGGCGCGTACGGCCGGGCGACCTCGGCATCGATGCGATGCACATCAACCTGCACAAGACCTTCTCGACCCCGCACGGTGGCGGCGGTCCCGGCTCCGGCCCGGTGGTATTTTCCGCCGCGTTGGCACCGTTCGCGCCGTTGCCGTTCGTGCGCCGCAGCGGTCACAGCTACGAACTGGTCGAGGAGGAGCAGGCCCACAAGTCCGCCGACCACAACCAGAGCTTTGGCCGCATGGTCGCCTTCCACGGCCAGATGGGCATGTTCGTCCGCGCCCTCAGCTACATCCTAAGCCACGGTAACGACGGCCTGCGGCAGGTATCCGAGGACGCCGTGCTCAACGCCAACTACGTGCTGGCCTCGCTCAAGGACGTGTTCACCGCGCCGTTCGCCGAGACTGGGCCGTGCATGCATGAGGCGCTGTTCTCCGACGACTTCCTCAGCGCGACCGGGCTCAACACGCTCGATTTCGCCAAGGCGATGATCGACGAGGGCTTCCACCCGATGACCATGTACTTCCCGCTCGTCGTCCACGGCGCGATGCTGGTCGAGCCGACCGAAACCGAGAGCAAGGCGTCGCTGGACCAGTTGATCGGCTCGATGCGCTCGCTGGCCGAGCGGATGACCGCCGATCCCGCGGCGTTCAAGGGTGCGCCGTTCCTCGCCCCGCGCCGTCGCCTCGACGAGACCGGCGCGGCGCGCAAGCCGGTGCTGACCTGGCGCGAGCCGGCGCTGGCGCAGGCGGCGGAGTAACGCCTAGCCGATGACGTCGCTGAACCTGAGCTGGCCGTCGTGCAGCGCGCGCACGACCAGCTCGGTCCGGCTTGAGACGCCGTATCGTTTCTTGGCGCTTTCCAAATACTTGTGAACAGTACCTGGAGCTAGCCCGAGCAGTTGGCCGGCGACCCAGTTGGATTTGCCCTGCGCGACCAGCAAGACGCAATCCAGCTGGCGCGGCGTCAGCCGGACGGCGACCGCAATGCGGCCCGGGCGATCGTCAGCCTGCTTCATATGTCCCCCCGGACCGGCACGGAATGTCCTCCGAGCCGCTGCTTCGACGCTATCGCTACTTAAACGGATCGCCCGCAATCCTTATTTCAGTAAAAACTAAACGGAGTGTTCACATGACTAAGCAAATTGCGACACTCGCCGGCGGATGCTTCTGGTGCACCGAAGCGGTCTTCAATGAACTCAAGGGCGTCGAGGCGGTTGAGTCGGGCTACATCGGCGGACACATGGTCGATCCGGACTACCGCAGCGTCTGCGGCGGCGCGACCGGTCATGCCGAGGCGGTCCGCATTACTTTCGATCCCGAAGTCGTCGGTTACGCGGACCTTCTGGACATCTTCTTCCATACGCATGACCCGACGACGCCCAACCGGCAGGGTGGCGACGCAGGCACGCAGTATCGGTCGGCGATCTTTCCGCACAGCCGCAAGCAGGAGGCCGAGGCGCGTGCCTCGGTCGAGCGCAACCAGGCCGATTGGGATGCCCCGATCGTAACCACCATCGAGGCCGAGGCGCCGTGGTACAAGGCGGAAAGCTATCACCAGGATTATTACAAAAACAACGCCGGCTCGAACGGCTATTGCGCTGCGGTGGTCGGGCCGAAACTGGCCAAGTTCCGCAAGGGCTATGCGGCACGGTTGAAGTCCGCGGCGTGACGGGGCAGGGGGCCGCAGGCTTGACGCGGCCCCCACGCTTGGGCTAACCGCCCCACCACTGAAAACACACGCAGGGGTCAACCCTTCCGGTGCCGGGCGCGAGCTCGATCACCCCCTGCGGCGGCTTAACCGGATAGAGGAGAGAAATACCATGGCAACTCCAGTTGTCTCGATGGCGCAGCTGCTTGAGGCAGGCGCCCACTTCGGCCACCAGACGCACCGCTGGAACCCGAAGATGAAGCCTTACATCTTCGGCGATCGTAACGGCGTCCACATCATCGACCTGTCGCAGTCGGTGCCGCTGTTCGCGCGCGCCCTCGACTTCGTCCGTGGCACGGTCCAGGCCGGTGGAAAGGTGCTCTTCGTCGGCACCAAGCGCCAGGCGCAGGAGCCGATCGCCGAGGCAGCCAACCGTTCGGGCCAGTTCTACGTCAACCACCGCTGGCTCGGCGGCATGCTGACCAACTGGAAGACCATTTCCGGTTCGATCAAGCGCTACAAGACCCTTGAGGAGCAGCTGTCGGGTGACACCGCCGGCCTGACCAAGAAGGAAGTCCTGAAGCTGACCCGCGAGCGCGACAAGTTCGAGCTGTCGCTCGGCGGCATCCGCGACATGGGCGGCCTGCCCGACGTGATCTTCGTGATCGACGTCAACAAGGAAGAGCTGGCGATCAAGGAAGCCAACGTCCTGGGTATCCCGGTCGTCGCGATCCTCGACACCAACACCGATCCTTCGGGCATCGCCTTCCCGGTCCCGGGCAACGACGACGCCTCGCGCGCCATCCTGCTGTATTGCAACGCCATCGCCGACACGATCATCGAAGCCCGCCAGGGTCGCCAGGCCAACCAGGGCCTCGACCTCGGTGCGATGGACGAGCCACCAGTCGAGACGTTCGCAGCACCTGCTCCGGTTTCCGCTGAGCCGCTGCCGACGACGATGGTCGAAGCGCTGGGCGAAGTCGGTGTCCATGTTGCCGATGCACCGGTTGCTGACGTTGCTGCCGACTCGACCGTCGGCACCGATGCCGAGGCGTCCGCCTAACTACCTTTCCGCCGCCGTTCGGTGACGGTCGCAGCCTCTCTGCACTACGAGCTTGAGCAAGTCGGCTCGTAGTGCAGCAGGTCGCCACCCCTGCCGGGACGACGCCAATAATTCAGCTACAAGGAAGCTCCAGATGGCCGATATCACCGCCAGCATGGTCAAGGACCTGCGCGACCGCACCGGCGCGGGCATGATGGACTGCAAGAAGGCACTCAACGAGACCAACGGCGACATGGAGGCCGGCGTCGACTGGCTCCGCACCAAGGGTCTCGCTGCTGCCGCGAAGAAGGCCGGGCGCACTGCCGCCGAGGGCCTGGTCGGCGTTGCCGTCGCCGGCAACCGGGGCGCAGTGGTCGAGGTCAACTCCGAGACCGACTTCGTCGCCAAGAACGAGCAGTTCCAGGAATTCGTCCGCAACGTCACGGCCATCGCGCTGGCCAGCGGCGACGACATCGCCGCGATCGCTTCGGCGCCTTATGCCGGCAGCGACGGCAGCGTGCAGGACAAGCTGACCCACAACGTCGCCACCATCGGCGAGAACCAGTCGCTGCGCCGCGCCAAGCTGGTCGAAGTCGGCCAGGGCGTCGTCGTCAGCTACACCCACAACGCCACCGTCCCCGGTCTCGGCAAGATCGGCGTTCTCGTCGGGCTCGAGTCCGAGGCCGATGCGTCGGCGCTGGAGGCACTGGGTCGCCAGATCGCCATGCATATCGCCGCCGCGAACCCGCTGGCGCTGAACGAGGACGGCCTCGACGCCGAAATCGTCGAGCGCGAGCGCAACATCGCTCGTGAAAAGGCCATCGCCAGCGGCAAGACCCCCGAGATCGCCGAAAAGATGATCGAGGGCGGCGTCCGCAAGTACCGCCAGGAGAACAGCCTGCTGACGCAGGTCTTCGTCATCGACGGCAAGTCCAAGGTCGCCGACGTCGTCGCCGCTGCTGCCAAGACTGCCGGGAAGCCGATCACGGTCACCGAGTTCGTTCGCTTCCAGCTGGGCGAGGGCATCGACCGCGACGAGAAGGACTTCGCCGCCGAAGTCGCTGCGGCTGCGGGCAAAGCCTGACGTCTACCGGGTGACAGGCGCGGCGCTGCCAACTAAGGTGCGCCGCGTCCGCCATCCAGCGTGTCGAGACGGGGGAGGAAGCCAGTTCTGATGTCACGTCCTCCGTTCAAGCGTATCCTGCTGAAATTGTCCGGCGAGGCCCTGATGGGCAACGCCGGCTTCGGCATCGACCCGGCCGAGACCGCGCGTATCGCCGGCGAGATCAAGCTGGCCCAGGCTGCCGGGTTCGAGCTGTGTCTCGTCACCGGCGGCGGCAACATCTTCCGTGGACTGGCGGCAGCGGCCAAGGGTTTCGACCGCGCCAACGCCGACTACATGGGCATGCTGGCGACCGTCATGAACGCGTTGGCGATGCAGAATGCGCTGGAACAGGCCGGGGTCGATACCCGCGTCCAGTCGGCGATCCCGATGGCCAGCGTCTGCGAGCCTTACATCCGTCGTCGTGCCGAGCGGCATCTGGAGAAGGGTCGCGTCGTGATCTTCGCGGCGGGCACCGGCAACCCCTATTTCACCACCGACACCGCGGCGGCGCTGCGTGCTGCCGAGATGAAGTGCAACGCGCTGTTCAAGGGTACCAGTGTCGACGGCGTCTATGATGCCGATCCCAAGAAGGTCGAGACGGCAAAGCGTTACGACCGCGTCGGCTTCTCCAAGGTGCTGGCCGACGATCTAAAGGTCATGGACGCCAGCGCCGTCTCGCTGTGCCGTGACAACGACATTCCGATCGTCGTGTTCAACATCCGCGAGCAGGGCAATCTGGCGCGCGTGCTGGCCGGCGAGGGTGTCTCGACCATAGTTACCAACGAGGCTTGAAGCATGGCTGAATTCGACGTCGCGGCGTTCAAGGCCGACCTGGAGCGCCGGTTTGCAGGGGCACTCGACGCCTTCAAGCACGATCTGGGCGGCTTGCGTACCGGGCGCGCCTCGGTGTCGCTGCTCGATCCGGTCGAGGTCGAGGTCTATGGCTCGCGCATGCCGCTGACCACCGTAGCGACGGTGACGGTGCCGGAATCGCGGATGATTGTCGTCAACGTCTGGGACAAGTCGAACGTCAATCCGGTCGACAAGGCGATCCGCGCGGCGGGCCTCGGCCTCAACCCGATCGTCGACGGCCAGACGCTGCGCCTGCCGATTCCCGACCTGACCGAGGAGCGCCGCAAGGAACTCGCCAAGCTGGCCAGCACCTATGCGGAAAAGGCCAAGATTGCGGCGCGCAACGTCCGCCGCGATGGCATGGAGACGCTGAAGACCGCCGAGAAGAAGGGCAAGATCAGTCAGGACGACCAGAAGCGCCACGAGGCCGAAGTCCAGAAGCTGACCGACAAGTCGGTGGCAGACCTCGATAATGCCGCGGCAGCGAAGGAAAAGGAAATCCTCGGTAAGTGATCGGCGCTGCTGCCCGGGCCGCATCGACTGCGAACGGCGTCGACGCCGTGCCGCGGCACGTTGCGATCATCATGGACGGCAATGGCCGCTGGGCCAAGGCGCGCCACCTGCCGCGCGTCGCCGGGCACCGCGCCGGCGTCGAGGCCGTGCGGCGGGTCGTCGAGGCTGCGCCCGATCTGGGTATCGAGGTCCTGACGCTTTACGCATTCTCCAGCGAGAACTGGAAGCGTCCGGCAGACGAGGTCGGCGACCTGATGGGCTTGTTGCGCCACTATATCCGTAGCGAGATCGACGAACTGCACCGCAATGGCATCCGCCTGATATTCATCGGTAACTATAAGGCGTTGAAGCCCGATCTTGTCACCCTGCTAGAAACGTCGGCCGAGCGAACGCGCGACAACAGTCGGATGACGCTGGCCATCGCGCTTAACTATGGCGGCCAGGATGAGATTGTTCGTGCTGCCCGCGCCTGCGCTGCCGAACTGCCGGCCGACCAGATCGACGCGGCGGCGCTCGAGGCCCGGCTCGACACGGCGGGCCTTCCGGCTCCCGACCTCGTGGTTCGCACCTCGGGCGAGCAGCGCCTGTCGAACTTCCTGTTGTGGCAGGCCGCCTATGCCGAGTTTGTCGTCACCGACCGGTTGTGGCCCGATTTCGACCGCGCTGCCCTGACCGAGACCGTGGCCGAGTTCTCCCAGCGCGAGCGTCGTTTTGGTGGCCGCTAAGTTGGCGGCGCCCACGGCCGGCGGCTTGGCGACGCGGGTCGTCACCGGCCTGGCACTGGCCGTCGTCGCGCTCGGTGCGGTCTGGCTAGGTGGGCTGGCCTTCACGGCGCTGGCCGCGCTTGGCGGATTGCTGATGTTTGCCGAATGGTCCGCGATGCACGGCATCGGTCGCCGGATGCGCCTTGTCGGCCTGATGCTGATCGCGGCGACCTGCGCCTTTACGTCGATCGGCCAGGCGACCTACGCCTGGGTCGTCTGCCTGGCCGGAGCAGGCATGTTGTGGCTGGCCGCCAAGAGCTACGACTGGCGCGCCGCCTTCTGGAGCGCGACCGGCGTGCTATACTGTGCGTTGCCGGCGGCGGCGCTGATCCTGCTGCGCAGCGATCCCAAGGGCTTGAAGCTGACGATCTGGACGCTGCTTATCGTTTGGGCGACCGACATCTTCGCCTATTTCGCTGGCCGCGCGATCGGTGGCCCCAAGCTGATGCCGCTGGTCAGTCCGAAGAAGACCTGGGCGGGGCTTGGCGGCGGCGTACTCGGCGCCGCGGCGACCTCGTATGCGATGGCTCGCTTCCTGGAACTGTCCAACCCCGTCGTCATGTATGCGACGATTGCCGCCGCCGCGCTGGCAGTCGTCGCGCAGGCCGGCGACCTGTTCGAAAGCTGGCTCAAGCGCCGGGCCGGCGTCAAAGACTCAGGCGGCTTGCTGCCGGGACATGGTGGAGTGCTCGATCGTCTCGACGGTCTGGTACCGGTAGCGATCATCGTCGTGGCAGCGCTGCTGTATTACGGCCCAAGACTGGCGGCGGCATGAGCGTTCGGACGATCACCGTGTTGGGCAGCACCGGCTCTGTCGGTCGCTCGACGCTGGACCTGCTGTCGCGCGCGCCGGCCGATTGGAGCGTCCATGCGCTGACCGCCAACCGCGATGCCGAAGGGCTGGCTGCGCAGGCCCGTGCCGTCGGCGCCGAACGCGCCGTGGTCGCCGACGAGGCTGCCTATTCCGCCTTGAAAGCTGCGCTGTCGGGCACCGGCATCGAAGCTGCTGCGGGCCATGCCGCGCTTTGTGAAGCGGCGAGTGCCGACAACGACATCGTGCTGGCAGCCATCGTCGGTGCCGCCGGGCTCGGGCCGACGCTGGCGGCGGTCGAGCGCGGCACCAACGTCGCCATTGCCAACAAGGAAACATTGGTGTGCGCCGGCGACATCGTCACCGCGGCGGCGCGTCGGAGCGGTGCGTTGCTGTTGCCGGTCGACAGCGAGCACAATGCCATCTTCCAGTGCTTCGACCATGATCACCCCGAGCGCGTCACGCGCATCATCGTGACGGCGAGCGGCGGCCCGTTCCGCAACTCAAGCGAGGCCGAGATGCGCGCCGCGACGGTTGCCCAGGCCTGCAAACATCCGGTCTGGTCGATGGGCGCCAAGATCTCGGTCGACTCGGCGACGCTGATGAACAAGGGCCTGGAGCTGATCGAGGCGCACCACCTGTTTCCGGTACGTGCCGACCAGCTCGAGGTCGTCGTGCACCCGCAGTCGGTGATCCATAGCCTGGTCGAGTACATCGACGGTTCGGTGCTGGCGCAACTCGGCACGCCAGACATGCGGACGCCGATCGCTTACTGCCTCGCGTGGCCTGAGCGGATGGCGACACCCTCCGAGCGGCTTGACCTGGCGAAGATCGGCTCGCTGACCTTCGAGGCGCCGGACCTTCTGCGTTTCCCGGCTTTGCAGCTTGCCATGGACGCCCTTCGAGCCGGCGGTTCGGCGCCGTGCGTCCTCAACGCCGCCAACGA
The DNA here is from genome assembly GCF_965200405.1 of Glacieibacterium sp. GTDB lineage: Bacteria > Pseudomonadota > Alphaproteobacteria > Sphingomonadales > Sphingomonadaceae > Glacieibacterium. The sequence goes on from NZ_OZ241356.1 coordinate 2,655,710, forward strand.
GGTTGCTGTCGCGGCGTTCATCGCCGGGCAAGTCGGTTTCCTCGATATTGCCGCAATCGTCGGCGATACGCTCGACGAGATCGATGCGCCCGATTGCGTGACATTGGCGGATGTAATGGCTGTCGACGCGGCAGCGCGACGTGCCGCGGCACAGGCGACGGGACGGAGGCTGACATGAACGCAAGTCCGGGCATCGCCTTTACCGTCATGATCTTTGCCGCCGTCATCGGCGTGCTGGTGTTCGTTCACGAGTTTGGACATTACGGCGTGGCACGGCTGCTCGGCATCCGGGCGGACGTTTTCTCGATCGGCTTTGGTCGCGAACTGGTTGGCTGGACCGACCGCCGTGGAACGCGCTGGAAGCTGTCGCTCCTGCCGCTCGGCGGCTACGTCAAGTTCACCGGCGACGAGAATGCCGCGAGCCAACCGCCCTCCGACCTGGACGCCACGCCGATCGGCGAACGCGCCGGCCTGTTCCATTATGCGCCGTTGTGGCAGCGCGCCTTAGTCACGGTCGCGGGACCGGTCACCAATTTCCTGCTCGCCATCGCGATCTTCGCGGCGTTCTTCATGGTCTATGGCCGCGCGGTGACGCCGCCTCGGGTTGCCGTTATCGAGGCCGGCAGTGCAGCCTCGACCGCCGGGCTGCTCCCCGGTGACCTGATAACCCAGGTCGACGGTACGCGCATCGAGCGTTTCGAGCAGCTTAGCACGCGCATCGTGATCAACACTGGCGAGCCTATGCTGCTCCGCGTCGTCCGCGATGGCGTCGATCGCCCGGTCACGGTGACGCCGCGGGTGATCCACGAGGTCGACAATTTCGGCAACCGCTATCAGATCGGTCGCCTTGGCCTTCGCAGCGGGCCGCCCGAATACCGCACGCTTGGGCTGCTTTCGGCGGTGCCTGCGGCCGTTGCGCAGACCGCCTTCCTGACCCGCGCCTCGGTGGAGGGATTGTGGCAGATCGTCAGCGGCCGTCGCTCGATCGACGAGATGGGTGGGCCGATCAAGATGGCCCAGATGTCGGGCCAGCAGGCGACGCTGGGCCTGCCGTACCTGATCGGCTTCATGGCGCTGATCTCGATTAATTTGGGATTCATCAACTTGCTGCCAGTGCCGATGCTGGACGGCGGCCATCTGTTCCTCTACGCGCTCGAAGCCGTGCGGCGACAGCCACTCGGCAAGCGGGTTCAGGAATGGGCATTTGCTTCCGGATTTGCCGCCTTGGTCTCCTTGATGGTATTTCTGACGTGGCATGATCTCGGCGGGTGGAAGCGCCTGTCGACGCTGCTCGGATGAGCGGATCGAACATTCCCGGGGGCGGGTACGAAAAGGGTGGCTGGTTGAAGGGCGGGTTAAGCGTGAGTTATTTGCCTGGGTCGATGTTGCGTAGTGCACGCCGCCTGACGCCATTGCTGCTTCTCGGCACGACGCTCGGCGGTCCGCTGTGTGCCGTGGCGACGGCACAGGTCGCACCGGCGCCGCCGACGTTGAACCCGGCTCCGGCGGTTGCTGCGGCACCGGTTGCGACCACCACTGTGAAGTCGATCGTCATTCGCGGCACCGAACGTCTCGAGCCGGAAACCGTGCGTTCGTACATCGAGCTGAACCCCGGCGACGGCTACGACCGGGAGCGGCTCGATAAGGCGCTCAAGGCGCTTTATGCCAGCGAGTTGTTCGCCGACGTCACCATCCGCGACGACAATGGTTCGCTGATCGTCGAGGTCAAGGAGAACCCCGTCATCAATCGCATCCTGATCGAGGGTGCGAAGCGGGTGAAGGAAGACAAAATCCGCGAGGAGATCCGCGTCGCGCCGCGCCAGATCTTCACGCGCTCCAAGGCCAGTGCCGACGTCGCGCGCATTCTCGAACTGTACCGCCGCTCGGGGCGCTTCGCCGCGTCGGTCGAGCCCAAGATCGTCCAGCTCGACCAAAATCGCGTCGACCTGGTGTTCGAAATCCACGAGGGCAACAAATCCAAGGTTCGCCAGATCAACATCCTGGGCAATCACAAGTTCAAGGACGGCGAACTGCGCGGTGCGATGGCGACGCGGCAGGCGCGGCCGTGGCGCTTCTTCAGCTCCAGCGATACCTACGACCCCGATCGCCTGGCGTATGACCAGCAAAAGCTGCGGCAGTTCTACCTGACGCACGGTTATGCCGACTTCCGCGTCGTCTCCTCGGTCGCCGAGCTGACTCCCGACCGCAAGGACTTCATCGTCACCTACGTTGTCGAGGAAGGCGATCGCTACAAATTCGGCAAGGTCGATCTGGACAGCCAGATTCGCGACATCAAGTCGAAGGATTTCAAGCCGTTGATCCGGATCAACCCGGGCGATTGGTACGACGCGCAAAAGATCGAGACGACTGTCGACACGCTGTCCGAGACCGCCGGGCTGCTGGGCTACGCCTTTGCCGAGGTGCGCCCGCAGTTCGATCGCGACAAGGAAAAGCGCGAGATGAACGTCATCTTCGCGATCAACGAGGCGCCCCGCGTCTATGTCGAGAAGATCAACATCAACGGCAACACCATCACCAAGGACCATGTCATCCGTCGCGAGTTCCGGTTGGCGGAGGGCGATGCGTTCAACAGCTTCAAGGTCAAGCGGACTCGCGACCGTATCCAGGGCCTGGGCTTCTTCCAGGAGAAGTTCGACGTCGAGCAGAAGCCCGGCTCGGCTCCGGACAAGGTCGTGCTCGAGGCCAATGTGCAGGAGAAGCCGACCGGCGAGCTTCAGGTTTCGGCGGGTTTCTCCAGCCTCGAGCGCTTCATCCTCAGCCTGTCGATCAAGCAGCGCAACTTCCGCGGCCTCGGCCAGGAGCTGCGCGCCTCGGCGAACATCTCGAGCTATTCCAAGTCGATCGAGGCGGGCTTTACCGAGCCCTACCTGTTCGGGCGCAACCTGGCGCTCGGCTTCGACGTGTTCCGCCGCGACTATCGCTCGTTCCGCTACACCGGCAGCGGTGACAGCCGCGATACGACGTACCAGCAGACGACGACCGGCGGCCAGGTTCGCACCGGCTTTCCGATCACCGAATATTGGTCCGGCTCGGTGCGCTACGGCTTGAGCCAGGACAAGATCAGCCTCGACTCGAGCTACAACAACCCGGTGACCGGCCAGTGCGATCCGCTGCTGGCGGGCCGCTACCTGTGCGACTCGGTCGGCAACCGCACGACGTCGTCGGTCGGCTACAGCATCATCTACAACAGCGTGAACAACCGCATTCGGCCGAGCGCCGGACAGCAGCTGACGATCAGCCAGGACTTGGCCGGTGTCGGCGGCGGCGTGCAGTATCTGCGGACGCGTGGCACGTACGATTGGTACTACGCCCTGTTCGGGTCGGGCTTCGTGCTCAACCTCGGCGGCGAGGCGGGTTATATTTACGGCTATGGTAAGGACTCCAGCATCGCCGGTCAGGACAAGATCCGGATCAACGACCGCTTCTTCCTGGGTCAGCCACAGCTTCGCGGCTTCAACATCCGCGGCGTCGGTCCGCGCGTGCTGCGCGCTGCGCTCGATGGCACGACCGGCCTGCCGCTGACCGATCGCAACCAGTTCACCGACGATGCCATCGGTGGCCGCATCTATTACCGTGGTCGCGCCGAGATCCAGATTCCGCTGGGCTCGGCAGGTTCCGAGCTCGGGCTGCGGCCGTCGATCTTCACCGACGTGGGTGCCGTGTTCGGGGTCAAGACGCCGATCCTGACCTGCCAGAACCCGGTCGCGCCGCTGCCGCAGAACCCCAAGTGCGTCGCCAACGACGGCAGCACCGGTTCGACCGGCTTTGTCGAGACCTTCCTCGGCAACACGGCACGGCCGCGCGTTTCGGTCGGCGCCGGCGTATCCTGGAATTCGCCGTTCGGGCCGTTCCGCTTCGATCTGGCCAAGGCGCTGCTAAAATCGCCTGGCGACGACACCAAGCTGTTTCAATTCAACGTAGGGACGCAATTCTGATGACGAAGCTTTTCAAGACACTGGCATTGGCGACTGCCTTTGCAGCTGCACCGACCGTTGCCCTGGCCCAGACCGTGCCACCCGCGACGATCGTCATCGTCAACATGGACGAAGTGCTCAACAACTCCGTCGCCGGCAAGCAGGCCCAGGTCGAGCTCAACGCTCGCCTCGAGGCATTGCGCGCCCGCGTCTCGGCAGCGACCACGAAATTCAACGCCGAGGAGCAGGAGCTGCTTCGCACCCAGCCGGCCCCGACTGCTGCCCCCGCCGTCAGCAACCCGTGGAAGGCCAAGGTCACCGACCTGCAGCGCCGCAAGGTTGCCGAGCAGGACGCGCTGGGAAAGGCTGATCAGGACCTCGGTCGCAGCCGCCAGAACGTGCTGCGCCAGTTCGGTGACGCTGCCAACCCGATCGTCTCGGCAATCATGAAGGAGCGCGGTGCCGCCATTGCTCTCGCCGAGGGCGCCACCATCCAGCACATCGCCGGTATCGACATCACCGACGATGTTCTCGCCCGCTTCAACAAGTCGACGCCGCGCATTTCGACCGCGACGCCGGCCGCCACTGCCGCTCCAACGCCAGCTCCAGCCAAGTGAGCGACGCCGCCCCAGCGCCGGCCGCAGGTTCAGCAATGACCTCGGTCGACGTGCGGGCGGTGATGGCGCTGATCCCGCATCGCTTTCCGATGCTGCTTGTCGACCGGGTCGAGGACATCGTCCCCGACAAGTCGGCGCGCGGCATCAAGGCGGTGACGATCAACGAGCCGTTCTTTGCCGGGCATTTTCCCGGCCGCCCGATCATGCCGGGCGTCCTGATCGTCGAGGCGCTGGCGCAGACCGCCGGCGTCCTCGCGATCCGCTCGATGAACCTCGAGAATTCCAACAAGCTGGTCTATTTCATGGCGATCGAGGAAGCGAAGTTTCGCGCTCCGGTCGAGCCTGGTTGCCTGATGGACCTCCATGTCGAGTTCATCCAGCGCCGCGCGACTGTCTGCAAGTTCGCGGGCAGGGCGGTCGTGAATGGCAAGACTGTCGCCGAAGCGAAGTTCACCGCGATGATCGCCGACGCGCCCGCCTGACCCGTTTACGGACCGTCACAACGCGGTCCCCGCTTGACAGTTGACGTTAGCGTCAACTAACTCATGTCCATGCCCGATCAAGCTCACGCCTACGCTCATGCGCCGGTGCCGCCGCACCACGACGACGCCGATCATTTTACGATCACCGAGCTCAGCATCGGCTTCAACGTGACGCCGCGCGCCATCCGCTTTTACGAGGACAATGGCCTGATCGCTCCCGAGCGGCAGGGCCAGAACCGCATCTACAGCCGCCGCGACCGGGCCCGTCTGGCGTGGATCCTGCGCGCCAAGAACGTCGGCTTCAGCCTGGCGGAAATCCGCGAGATGATCGACCTGTACGACGTCGGCGACGGCCGCATGCAGCAGCGCCGCGTCACCCTCGAAAAGTGCCGTGGTCGCATCCTTGCACTGCAGGAGCAGCGCAACGACATCGATGCCACGATCGAAGAATTGCAATCATTCTGTGCGCTGGTCGAGGGCGTCGTCGCCGACCCCGCGCAGCATTAGGAAAATCGATGCCGGCCTATCGCGCCCCAGTCAAAGACACGCAGTTCGTCCTGTCCGCCATCGTCGGGCTGGATAAATACTCCAACCTGCCGGGCTTTGCCGATGCCACCCCCGACCTCGTCCAGGCGATCCTGGAGGAGGGCGCCAAGTTCTGCGAGAACGTCCTGCAGCCGCTCAACCTGCCGGGCGACCAGGAAGGCTGCACCCGCCACGCCGACGGCTCGGTAACGACGCCCAAGGGCTTCAAGGAAGCCTACCAGCAGTTCGTCGACGGCGGCTGGGGTACGCTCACCGCCTCGCCGGACTTCGGCGGCCAGGGCCTGCCGCACGTCATCGGCACCGCGGTCGCCGAATATCTGTCGAGCGCCAACATGGCGTTCTCGATGTACCCAGGCCTCAACGAAGGCGCGCAGGCGGCGATCTCGGCAGTCGGCTCCGACGCGCAGAAGCAGATGTACCTGCCGAACATGGTGCACGGCCGCTGGACCGGCACGATGAACCTGACCGAGCCCCAGTGCGGCACCGACCTCGGCCTGATCCGCACCCGCGCCGAGCCTCAGCCCGACGGCACCCACAAGATCAGCGGCACCAAGATCTTCATCTCCGCCGGCGAGCACGATCTCAGCGATAACATCATCCACCTGGTGCTGGCCAAGACCGCTGGCGCACCCGATAACGTCAAGGGCATCTCGCTGTTCATCGTCCCCAAGTTCCTCGTCAACGAGGACGGGAGTCTCGGTGCGCGCAACGGCGTCGTCTGCGGCTCGATCGAGCACAAGATGGGCATCCACGCCAACTCGACCTGCGTCATGAACTATGACGGCGCAACGGGTTACCTGATCGGCGAGGAGATGAAGGGCCTGCGCGCCATGTTCATCATGATGAATGCCGCCCGCCTCGGCGTCGGCGTCCAGGGCCTCAGCCAGGGCGAAGTCGCTTACCAGAACGCCGCGATCTATGCCCGCGACCGGGTGCAGGGCAAGGCGCTTACGGTAGCGGGCTCGGCCACGGTGGCGCCCGGTCCCGGCCCCGATGTCGTCGCCGCCAAGGCCGACCCGATCATCGTCCACGCCGACGTCCGCCGCATGTTGATGGAAGGCCGCGCCTTCAACGAGGGTGCCCGCGCGCTGATCCTGTGGGGCGCATTGCAGGTCGATCTCAGCCACAAGGCGGCGACGCCCGAGGAGCGCCAGATGGCCGACGACCTGATCGGGCTGCTGACGCCTGTCATCAAGGGCTATTGCACCGACAAGGGCTATGAAGTCGCCACTGCCTCGCAGCAGGTCTACGGCGGCCACGGCTACATCGCCGAATGGGGCATGGAGCAGTTCGTCCGCGACGCCCGCATCGCCCAGATCTACGAAGGCACCAACGGCATCCAGGCGATGGACCTCGTCGGCCGCAAGCTGGCGATGAACGGCGGCCGCGGCCTGCGCGCCTATCTCGCACTGGCGGCGCAGGCGGTTGCCGATGCAGCAGCCGACACGCGCCTCGACGCGATCGCCAAGCCGTTGGAGAAGTCGCTCGGCGAACTGCAAGCAGCGACGATGTGGCTGATGCAGCACGGCCTGTCGAACCCCAATAACGCAGGTGCAGCGGCGACATCGTACATGGAGATCCTCGGCATCGTTTCGCTGGGTCACATGTGGTTGCTGATGGCGAAGGCGGCCCACGAAGCGCTCGATGCCGGCGCCGGCGACAAGGACTTCTACGACGCCAAGCTGCTGACGGCGCGCTATTATGCCGAACGCTATTTCCCCGATGCCGGCGCGCTGCGTCGCAAGCTCGAGGCGGGTAGCGAGGCGATGATGGCGATGCCTGCGAGTGCTTTTTAACTGACTGTCCCCCTCCCGGAACGGGAGGGGGTAGGGGTGGGACTTCAACGGGCTCGAGTTCGGAGCCTTGCCAAGTCCCACCCCCGACCCCTCCCGTTCCGGGAGGGGGGAAATGCTGAGGAGAGACGCAATGGCCGAAGCCCTGATCTACGACGCGGTCCGCACCCCGCGCGGCAAAGGCCGCAAGGACGGCAAGCTCCACGAGATCACGCCGATCCAGCTGGCGACGCAGGTGCTGCAGGCGGTCCGTGACCGCACCGGCATCGACACCGCCGATGTCGACGACGTCGTGCTCGGCTGCGTCGCGCCGGTCGGCGAGCAGGGCAGCGACATCGCCCGCACTGCCGTCCTCAACGCCGATTATGCCGAGACCACGGCCGGCGTGCAGATCAACCGCTTCTGCGCCTCGGGCCTCGAAGCCGTGAACATGGCGGCGGCAAAGGTCATCTCCGGCGAGGCGATGTTCGCCATCGGCGGCGGCGTCGAGAGCATGTCGCGCGTCCCGATGGGTGCCGATGGTGGCGCCTGGCCGATGGATCCGGCGGTCGCCTACAAGACCTATTTCATGCCGCAGGGCATCGGTGCCGACCTGATCGCCACCAAATACGGCTTCAGCCGCAACGACGTCGACGCCTATGCCGTCGAGAGCCAGAAGCGCGCCGCGCGGGCGTGGAACGAGGGCCGCTTCAAGAACTCGATCATCGGCGTCAAGGACGTCATCGGCGAGATCGTCCTCGACCGCGACGAGCATATGCGCCCGCAGACCGACATGCAGTCGCTCGGCGGCCTCAACCCGGCGTTCGAGGCCATCGGCGAGCAGATGCCCGGCTTCGACGCGCTGGCGCTGATGAAGTACCCCGAGGTCGAGCGCATCTCGCACGTCCACCACGGCGGCAATTCCAGCGGTATCGTCGACGGCGCCGCGGCCGTGCTGGTCGGCAACCGCGACATGGGTGAGAAATACGGCCTCAAGCCGCGCGCGCGCATCCTCGGCATGGCCTCGATCGGTTCCGAGCCGGCCATCATGCTGACCGGCCCGACGCCGGTGACCCAGAAGCTGTTGAAGCGGCTCGGCATGGAGGTCGGCGACATCGACCTGTACGAGCTGAACGAGGCGTTCGCGTCGGTGGTGCTGCGCTACATGCAGGCGCTGAACATCGATCACGACAAGATCAACGTCAACGGCGGGGCGATCGCCATGGGCCACCCTCTCGGCGCAACCGGCGCGATGATCCTCGGCACCGTGCTCGACGAGCTGGAGCGCAGTGGCAAGTCGACCGCGCTGATCACGCTGTGCGTCGGTGCCGGCATGGGTACCGCCACGGTAATCGAGCGGATCTAGCGTCTCACCGCCCCTCCCCTGCGGGGAGGGGCGAGAAACGGCGCAGCCGGCCCGGGGGTGGGCCCTTAATACGCATCCGCCCCGCAAGGGGAGCAGGAGAGACAGATGACCACGATCAACCACGACCTCGACGCCGACGGTATCCTGACCCTGACCATCGACCTGCCGGGCCAGTCGATGAACGTCATCAACGCCGACTTCACCGCCGACCTGTCTGCCGCCGTCGACAAGATCAAGGCAGACACCGGGATCAAGGGTGTCGTCATCACCAGCGGCAAGGCGTCGGGCTTCATGGCCGGTGCAGATCTCAAGGGCATGGCGGCCCTGATGGGCGGCGGTGCCCCGGCGGAGGGCAAGTCGCGAATGGCGACGCTGTTCGACGGCATCTTCGCCATCAACGCGCTGTTCCGCAGCCTTGAAACGTGCGGCAAGCCGGTCGCGGTGGCGATCAACGGCCTGGCGCTCGGCGGCGGGCTGGAGCTGTGCCTGGCGACGCACTACCGCGTCTGCAGCGACGATGCGCGGGTCAAGCTCGGCCTCCCCGAAGTGCTGGTCGGCCTGTTCCCCGGTGCCGGCGGCACGCAGCGCCTGCCGCGCCTGATGGGTGTCCAGCCGGCGCTGATGTACCTGCTGCAGGGCAAGACCATGTCGCCTCAGGAGGCGCTGGGCTTTAATGTCGTCAACGAGTTGGCGCCGGTCGGCGAAGCCGTGGCGCGGGCCAAGGCGTGGGTAAAGGCCAACCCGACCAAGTTCACGCAGCCCTGGGACGAGAAGAGCTTCCGCTTCCCCGGCGGCGTCGGGGCGATGAACCCCGGCTTTGCCCAGACCTTCGTCGCGGGCAACGCGATGACCGCCAAGCAAACCAACCACAATATGAACGCGCCGATCGCCATGCTGTCGGCGGTGTATGAGGGCTCGCAGCTGCCGATGGACACGGCGTTGCGCGTTGAATCCAAGTACATGGCCAAGGTGGTCAGCGATCCGCAGGCGGGCAACATGATCCGCTCGCTGTTCGTCTCGAAGCAGGCCGCCGAGAAGGGCGCGCGGCGTCCCAAGGGTATCGCGCCGATGCCGCCGCGGAAGATCGCCATGCTCGGCGCTGGCCTGATGGGTGCCGGCGTCGCCATGGTCAGCGCGCAGGCGGGCATCGAAGTGGTGCTGCTCGACCGCGACCTCGCCGCAGCCGAAAAGGGCAAGCAGTACACCGCCGACCGGCTCGCCAAGCGCCGCACCTCGCCGGAGAAGACCGCCGAAATCCTCGGGCGCATCCACCCGACCGCAGACTATGCGGACCTAGCCGGCTGCGACCTGATTATCGAGGCCGTCTTCGAGGACCGCGCCATCAAGGCGGACGTCACCAAGCAGGTCGAGGCCGTCGTTGGCGCGGACACCTTCTTCGGGTCCAACACCTCCACCCTGCCGATCACCGGTTTGGCGCAGGCGTGGTCAAAGCCCGCCAACTTCATCGGCATCCACTTCTTCTCCCCCGTCGAGAAGATGCCTCTCGTTGAGATCATCGTCGGCAAGGAGACCGGGCCGGAGGTCATCGCCAAGGCGCTCGACTATGTCGCGGCGATCCGCAAGACGCCGATCGTGGTCAACGACTCCCGCGGTTTCTACACGTCGCGATGCTTCGGCACCTATGTGCAGGAGGGACTGACGCTGCTCGGCGAGGGCGTCAATCCGGCGCTCATCGAGAATGTCGGCAAGCACATGGGCATGCCGGTCGGGCCGCTGGCGGTCAACGACGAGGTCGGCCTCGACCTGTCGTACAAGATCGGCAAGCAGACCGCCGCCGATCTGGGCATCACCGACCAGGGCCCGGGCGGGCGCGTCATCGAGACGATGCACGAACTCGGCCGCCAGGGTCGCAAAAACGGCAAGGGCTTCTACGTCTATCCCGACGCGCCGGCCAAGAAGTACCTCTGGCCCGAACTCGTCGCGACCGTGTCCGACGGCCTCGCCGAGCACCAGCCCACCCCGGAAGCAATCCGCGAACGGCTGCTGTACCGCCAGATGGTCGAATGCGCCCGTTGCTTCGACGAAGGCGTGCTCGAGACGCCCGAGGACGGCGACCTCGGCGCGATCTTTGGCTGGGGCTTTGCGCCGTTCACTGGCGGACCTTTCAGCCACATGGACACGATCGGCCTCGCCAACGTGGTCGAGATCCTCGATGGCCTTGCCGAGCGGCATGGTGAGCGCTTTGCACCGCCGCAGCTCCTGCGAGACATGGCTGCCAAGGGCGAAACCTTCTACGGCCGCGCGGCGATGAAGGCCGCAGCTTAGGCTCGACCGGCGAGGTCCGCAGTGATGAGATTGCGGACCTTGGGCCTTTTGCTGCTTTTAGCAGCGGGGTTGCTGCTGGCGTTCCTGACGGTCGGCTTTGCCGAGGCTCTGCGCGATCCGATTGTCGTCCGATATAAGGTCGGTCTGGCAAACTGGCCGGCCGGCACGCCGCCGCTGCGCATCGTGCAACTCACTGACCTGCACCGGGGACGACCCGATATGTCGCTGAAACGCCTTGCATCTATCGTCGGGCAGGCGAACGCGCTCGAACCGGACCTGATCGTGCTGACTGGGGACTATCATGGCGGCAAGGTCTGGGACTTGCCTTCCGGCAATCTGGACAACGCGATCACACCCTTGCGCCGGCTGCGCGCGCGACTGGGCGTCATCGCCGTGCGAGGCAACCACGACGAGCCGTACTGGAGCCCAGGCGTCTTCGCACGGGCCGGGATCCCGCTGCTCCAGGGTCGCTGGCTTGATGTCGGCCCGGTAATCGTGGCCGGCGTCGATGACCTGACCGGGCAAGTCGATCCTCAGCACGCCGCGGCGCGCGCAATCCGCGGGGCGCCACCAGGCAAGCCGTTGATCATGCTGGCCCATGAGCCCAGCTTTTTCGCCTGGCTGCCGAGCCGAGTGGATCTGATGCTGGCCGGGCACAGCCACGGCGGCCAGATCAGGCTCCCGCTGATCGGCAGCCGCTCGACCGGATCGCCTTACCTCGACAAACACCTGCGCGGTCAGTTCACCGAACATGGCCAGACATTGATCGTCTCGTCAGGCGTGGGCACATCGATCGTGCCGCTTCGCATCGGCGTGCCGCCCGAGATCGTGGAAGTAACCCTCGGACCTATTCGGTCGGCAGGAAGTCCGGCACCGACAGATAGCGCTCACCGGTATCGTAGTTAAAGCCCAGGACGCGCGCGCCAGCAGGCAATTCGGGCAGCTTTTGCAGGATGGCCTGCAACGTCGCGCCGCTGGAGATGCCGACCAGCATGCCTTCTACGGTCGCAGCGCGCCGGGCCATGGTCTTGGCGTCGGCGGGATCGACCTGGATGACGCCGTCGAGCAGTTGCGTGTGCAGATTGGCCGGGATGAAGCCGGCGCCGATGCCCTGGATCGCGTGGGGACCGGGCTGGCCACCTGAGATCACAGGGGACAGCGTCGGCTCGACCGCAAATACCTTCAACTGCGGCCAATGCGGTTTGAGGACCTGGGCGACCCCGGTGATGTGCCCACCAGTGCCGACACCCGTAATCAGCGCGTCGATCGGCGTGTCGGCAAAGTCGGCAAGGATCTCCTCGGCCGTGGTGCGCACATGGACGTCGATATTCGCCGGGTTTTCGAACTGCCCCGGCAGCCAGGCACCGGGTGTTGCAGCGACGATCTCCGCAGCACGCTCCAGCGCGCCCTTCATGCCCTTTTCGCGCGGCGTCAGGTCGAAGGTGGCGCCATAGGCGAGCATCAGGCGGCGGCGCTCGATCGACATCGACTCCGGCATGACCAGGACGATCTTGTAGCCCTTGACCGCAGCGGCCATGGCAAGGCCGATGCCGGTATTGCCGCTGGTCGGTTCGACGATCGTGCCGCCCGGCTGGAGGCTGCCGTCTGCCTCGGCCGCCTCGATCATCGCCAGCCCGATCCGGTCCTTGATCGAGCCGCCGGGGTTGGACCGCTCGGACTTGATCCACACCTCGGCATCCGGGAACAGACGGCCCATCCGGATGTGCGGCGTATTACCGATGGTCGCAAGAATGCTGTCGGCTTTCATCGAGTCACTCCGGCTTCGTTGATTTCTTCACTGATAGCGGATTTGGCGGCAGGAGGTGAGTCCTCGGGCGCCACGAAACGGTCGGCCCGGCGCAGCTCGGGAAACAGGAACGCCCAGATCAGCGCGACCAGCACAGCACCGATGCCGCCCAGCACCACCGCCTCGACCGGCCCGAGCCACGCCGCGGTCAGGCCGCTCTCGAACTCTCCCAGCTCGTTGGAGGCGGAGATAAACAGCATCGACACGGCGGATACACGGCCGCGCATCGAGTCCGGGGTGTGCAGCTGGATCAACGACGAGCGCACATAGACCGACATCATGTCGGCCGCGCCAAGGATGCCGAGGCAGCCCAGCGAGACAATGAGGTTGCGCGACAGGCCGAAACCGATGGTGGTCAGGCCGAAGACGCCGACGCAGACGAACATGACGATGCCGACGTTGCGGCTCAGCGGTCGACGGGTCAGCCAGAGCGCAACCGCCGCCGCACCGACGGCGGGCGCGGCACGCAGCGGTCCAAGGCCTTCGACGCCGACATGGAGAACGTCTCGGGCAAACACCGGGAGCATCGCAGTGGCGCCGCCAAGCAGCACGGCGAACAGGTCGAGGCTGATCGCACCGAGGACGATGCGGTTGCGGCGGACGTAGCTCAGGCCCTCGACCGTGGCGCGCCACGGGGAGGCGTCGGAGCGCGGCGGCAGGGGCACTGCCGTAATCTGGAACAGCGCGAACAGCGAACTGGCGAACAGCACGGCCGCGGTCAGGTACGGCGCGGCAGAGTTGGCGGCGAACAGGAAGGCGCCAAGCGGCGGGCCGACGACGGCGCCGGTCTGCATGCCGATCGAGCTCCAGGCGATAGCCGTCGGCAACATGGCGCGGGGGACAAGGTTTGGGGCAAGGGCGGAAAGCGACGGTCCGGAGAAGGCACGGCCGATGCCGATGAGGACCGCAACGATGAACAGGGCGGGCAGGGTGGTGGCGTTGTAGAGGCCGAGAATGCCGAGGAAGGCGGCGCCGCTGAACTGGAGGGCGAGCGCGGCGCGGGCGATATAGCGGCGGTCGATGCGGTCGGCCACATAACCGACGACCAGGGTCAGCATGAATAGCGGCAGGAACTGCGCCAGCCCGATCATGCCGAGCATGAAGGCCGCCTCGCGCGGTGGCATGGTTTCGCGCGAGATTGCATAGACTTGCCAGCCGATGACGATGACCAGCATCATGCCGCCGACGGTCGCCGCGAAGCGGGCGGCCCAGAAGGCACGGAAGTTTGGGATCGAGAAGGGGGACGGCATCCCGACCTGACTAAGCGGCACGACGAACCGGAGCAAGGCGGTCGCCGGACAGTAAAACTTTGTGCGACGATATTCCGGGCGCAACATTGACAGCGACCGTCACGAGTGTACTAGACATATAGCACAGTAGGACCTGGGAATGATCGAAGAGCGCGACCTCGATGCGGCCGTAGCGGCCGGCGTACTCGACGCCCCGACGCGCGAGCGGCTGGTGGTGTTCGCGCGCGAGCATCGCCGCGGCATCGTCGGCGCCGACGAAGAGCAGTTCCGTTTGCTGACCGGGTTCAACGACATCTTCGTCACCATCGCCGTCGGCCTGACGCTGTTCGCGATCGCGACGTTGGCCGGTCGCATCACCCCGGCGCTCGGCTCGGCCGGAGTCGCCGCGGCCAGTTGGGGCCTTGCCGAATATTTCACCCGTCAGAAGCGCATGGCCCTGCCCAGCATCGTGCTGCTGCTGACCTTTGCGTTCGGCGTCATGGGGACACTGACCATGCTGCTGACCGGCGGCGACCAGATGAGCTTCAGCGGCGGCGCGGTGCCGGTCGGATTGATTGGTGCAGCGGCCGGCTCGGCTATCGCGGCCTGGCTGCACTGGCGGCGGTTCATGGTGCCGATTACCGTTGCGGCGGGCGCCGGCGCCATCGTCGTGATGATCCTCGCCAGCCTGGCGACGCTGACCACCTCGGCGCGCGAACCGATGCTGCTGGCGACGGCAGTGTGCGGCCTAGGTGTCTTCGCGTTCGCGCTATGGGCCGATGCCCGCGATCGCCGCCGCGTCACCCGCTGGTCCGACGTCGCGTTCTGGCTGCACCTGCTGGCGGCGCCGCTGATCGTCCATCCGGTGTTCGCGCTGGTGGGATTGATGGACGGCCGCCCGGCCCCGGGCGCCGCGGTCACGGTGGTCGCGGTCTATGCCGTGCTGACGCTCGTGGCACTGGCGATCGATCGGCGCGCCCTGCTGGTTTCGGCGCTGGCCTATGTCATCTACGCCATCAATGCGTTGATCGGCCGTGGCGACAGCATCAGTGGCTCGTTCGCGATCACGGCGCTGATCATCGGGCTGTTCTTGGTGCTGCTGTCCGCCGGCTGGCGCCCGATCCGGGCAAAGGTGCTGGCACTGTTGCCGTCGAGCATTACCGGGCAATTGCCGGCGGCGGCCTGACGCCATCCGCCGGCCAGCGCCTCAGTCCCGGAACAGCATCGGCGCGAACTGCAGCAGGCTGCGCCGCCATGTCAGGAACTCGTGCGCGGTATTGGGCGAGACGTAGAAGGCGCTCTTGATGCCGGCCTTCTTGATCGCCTCCGCATTGGCCCGCGGATCGACGGGCGGTCCGCCCGGCGGGCCGCTACGGCCGCCTTCCAATTCGCGGCTGCCGAAACTGACGAACGTCAGCTTGAGCTTGTCGCGGTAGCCCGGGGTCTTGTCGACGTCCTCGACCGAGACGCTGCCGCCGCTCAACAGGCCCATATAGGCGAACTTGTCGAGGTTCGCCGGGACGATCAGCTTGGTCTCGAAGCCACCCATCGAAAGGCCCGCCATGGCCCGGTGCCGCTGGTCCGCGAGCGTGCGGTACTGGCTGTCGACATAGGGGATCAGCTCGTCGACTAGCACTGTCTGGAACGGCTTGATGTTAAAGCTGGCCAGGCCGCCGGGACTGCCCGGCTTGATGTCGTTGGTCATGCCATAGGTCATCACGATGATGAACGGCCGCGCCTTACCGGTCGCGATCAGATTGTCCATGATCAGATTGGCGTGGCCCTGGTTTGCCCAAGCAGTCTCGTCCTCGCCCCAGCCATGCTGCAGGTACAGTACCGGATAGCGGGTACTACCGGCCTTGTCGTAGCCGGGTGGAGTGTAGACGAAGGCGCGGCGCTGCGTGCCGGTGCTTGGTGACGCGAACAGAACCTGTTCGACACGGCCGTGCGGGACGTTCTTGAGCGCGTAGAAGTCCGCATCCTTTGCCGGAATCTCGATGCTGCTTTCCCAGCGCGTCGAGCCGTAGAAGTTCAGCGTGCCGGGATCGTTGAAGGTGCCGCCGTCGACGGTCAGGTGATAATAGTGAAAGCCCTCGTCGAGCGGTCCCTCCGACGTACCGGTCCAGGCGCCGTCCGCATCCTTGGCCAGCACGGTGCCGCCGCGTCCACCAAGGCCCAGGCTGACCTTGACCGCCTTTGCATCGGGCGCAACCACCCGGAAACGTGCGTAACCCTGCGAGTTGACCTGCGGATACTGCTGACCCGGTTGATTGACCGACGAAGGCTTGAAGTCCTCGATCACCGGGGCGGCGGGTCCCGGCGCGGCGGTCGCGGAAGTTTGTGCCGATGCCGGCAACGCCGTTGCAATGGCGATGGTTGTGGTGGCGATGGTCGCCAAAAACACAGTAGCGGTCAGTTTCAACTGAAGTCCTCCCCGATAGTCGACGGCCGGTTAGCGGCTCGTGCTGGTGAATTGTCTGAGTTGTTGCAGGTGTCTGTCTCCACGACAAGAGCAGGCTTCAATTTCCTGCCGCGGATGAGCGAATCCTTCCGCTCGTCGCAGCTCGACCGTCCAAAGAAACAAAGCCAATCCGCTCCGCACCGTCTCTACAATTGCCTGGAGCTACCAGCACCTCTGCTGCGCGATCCGGCTTCGCAGCATGGTCCATCCATATCGGGCTGCCACCTGCTAAAGCGCGCAAGCACAGGATTGACACTGAGTGACACTTCATGCGTGATATCGAGAGTTTGATCATAACGGGGGACCGTGATGAGAATACTTACGAAAGTGGTAGCGACGCTATCGACGATGTTGCTTCTCGTTCCGGTTTCCGCTGGCGCCAGGCGTTATGACGACTGGCATCATGATCATCACCACCATGATCACGATGGAAGCGCCGCCGCGGGTGTTGCGCTGGGTATCGGTTTGCTAGGCATCGCGGCCGCTGTGGCAGCGAAGAACAAGCAAAAGGCCGATGAGCGACGCGATGCATATAGTTATGGATATGCGACCAGCTATGGCGGCAACGTCTACTCGCCAGCGCGAGACGTGAACTGTTATCGCGGCGAGCGTCGCTGCTATGTCCGCGGTCAGATTTCGTACGAATGGACGGACCAGCAGTTTGGTTACGATCCTTACCGCCGGGGTTATTGATAATGCGCGTCTATGATCTTGCGCTCGTAACGGCTTTCGTCGCCTTTTTTGGAACTGCGGCGATTTCCGCTGCCGCAGTAGTGCCGTCACCGCCGCAAACGGTCAACATGGACTTGGCGGCATCCAGTGCGATCCGCTCGGTGTTGGCAGGGCAGTTCGGCGAAGGCCACATCGCCATGTTGCAGGCGCTTGGTCACCAACAGGCGGTCGCGGCAACGTGCGCGGGTTTCACGATCGATCCTCGTATTTATTCGAATGAGTTCGACCTGATCTACGATGATGCCAAGGGTAAGCCGCGTGCGCTCAAGGCCGGCGAAAAGCTGAAGTTGGAGCGCCAGGCGACGCTGGCGCTCGGCATGGCTTTCGGTGCGCAGGTCGCCATCTCGGCGAACGATCATCCCGCGTTTTGCAAAGCTGCTGCACTGGAGCGCGCCAGTGGCAAGGTCGATCATCTGGTCTGGAAAAAATAGCTGTCGATAGGCTGGCAACTTGGGTGTGCCGGTCGATACGCCGAGCCAATATACCGGAGCAGTGACCGATGATGCCGGTGCGCATAAAACCAAGCTGGCGCCCCGCCGTTGCGGTCTACCTGATCTATAACAGCATCATTTTCACGACTTGGGCCGCGGTTGGCTCGCGCTATACCGACATGGTCTCTGCACGTGTCGCGTTGACCAGCCTCGATCTCCCACTTGGTCTGGGGGCGCTGTTCTGCATCTTCGCAGTAACCAGGCTGGGCTGGTGGCGTCCGGCAACGCGCGAGGTCGTGCGAGGTGGGCCGCTGTGGGCCGCCGGCCTGGTGTTGTTCGGCATGGTAGGGATGATCCTCGTGAATGCCTCGGCGACGTCCTGGTCGAGCATCTCGCCCGGGCATCTGGCCATGCTGGTCGCCGCAGGAATACTGGTCGGCTTCAACGAGGAACTGGTGAACCGCGGCGTGATGGTGACCGGCGTGCGCGGATCGACAGCAAACGAAACCTGGGCGTGGTTCTGGTCGTCGGTTCTGTTCGGCGCCATGCATATCCCGAATGCGCTTTTCGGCCTGCCCCTGCTCGCCGGTCTTTTGCAGGGCCTCGTTGCCGCAATCATGGGTTGCGGCCTGTACGTTTTGAGGCGCGTGAGCGGGGCGATCTGGCTGCCGATGGCGATGCACGGCGCTTGGGATTTCACATCTTTTACCGCCCAGGCAACGGACGCGCATCCGGCACTCTCGCCGGTAGTCCAATCGGGCACCTACCTGCTCGCCGTCATCGCCGTGATCGCAGTTCTCTGGCGCGAGAGACGGGTGCGAGCGGCAGGTTGAATGCGCCTTGCGCCACCGCAATCTGCGACGCCTTCCAATTTTTTGGGTCACGCGACAAGCTGCCATTCGGCAACGGCGCTCATTTTAGGAAATGCTGCAGCATGGACGTGATGAAGCTCATCCAGTCGCTCGACGAGGCGCTCTACAGCGTCATGAGTTGGCTGGTATTCTATCCCCTGACGTTCTGGCGGACCATGATCCGGCCGCTTGAGATGATGGCTTATGCCGATCGGGAAGCGTCGGATCGCGGCGAGGATCAGTATGACGATGCAATCCGGCCGCCGCTTTTCCTGTTCATCACACTGTTGATTTCGCACGGCCTCGAACTTCTCGTCATGGGCCAGAACCCGCTTATCGCCGATCGCCACGGCCTTGCCGCGCTTGTCGACAGCGATTTCGCGCTGCTCGGGCTGCGCCTGCTGCTGTTCAGCCTGTTCACGCTGACGATGGCGGTCACCCTGCTTCGCCGGCAGGGTACGCGACTGACACACACCAGTCTGCGGCGGCCATTCTACGGCCAGTGCTTCGCAGCGGCCCCGTTCGCGCTGCTTATCGGCATCGGGACGTTGATGATGAGCGGCGGCCGGCCAATGCTGGACGTCGCAGGTCTCGTCACGATCGTCGCTGCCCTGGTCTGGTATCTCGGCGTCCAGTCACTCTGGTTCTCGCGAAAGCTTGGCATTTCCATGCTGGCTGGGTTCGGCAATGCCGCTCTCGCAACAATCATAAGCCTCGTGCTGTTTGTCTCCGCTGCGGTCATCATCAGTTGAATATGGCGCGGCTTTTTGCTTCGATGCCGTGCGTTTGATCGCGGTGTGCAATTCGCATCGCTTCGGCTGGAACACGGGAGAACACTTGTGAAGACGACGATCGCTGCGGCCACGATGGTGGGTCTTGCCGTTGCTGCCGGATCCGCGTTGGCTCAGACCCCGAATGACGTGAGCGATCTTGTCGGCGCCCGCGCTGCAGGCGCTGAGACGGCAATCCAGTCCCGGGGCTATGTGCTGATCAAGACAGAACCCAGCGACGATCGTACGTATACCTATTGGTGGAATGCCGACCGGCGACAGTGCCTCAGCGTTGCGACCATGAACGGCCGCTATGCCTCGATCACTACGACGCCGGCCCCGGACTGCAATAAGCGGGCTGACGCGCGATCCGACCGTAGAGATCGTCGGGACGATCGTGACGCACGTTACGACGACCGTGGCGGCTATCGCCCCGACATCGGTTATCAACAGGCCGGGCCGCCCCCACGACAGGCACCGAGCTACGCCGGGGATCGTGACCTGGCGGAGCGCGGCCCGGTGCGCGTCGGCGGCGATACGGTCGATCTTGGTCTGGTCTGCTTCGGCGACGGCCAGCGTCCGGGCCTGGCGACCACCTACGGGTGGTCGTGGAACAGCCGCCGGGATCGCTACGATTATGGCAATCGCACCGAATTGACCGCTCAGCAGTTCGATGCGTCGGTGATGATCCAGCTCTGGAACGGCGGCGGACGCATCAGCCTGCCCAAGAAGCTGATTCCGCCGGTCAATTCGAGGGGCCGCGATGGCTGGTGGGACCTGTACGATGTCGACGCCGGACCGGAAGTCATTCATGCAAAGTATCGGCTTAACGGCCTCAACAAGCCCAGGGTGACGATCAACCGCCGCAGCGGGCAGATCACGATCGAGGGTACGAGCCCCTATCTCTTTCGGGGAGGCTGCGACCTGATCGACGGCGAGGATCACCGCCGCTTCTAGGCAGCGGATGTCGGTTGGCGGTCACGAGCCGGCGTGACAAGATCGACGAGGGGATGGAGTCCGGCATGAACAGAATGATGGTTTCGGCCGCGAGCTTCATCGTCATGCTGGCGGCCGCCTCATCAGGATCCGCGCAGCAGGTACCAAAACCGATCGCGGAATGGCCGAGACCCGCCGAGTTTCCAAAGGAGGATCGGGCCGCGGCGATCCAGCACTTCCACAAGGCCCGCGACTACGCCGTTGGCGACCTGTTCGCCGATTTCGCACTCAGATGCGTGACCAACCCCAAATACCTCACGCGCGTTAACAACGAGCAATATGATGGCCATGTCGAGCCGATGCAGGTGTTCGACGATCTCTACCGGGTCGGCCAGATGGCGGTCAGTGCCTGGGCATTGAAGACGAGCGATGGCATCGTGCTGTTCGACACGTTGAACAATGAGGAGGAGGCGCGCGACATTCTCGAGCCGGCTCTTCGCAAGGTTGGGCTCGACCCGAAAGACGTCAAGTGGGCGATCCTCACCCACTCGCACGGCGACCACTTCGGCGGAGCGCCCTATTTCCAGAGGAAGGGCACCAGGATCATCGCCTCGGACCTCGACTGGAAGGCGATGGCGGCGGGCAAGGGGCGCGTGCCGGCGCCGTCGCGCGACATGACGGTGACCGACGGCCAGACGATGACGTTCGGCAAGACGGCGGTGACGTTCTACGTGACGCCGGGCCACACGATCGGCACCCTGTCGACGATCTTCCCCGTCACCGATCGTGGCGCGAAACATCTGGTCGGCTTCTACGGGGGTGCCGGCCTACCGCGCGACGTCGACGCCAAGCGCGCCCAGATCGCGTCGCTCTCGCGCTGGCGCACGATCACCACGAAAGCCGGCGTCGATGCGCAGATCGGCAACCATCCGCTGAACGACGAAGGTCTCGAACGCGACGAGCAGTTGCTCTACCGGCGCAAGCAGGATCCAAATCCCTATGTTCTCGGGCGGGCGATGTACCAAAACTATCTCGGCATCCAGGAGGAATGCGTCCGCTTCGCGCTCGCCCGCGACGGGTTTCGCGACTAGCGCCGCGTCGGTGCACTGGCGAGCGTGAGGTTGGCACGCTACAGCCTTTCGGCTGGTGCCCGAGACGGCTGGGTGCGCCCTGCCGGCCGATGTTGACCAGCGTGTCTTCGGGTCGACTTGCGTCGTTATCTTCAGTGCTTTGCATGGGAAACAAGATGAGCATCACTCTCGAACAGGCGAACACGGCCGTCGCTGCGGCGTTGGCAAAGGCCTCAGAAATGAAGCTGAAGCCACTGACCGTGGCGGTGCTCGATGCCGGTGGTCATCTCGTGGCGCTGCAACGGCAGGACGGAAGCTCGATCCTCAGGCCCGAGATCGCGATCGGCAAGGCGGCGAGTTCGCTGGCACTCGGCCTGTCGTCGCGGAAGATTGCCGAGATGGCAGCCGACCGGCCGAGTTTCGTCGCATCGCTGGGGCCGTTGTCGCGACAGGGCATCATTCCTGCTGCAGGCGGCCTTCTGATCTTCGGCGAGGGCCCGCACCCGGTTGGCGCGATCGGCGTGACCGGCGACCTTTCCGACAATGACGAGGCCGCTGCCCTCGCGGGTATCGCTGCCGCTGGCCTGAAAGCCGAACCGCAAACCTAGCAGTCGGGCTGGCCCTGATCCAAAGCCCGATGCGAGGCGTTGTTCCTGTCTCGCAGACCGGCCGGTCTTGCCTTGCCGGGACCTTTGCATCATCTCGTGTCACGATCCTTGCGGCGCTGAAGAGGGTGACGAGCATGGCTTCAAACCCGACGATGCGATCCCCGCAGGCACTGATAGTCCTACAGCCCTGACAATTCGCCCCGATGTTTCCGACAAAGACTGGATTTGAGATGAATGCCATGATCGACCAGGGCCGCTTGAAAGTCGCCGCGCCGCTCGTCGAGTTCGTCGAGACGCAGGTGCTGCCGGCGTTGGGCATCGATGCAGCGGACTGGTGGCGGGGTGTGGCGGACATCTTCGTGCGCTTCGGCCCCGAGAATGCCGCGTTGCTGCAGCGGCGCGACGACATCCAGTCGCAGATCGATGCCTGGCACGTTTCACACCGCAGCGCGGCGATCGATGCCGCCGAGTATCGCGCGTTTCTCGAAGACATCGGCTATCTCGTACCGGAGCCGGCGCCGTTCGCCATCAGCACGGCCAACGTCGATGCCGAGATCGCGACGATGGCCGGTCCGCAATTGGTGGTGCCGGTGCTCAACGCTCGCTTCGTCCTGAATGCCGCCAATGCACGATGGGGCAGCCTGTACGACGCGCTGTATGGCACCGATGCCTTGCCGGGCGCCGCAGCGGGCGGTGGCTATGATGTTGCTCGCGGCGCCCAGGTGATCGAGCGCGCCAAGGCGTTCCTCGACGACGCGGTCCCGCTTGCGAGCGGAAGCTGGAGCGACTTTGCCGGCGGCGACCTCGTGCTGGCGGATCCGGCACAGCTGGTCGGACGGTCCGGCGGCTCCTGGCTGCTGCGGCACAACGGCCTGCATATCGAGGTAATTGTCGACCGCGACCACCGTATCGGCCGGACCGATCCGGCGGGGATCGCCGATGTCCTGCTCGAGGCGGCGTTGACGACGATCGTCGACCTCGAAGACTCGATCGCCGCGGTCGACGCCGAGGACAAGGTCGCGGCCTATGCAAATTGGTTGGGCCTGATGCGCGGCGACCTGGAGGAGACGTTCGACAAGGGCGGCGCCCCGATGACGCGGCGCCTCAATCCCGACCGTGTCTACGAGGCGCCTAACGGCGGGACGTTGACCCTCCCGGGGCGCAGTACGCTGTTCGTGCGCAACGTCGGGCATCTGATGACAACGCCTGCCGTACTTCTCGACGGTGCCGAGGCGCCCGAGGGTATCCTCGATGCGATCATGACCAGCACGATCGCGCTCTACGATCTGAAGGGCGTCTCGCCGCTCCGCAATAGCCGGGCCGGTTCTGTCTATATCGTCAAGCCCAAGATGCACGGTCCGGACGAGGCCGGCTTCACCGACCGCCTGTTCGACGCGATCGAGGATTTGCTGGGGCTGTCCCGCCACACGATCAAGGTCGGGGTGATGGACGAAGAACGCCGCACCTCGGCCAATCTTGCGGCGATGATCGCGGCCGTACGAGGCCGCATCGCCTTCATCAACACCGGCTTCCTCGACCGCACCGGCGACGAGATCCACACCAGCATGCAGGCTGGCGCGATGATCCCCAAGACCGAGATGAAGGGCAGTGCCTGGATCAAGGCCTATGAGGACCGCAATGTCCGCATCGGCCTCGCGTGCGGTCTGTCAGGCAAGGCGCAGATCGGCAAGGGCATGTGGGCGGCTCCCGACCGCATGGCGGACATGCTCGAGCAGAAAATCGGTCATCCACTGTCGGGCGCCAACACTGCCTGGGTGCCTTCGCCGACGGCTGCGACGCTGCACGCCCTGCATTACCATCAGGTCGATGTCTTTGCGCGGCAGCGCGAGATTGCGGCGGAGGCCGTCCCCGGGCTCGACGCGCTGCTGTCCATCCCGCTGGCACTGGGCCGTAACTGGACCCCGCAGGAGATCGAGCGCGAACTCGACAATAATGCCCAGGGAATCCTCGGCTATGTCGTGCGCTGGATCGACCAGGGGATCGGCTGCTCGAAGGTCCCCGACATCCACGATGTCGGGCTGATGGAAGATCGGGCGACGCTCAGGATATCGTCGCAGCATATGGCGAACTGGCTGGTGCACGGGCTGGTCACGGCAGGCGACATCGACGCCGCGTTCGAGCGGATGGCGAAAAAGGTCGATGCGCAAAACGCCGGTGATCCGCTCTATCGCCCGCTTGTCGGCGGCAGTATCGCCCTGAAGGCAGCACGGGCGCTGGTCTTCGACGGCGTATCGCAGCCCAACGGATATACCGAGCCGCTGCTCCACCGGTTCCGCACCGAGGTCAAGCAAGCGGCCTAGGGGCGCCGCTGCACCTTGGGACGGTCGAGACTGGCGAGCGACCGGCAAGAGGACAGAGTTTGATGACGCACGATCAACTCACCCGGAACGAGATGCTTCGCCTCATGGCGGGCGCCGCCGCGACATGCGCCTTGAGTTCGAGCGTCCGGGGGGCTGTCGTTCCCGCAGACGGGCAGACGGAAGGTGCAAAGGTTGCCAGTCAGATGCTGAAGCGTCCGATCCCGTCGTCCGGGGAGCTTTTACCCGTGGTCGGGCTCGGCACTTACATCAACTTCGACGTGGCACCGCGCAGTGCCGAATATGCCCGGCTGCCCGCGGTGCTGGACGCGCTGTTTGCCAGTGGCGGCACGGTGATCGACAGCTCGCCCATGTACGGCAGGGCGGAGGCCACGACGGGGGAGTTGCTCGCTGGTACGAAGGCGCGAAAGCCTTTCCTCGCGACCAAAGTGTGGACGTCGGGCCGCGAGGCCGGCATCCAACAGATGACGCAATCGATGCGACTGTTGCGCACCGAGCGCATCGATCTGATGCAGATCCACAACCTTCTCGACTGGCGTACCCACATGCCCACCTTGCGGGCGTGGAAGGCGGCGGGCCGGATCCGTTACCTTGGCATCACCCATTATTCGCCGTCGGCCTATGCCGAGGTCGAGGCGGTGATGCGATCGGAAAAGCTCGACTTCCTCCAGATCAACTATGCTCTCGACGATCGGGCGGCGGAGGCGCGACTGTTGCCACTGGCGCGCGAGCGCGGGATCGCGGTGATCTGCAACTCACCGTTTGGCGGCGGTGGGCTCCTGCGTCGGCTGAGGGGCACGCCGCTGCCGGGCTTTGCGCGCGAACTCGGAGCGACAAACTGGGCCCAACTGGCGCTCAAGTTCCTGCTCGCCGAGCCGGCCGTCACCTGCGTCATCCCTGGCACCGGCAACCCGACCTACATGGCGGAGAATGCTGCAGCCGGTTCAGGTCCTCTCCCGAATGCGCAACAGCGCCGTGAACTGATCAAGCTCGCCGGATGATACGAGAAACGAGCGCGACCGATCGCTGATCCGACAGGCTGGCGGCTAACGCACCTGCCAACTAAGCTGGTAGACAACCCTGAAGCCGTCGTGATCGGACAGCTTGGGACTATTCGCCGAACCATCGAACATCGCCTCTACCCGGATCGGTCGGACCGTGACGCGCTTGCCGGATCCGAACAACTGTAAATCCTGGGTGTCCATCCACGGCTCGTCGCCGTCCCAGGATGCGCGCACGTCGCATCTGTCGGACTTCTCGATGCAATAGCGGTGGACCAGGGTCAGGCGCTGGGTACCCGCAAAGCGTTGATAGCGCAGCTCGGACCGGCGCATGTTGAAGTCGCCGCCCAGGATCGTCGGCGTGTCCGGCAGCGATTCCGACTGGATGAAATCGGCCAGTTCCGACACCTGCCGCTGGTGCGCTGCGGCGTGGCGCTGGAGCGGCACGCGCGATGCGCCCTGCGAGTTCATGTGGGTGTCGAACAGGTCGATCGTCTCCGGCACCTGGGGGATCGCGATGCGGGCGTGCAGGGCGCCCTTGTTGCTGAGACAATCGAGGCCCGCGCAGCGCCGCCCGTACGGCTCGGAGCGGGTCGCCACGATGGGATAGCGGCTGAGGATCGCGAGGCCCGACCCGGCGAGGTGAAAGCCCAGCTCGCCTTTCTTCCAGAGGTATGACCCGGGCATTCTCGGCGCCTTGGGCAGCTGCTTCCGGTCGGTTCGCGACGGCCCGGAGACGAGGTTGGGATAGCTCGTCTCGCGGACGGCTCGCACGGCAGCGGGGCTGAACATCTCTTGGATCAGGACGACGTCGGGTGCTTGCCCGGCAGCCTCCAGGGCAACGAGAGTCTTTGAAATGGCCTGCAGCGATGCCTTCCGGCCCGTCCGCGCCGGCCAGCCGAGCCCCTCGATGTTGAATGTCAGCACGTCGAGCGTGGTAGTCGCCGTGATGCCATCCGCTGCAATCGTCAGTGTCGGCGCTAGTGCGCTGGCAGCATTTGCAAAGCGCGGCGGTGGCTGCGTCGCACAGGCTGCCAGCGAAATGGCAAGCAGGAGTATTACGCGCTTCATCAGATTATCGGTCCGTCCTTTCGCCTCGACGCTCGCAGGTGAAGACAGGACGCGACATCGTGCGGGTCGGCGGATGCTCTAGCGCGGCCCTGATCCCAGCCTCTCTCGTTCCAAGATAATGCGCGAGGCAGCTGAAGTCACGGCACCCAGGATGGATGCAGGACGGACCGGTCACCCGGTGCCGCGCATCCGGCAGCAGGGCATCGGCGAATGCTTGCCGGTTGCGCTTGCGCCTAACGCTGGCGCAAGCGATAGGCCCGGGGCAATGATCGCCCGCCGCGAGCTCCTGGCCCTGATCGGTGCTGCGCCGCTGACGTTGGGCGCGGCGCGCGGCGTTCCGTTCTCGTTCGATCGGTTGCGGTCCCAAGCGGACGCGCTCGCCCGCCAGCCGTTTCGCGCCCCGCAGCCGACGCCCGGCGCCGACCGGATCGACTATGACGCGGCAAACACCATCAGCTTCGCCCCGGCCCGGGCCTTGTTCGACGATCGGCCGGGCGCGTCGCCGGTCCGCCTGTTTCCACCGCGCGCGACGGCGCCTGCGTCGGTCGCGCTGCACCTGGTCGAGAACGGCGTGGCGCAGCGAATTTACCCCGATCAGGCGCTGTTCGGGCAGGTCGCCGGTGTCGTACCACCCACGGGCGCAAGCGGCTTTCGCGTCATGAAGCGGCAGGGTGAGGGCGACTGGCTCGCCTTTCTCGGCGCATCCTATTTTCGCGCGGTCGGCCCGGAGGGTCAGTACGGCTTGTCCGCCCGCGCAGTAGCAGTCGACGCCGGTCTCGACGGCCGCGAAAGCTTTCCTGCCTTCACCGCCTTCTGGCTGGAAGCGGCGGCGGATGGCTCGCTCACCATAGACGCGCTGCTCGACGGAGAGGCGCTGACCGGAGCATTCCGCTTCCGCTGCCGCCTGACCAATGAAGGCGTGCACCAGGAAGTCGACGCTCACCTCCGCCTGCGGCGCGACGTGGCGCGCATCGGCCTCGCGCCTGCGACGAGCATGTTCTGGTATGGCCAGACGGAGCACCGTACCGCCAGCGACTGGCGTCCGGAGGTGCACGATTCAGACGGTCTTGCGCTGCTGACCGGGGCGGGCGAACGGCTGTGGCGACCGCTGACCAATCCGCCGCGCCCGCTGACCAGCAGCTTCGGAGACCGCAATCCGGGTGGCTATGGCCTGCTCCAGCGCGACCGCCGGTTCGACCGCTATCTCGACGACGCGGTTTTTTATGAGCGTCGGCCCGACCTGTGGACCACGCCGATCGGCAGCTGGGGTGCTGGCGCGGTAATGCTGTATGCCTTCCCAACGCGCTCCGAGATCGTCGACAACGTCGTCGCGTTCTGGACACCGGCCGCGCCCACGTTGGCCGGCACGGCACTGGACTATGCCTATCACCTCGACTGGCGTTCGACAGAGCCTTGGCCCAGTCCGCTCGCGCGCGTCGTCGACAGCTACACCGGCGACGGCGGCCTACCCGGCGAGGTACCGCCGCCGGGCGTGATCAAGATCGTCGTCGATTTCGCGGGTCCGTCGCTCGTCGGCCTGCGCGAGTCTGGCACGGTGGTGCCGGTGCCGAGCCTCGGACGCGGCCGGATCGTCCAGAAGGTCGCCTATCCGCTCGGCAATGTGGACGGTCGCTGGCGGGCGATGGTCGACATCGCGCTGGATGGTGGCGAGGAACCGTCCGAGTTTCGCCTGGTGCTCGAACGCGACGGCCGGCCCGTCAGCGAGACACTGCTGATGCAGCTTTTCGGCTGATCAGCGGCAGGTTCAGGCTATGACCTCGACGAAGCTGTCGAGGACGCGCTTGGCACCGGCCTTTTCGAAGTCGATCTCCAGCTTGTTGCCCTCGATCGAGGTGACCGCGCCGTAGCCGAACTTGGAGTGGAACACTCGCGCGCCGACGGCGACATCGGCACGGCCCTTCATGCCGACGCTGACCGCCGAGGCGCGCGCCTCGATGACCGGGCCGCCGCGACCGGGGATGCCCGAGACGCCGACGCCCTGCGCACGCGTCCAGCCGGGACCGCGACCGGAGCCGCGGGTCACGTCGGCGAACGGATCGCCACCGCCGAGCGCGGCGCGCCACAGGCTGGGTCCGCCGCTCATCGTGCTGGTGACGTCGACATGATCGAGCGGCAGTTCGCTGACGAAGCGCGACGGGATGCTTGAGGTCCATTGGCCATAGATGCGGCGGTTGGCGGCGTGGAAGATCGTCGCCTGGCGCCGGGCGCGGGTGATGCCGACATAGGCGAGGCGCCGCTCCTCCTCCAGGCTGGCGTTGCCGCCCTCGTCGAGCGAGCGTTGCGACGGGAAGACGCCTTCCTCCCAGCCGACCAGATAGACGTTGTCGAACTCCAGTCCCTTGGCGGCGTGGAGCGTCATGATGGTGACGAACTCGGCGCCGTCGGAGGCGTCGTTGTCCATGACCAGGCTGACGTGCTCCAGGAAATCCGTCATGGATTCATAGTCTTCCATGGCGCGCGTCAGTTCGGTCAGGTTTTCCAGCCGCCCGTCGGCCTCGACCGAGCGCTGCGCCTGGTACATGCCGATCATCCCCGATTCTTCGAGGATGACGCGCGCCAGTTCGGCGTGGGACAGCGTGTCGACCTGCTCCCGCCAGCGCGTCAGGTCCTGAACGAAGGCCGCGAGGTTGCGGCGGGCGGCACCGGTCAGTTCGTCGGTCTCGATGATCTGCGCGGCGGCGCTGGACAGTGGGATGTCGCGGGCGCGGGCGAGGCCGTGCAGGCTGGCCATCGCCTTGTCGCCGAGGCCGCGCTTGGGCAGGTTGACGATGCGCTCGAACGCCAGCCCGTCGCTGGGCGAGACGACGACGCGGAAATAGGCCAGCGCGTCGCGGATCTCGGCGCGCTCGTAGAAGCGAAACCCGCCGACGATCTTGTACGGCAGGCCGATCGAGATGAAGCGGTCCTCGAACTCGCGGGTCTGGAACTGAGCGCGAACCAGGATCGCAACGTCGTTGAGCGAGGCACCCTGGCGCTGCAGCCGCTCGGCCTCGTCGCCGACCATGCGGGCTTCCTCCGGGCCGTCCCAGACGCCGATGACGCGGACCTTGTCGCCGTGCGCCAGCTCGGTCCACAGCGTCTTCCCCAGGCGCCCGCCGTTCTTGGCGATCAGCCCACCGGCGGCGGCAAGGATCGACGGGGTGGAGCGGTAGTTCTGCTCCAGCCGGATCACCTTCGCGCCTGGAAAGTCCTGTTCGAAGCGCAGGATGTTGGCGACCTCGGCACCCCGCCATGAGTAGATCGACTGGTCGTCGTCGCCGACGCAGGCAATGTTCTTGCGCTCCTGCGCCAGCAGCCGCAGCCACAGATACTGGCTGACATTGGTGTCCTGATACTCGTCGACGAGGATGTATTTGAACTTGCGCTGGTACTCCGCGAGCACGTCGGGGTGCTTCTGGAAGATGGTCAGCATGTGGAGCAGCAGGTCGCCGAAATCCGCGGCGTTGAGTGCAGCCAGCCGTTGCTGATAGCGGGCGTACAGGGCAGGGGCCTTGCCGTCGGCATAGTCGCGGCCCTCGTCGCTAGGCAGTTGGTCCGGCCGCCAGCCGCGGTTCTTCCAGCGGTCGATCAGCGACGCCAGTCCCTTGGCGGGCCAGCGCTTTTCCTCGATGCCGGCCTCGATCAGGATTTGCTTCAACAGCCGTAACTGGTCGTCGGTGTCGAGGATGGTGAATCTGGCATCCAGCCCGACCAGCGCGGCGTGGCGGCGCAGCATCCGCGACGCAACCGAATGGAAGGTACCGAGGAACGACATGCCCTCCGCGACATCGCCAATCAGCGCGCCCATGCGGTGGCGCATTTCGCGCGCCGCCTTGTTGGTGAAGGTCACCGCCAGCACTTCGCTCGGCCAGGCGCGTCGCGTGAAGATGATATGTGCCAGCCGCGCGGTGAGGGCGCGGGTCTTGCCGGTGCCGGCGCCCGCCAGGATCAGCACCGGACCCTCGGTGGTCAGCACCGCATCCCGCTGCGGCGCGTTGAGGCCGTCCATGTAAGCGGGCTCGGGAAGCGGGGCGGGAACGGAAGCCATCGGGGAACAGGTAAGGAACGCGGGCGCGTTTGTCACCCCGGCATCAAGCGGTTCGACAGGATTCGGCTTACCTGCGGCAGGTGCGTGCGAAGGCGAAGCGAGGGTACTACCGGCTATGCAGACGCGGAGCGCGCAGCCGGGACGTTACTCAGTGCGCCGTGGACTTCGAGAACAAGTTCAGCACGACAGAGCCGGCGACGATCAATGTGATGCCCGCGATGGCGGCCGCATCCAGCCTCTGGCCCTGGAAAATCCACGCGATCGTCGTGACGAGCACGACGCCGACTCCTGACCAGATTGCATAGGCGACGCCGGTCGGCATGGAGCGCAGGGCCAGCGAGAGGAAATAGAATGTCACGACGTAACACACGACCATGATGGCTGTTGGAACAGGCCGGGTGAAACCGTCCGACTCTTTCAGGAAAGTCGTGCCGATTGCCTCGCCGCCGATGGCGATAAGCAGGAAAAAATATTTCACGTGAATGCGTCCTTTAGCTTGGAACGCTTGCAGAAGACGCAGGCGTCCCTCGATTGAGGTGACGCCGTGGCTGAGTAGACCCAGCGAACGGGTGCAGGAGATATTATCCTGCTACTCTATTTTCGGCGCATTTCGTCTAGACCTCCGTTGATCGACGATCAAGCCGACAGACCAACCGGCCGCCAAAATGCCCTATCCGCGCGTCATGTTCGACGGTGTTTCCGGGTCGGGCTCACAAACTAGACCAGCAGGCCGCAAACGCGCAGGATGTCGAAGCGCGATCGTGCCGGTTACGTCGCGATCTCTCGGCGCAACAGGTGCAGCGCCGCCTTGCCATGCTTGCGCGGCGGCTCGGCGTTGAACCCCGGAATCTCCAGCGCTTCCTTGGCGCTTGTCTCGACCGACACCAGCGCGTGCGGGGCGAGCCAACCCTGTGCATCCATCCGGGCGAGAGCCGCCGCAGCCGCGCCGCTACCATAAGGCGGGTCGAGTAATACCAGGTCGTGCGGCGACGATCGGCCGAGCAGCTCGGCCGGATGTGCGACGACGGTGGTGACGTTCTCCGCGCCGCACTTGGCGATATTGCCGCGCAACGCTTTGATCGCCACGGGATCGTTCTCGACGAAGGTGACGTGCGCCGCGCCCCGCGACAGGGCCTCCAGCCCGAGCGCGCCGGTGCCGGCGAACACGTCGGCGACGCGCAACTCGTCGAAGTCGCCCAGCCGGCTGGTCAACATCGAGAACAGCGCTTCCCGTACCCTGTCGGCGGTGGGGCGCGTCGCTTCGCCTTCAGGCGCGGTCAGCGCGCGGCCGCGCCATTTGCCTGCGATGATGCGCATCTCAGCGCATCCCGTCGGCGTTCTTGCCCAGCCCCTTGCGCAGCAGATCGATGGCGTTCGACGGAACTTCCTCGACCTCGCGGACGCCGAGCTCACCCAGTTCGAACGGGCCATAGGCGATGCGGATCAGGCGGGAGACCTGGAGGCCCAAGAACTCCAGCACGCGGCGGATTTCGCGGTTCTTGCCTTCGGTGAGGCGCATCGTCAGCCACAGGTTCGCGCCGGTGCGCCGCTCGATATCGGCGTCGATCGGACCGTAGCGCATGCCGTCGATGGTGATGCCCTCGATGAGCGTCTCCAGCGCCGCCTGCGAAATCTCGCCATAGGCGCGAACCCGGTAACGGCGTGACACTGCGTTGATCGGCAGCTCCAGCGCGCGCTTCAGTCCACCGTCGGTGGTCATCAGCAACAGGCCCTCGGTGTTCATGTCGAGGCGGCCAACCGGCACGAGGCGGGGCAGGCCGGGCGGCAGGGCGTCGAAGATCGTCGGGCGTCCGCCCGGATCGCGCGCCGTGGTCAGGAAGCCCGCGGGCTTGTGGAAGCGGAACAGCCGGGTCGCTTCGATCGCCTCGACCGGGCGGCCCTCGACGGTGATGCCCTCCAGCGAGGTGACGATGGTGGCGGGGGTGTCGAGCACCTTGCCGTTCATCGCGATCAGGCCCTGCTCGATCATCCGGTCGATGTCGCGGCGCGAGCCGACGCCGGCGCGGGCGAGCAGCTTGGCGATGCGCTGCGGCTCCAGCTCGCCGGCCTTGACCAGCGCCCGGACCTCGCCGCGGGCACGGCGGCCAGTTGGAGCGGCGGGCTTGTCGGCGGCCGGAACCTTGGGCAGGCGCCCACCCGGAATATGGCGTCGCAACTCGCGGGTATTGGTCGCCAGCTCGTCGAGCTTGGGCGCACGGCCGAAGCTGGGGCGCGAAGCACCGGGACGTCCGGGGCCGGTCGTACGCTCACCTGTCGGGCGGGCCGACTGCGGGCGGGCCGATGGCGGTCGCGACGACGGCAGGCGCGACGAGGCAGGGCGCGAAGGCTGGTCGAACGGCACACGCTCGCCAGCGTCGCGGTTCGATGGCGGACGGGCGCCGCCGGTGCGATTACCAGTGGGTCTGCCGCCGGTCGGACGGTCGCTGGAACTGCGGTCGCCGGGTGGGCGATTACCGGGAGGTCTGTTGCCGGGCGGCCGGCCGCCGGGCGTGCGTGGAGGTCTCATGTCACTGCATTGCAAGCAACCCTGCATCTTGGCAAGCGCGGCGCGGTCGTTTACCGGGTCTGGCAGTGCCCCTGTGGTGAAATGGTAGACGCGCTCGACTCAAAATCGAGTGGAGAAATCCGTGCTGGTTCGAGTCCGGCCAGGGGCACCACAACCGGTCGAAGATGGCCGCCGCCCCGTCGGGCATCGCCTCATCTTTGA
This sequence comes from Glacieibacterium sp., assembly GCF_965200405.1. Lineage (GTDB taxonomy): Bacteria > Pseudomonadota > Alphaproteobacteria > Sphingomonadales > Sphingomonadaceae > Glacieibacterium. The sequence continues at coordinate 2,688,796 of NZ_OZ241356.1, forward strand.
TCAAGCTTGTACTAGCGCCGAGCGTGACCCTGACATCCGGATTTGTGTGTCTAACATCTCGACCTTGTCGATATTCAGATCGAGATAGCCGCAACTGAAGTGGGCCTCACCGATCCCAAAGCGGTCGCCTGCTATCAGACGCCGCAGCTCCGAACGGATATTTTCGGATGGAAGAGGGATGACCGCTTTTAAGCAGACAGACGGCGAAGGCGACGCTTGTTTGAAGCTTGGCTGACAGCAGCTTTGCTCCTCAACCTAGGCTCATCCGCTGCTTAATAAGGGTTCGCTTTACCGGTCAGAGATCCGAACGGATCCGGATTGTCTAGAAAGGAACGTGCCAAGGTCGCCGCGTCGAGTGTGAACCCGTCGAGAAAGCCGCGGCCCCATTCGGGCTTTTCAACGATGCGCCCGTTGACAAGGTACATCTTCGCGCGTGGCGTGAACTGCTGCAGATCGTCCCCGGGATTGATGATCAGCACAGGCTGCGCGACCTCGGGCAATCCCATGTCTGGCTGGTGATTGAACGCCGCGCGATGGCCCCACCAGGCCTTGTTTCGGCCAAGCAGGCCGTCGGGGAACATATCAGCGACGCTGTTCATGTCGACACCCCGGCCCAGATTGTGATGCACGAAGCCGCGCCACCGCTTCAGCAGATGCTCGCCATCGAGGCTCGGCGGCACCTCCGGGTAGAGTGCGCGCATCTCGACCCGCTCCGCATCTGTCAGAAGTGGAGCGGAGACCAGTATCACGCGGCGGACCTGTTGCGGTCGTAACCGGGCGAGATCGCAGGAGATCAGCGAACCGGTGTGATAGCCCATGAGGTCGACCGGTCCGTCGATGCCGAGCGCGTCGATGACGGCGGCCATCGCCCGCGCGTAGTCGGCAATCTCCGGCGGTTCCGCCGGCCTATCCGACATGCCGAAGCCGGGAGTGTCGACCGCGATCGCCAGCCTGTCCCGCCCCATCTCGGCGATGAAGTTTGCGAATATGCGCCCACTCATCGGGCTCATGTGGAAACAGAGGAGCGGCGGCCGGTCGGACGGGGCCCCAGCCATCCTCAGATGCATCTGGCCGAACGGGCCATCGACATAATGCCGCCGTGCGGACTTCATGCCGTGATCGCCGGTCTGCATCAGGATGTTCCTTCTGGCCCGCCGTTCGTCGGCTGGATCGCCTGGAACCATGCGCCGTTGGGTCCTTGCACTGTCGCGACCCTGGCGGGACCAAAGCCCGGCACGTCGAGGGTGACGACACCGACGCCTGCCTCCGCAGCGACCGTGGCTGCATCGCGAACGATCAACGTCGCGCCGAGCAGACCGCGCGCCGGCGGTCGGGCGGATGCCTTGATCGAAACCTGCGATCCAAGCGGCAGACCATAGTCGATCACGCCGAAGTACGGCTCGCGCTTATTCAGGCCGACGTTCCACGCGCGCAATTTGACACGAGCCGGAGCGCCCATCAGCGCGTCGAAACTCGGATCGTCCAAGCCGTAGCGGTGAACGACATCGAGCTTGAGCACGTCCTTAAAGAAAGCGAGCGTGGCGGCAGCGTCCTGGACTGGACCGGAGATGCTCTGAGGTTCGCTGACAAGGCGATCACGAATCGTCGCCAGATCGTCGAACAATGCAGCGTCACCGGAAATCAGCGCGCAGACGACACCGTCCGGCCCCCACAGATGAGCCTCCTGATAGCGGCCCTCCGGCGTCACATAGTCGGCCACATCGGGCTTGAAGGCGAAGCCGGCGGCCTCGATCGAGGCGCGTGCAGCGGCCAGATCGGGGGCGTAGAAATCAATGACCTTCAGCGCCTCGCTGTCGGTGCCGCGCGACGGATCCCTGATCTGGGCCGTCGAACCGGGATCGAAGCGCACCAGCCGTATGCCGAAAGTCGTCCCCGGCGTTTCGAGTGTCACCTCGATGCTGGATTGCCGATCGACGCCCCAGATTGCCGCTGTTTCCTCAACGGATCGTTCGCACCGCGCAACCTCGCGCAGGCCGAAGGCGGCGAACAGCGCGAGATGCGCATCGATGTCACTGGTCGAAACGATGGGACCGTGGACGAACCGGACGATCCCTGTCGCTGCCTCGTCTTGCATCTCGAACCCCGCCGCTCACGAATTGTATTAACAATATAACATAATGAGATTGATGCAATGGCTCGGCCGAGGAAGGCACTTGCCCTCGCAGTTACTATTTCACCGCGCCTGCAAGGAAATAGCGGCCGCCGCGGGTCCGTGTCGCCTCGGCGCGGTAGCCGCGCTGGACGATCAGGCTCGGCGCGACGAGGCGGAACATGGCGTCGCGGCGGAAGCCAGCGCGGGCGAACTCGTCCTCCAGGTCCATCGCATAATAGCCGCCCATAAATGGCTCGGCGTTGAAATTGATGTCCCAGTCACGCAGCGACTGGTCGTAGGGATCGAGCTCGTCGAACTGCGGAGCGTCGGAATGGAACATGATCCCGCCCGGGCGCAGCAGGCGGTGGCATTCGGCGAACACCGCGCGCGTCGCCGCCTCGCAGGTCTCGTGCAGCAGGATCCGCGAGAAGACGAGATCGAAGCTTCCATCGGGATAGCCGGTGTGCTCGGCGTTGCGCTGGCTGAAGGTCACCGCCGCCCCGAGCGCCGACGCGCGCGCCGCGCCGAACGCGAGGCATGGACCGGAAACATCGACTCCGATTACCTCCGCGTCGGGAAAGGCGGCCTTGAACGGCAGCAGCGTATGGCCGACGGTGCAGCCTAGTTCGAGGATCCGCTTGGGTACGAAATCGGGGAAGACCTGCTGCAGCCGCGCCGCGATACTGTGGCCGACGTCGTCGACCAGCGGTCCCATGGCAGCAACGCGGTGGACCGAAAGCGCGCGATCATAGGTGGCACCGGCAGCGAGCGGATGGTGCCGTCCCAGATCTTCATAGCCGCCCACCATGTTATGAGCATCCGTCTGGATATAGGCGGGGAAGGGCAGGCTCGGATCGAGCTCGATCATCGCCGGTCCATTTCCCAGCGCGGCGGCGCGAGTGGCCAGTTCATCGATGTGGCCGTCGACGATGGTGCGGGAGGCATCGAAGGCCTGCCGCTGCGCTTCGGTCCGCGCAACATACCAGGCGCGATTAGGCTGATACTCGCGCATCGCAGCGGCGATCTCGCAGCGATCGGGTATGCGACCGAGATCGGAGACAAGTCTCGGTTCGACCACATCCTGGTAATGGGCACGAAAGCCGGGGCGAACTTCGGCCTCGAGGTAGGTCTGTAGCTCGCCCCAGAACGCCTCGCGCGTCGCGTCGCTCGACCGGGGTCGCAGCATCATGTCGTGCGGCAGGTCGGTCATCGCCGTGGCTCCCGATTCACGCGCATCGCGCTGAAGATGCGCTCGATGAAGGCGCGGCGCTTGGTCGCGAAGCCTTCCGCAACGCTCGGTTCGGGCACGTAGGCGTCCACGTCGGTGGGGCCGAACAAGCCGTGGTTGGCGGCAAGGCGCTCGACGATCTCAAGCCGTTCGCGGAGGACCGCCACCTCGGCAGCAAGCGCGGTGGCGATCTGCAGGCTTCGGTCGGCGACGCTGGTGCCGAGCGGATCATCTTGCGCCATTGCAGCTATCCGGCTGCCAGTTCGAGCGGTTCCCACAGGCGCTGGCGGGGCGCCGACAGCCCGGTCTCCGCCTCGCAATTGGCCCGCAGCGTCTCGATGTCGGGGCCGAAATCGAACACCTCCACATCCCCGCGATCCTTGCGCATCGTGTCGCGCCGCGCCGCGGTGGCGGCTGCATCGACGCTGCCATCGGTCCCAATGACAACGCCATAGGCTGCGGCGCCAGCAACGGTGACAAGGCCTTGTTCGATCTCCTTGACGATCAATGGCGGATCGCGGTCCAACGGATCGCCCCAGCCACCGCCACCCCACGTGATGAAGTGCAGCACGTCGTCCGCTTCGACTTCCAGATCCTCGACCTTGTTGCCGACAATCCGCTGCGAGCCGTCGGGCTTTTCGAGAATCTTGCGCGCGCGGGCGCCCGGCAGGCCGCCGTTGACGCCCCAGGGGGGCACGAACCAGCGGTCGTCGTGGATGGCGATTTTACCCGGCTCCAGGAAACGATAGGACATGACGATGCCGTTGCCACCGCGGTGGAGGCCAGCGCCGCCCGAATCCGCCACCGTCTCGTAGCGTTCGATCACCAACGGAAAATAGCGCTCGAGAAATTCATTGGGCACATTGGTGAAGTTGGGGAACAGCGAATGGCCGTCGGGCCCGTCGCCGAGCGGACGACCCGGAATCCCGCCGAAGCCGATCTGGAACAGCTGGAAATAGACACCGGCCTTGTCGAAGCCCGAATAGAACAGGTGCGGCGAGGAGGAAAAGCCGGCGGCGGTCAGGAACTCCGGCGTCTTTTGACCGAGCAGGCCGCCGAGGATGTCGAACATCCGGCCGAGTGCGTGGGTCCGGCCTGAAAGCGCCGCCGGGAAACGCGGCTTGAGAAGCGACCCTTCCGGGATGCGGATATCGATAAGATCGTAATAGCCATCGTTAAACAGGATCTGCGGATCGAAGACCATGATCATGTAGATTCCGAAGAACATCCGCATCATGTTCTCGTTGAGGTAGAAGTTGATCGAGGCCGCGGACTGGGGATCGGTGCCGTCGAAGTCGAGGACGACGCGGCCGTTCTCACGCCACATCGTGCACTTTATCTTGTAAGGACCATAACCCATGCCGTCGTCGCAGAGGTAATCCTCGAAACTGACCTTCTCCTCGCTGATCGCCCTGCCGATCAGCAAGGTCATCGCGCGGTGATTGCGGGCAAGCAGGTCCTCGCAAGCGGAAACGAAGATGTCGTCACCGAAGCGCTCGGCCAGTTCGACGACGCGGCGTGCAGCGACGCGGCAGGCGGCGATCAACGCGTTGAGATCCGCCTTGCACCAGTCGGGCGTCCGCACCTGATGCATGATCAGCCTGACGACCTCCTCGTTATAGGCGCCCTGCTTGTAGATCTTTACCGGCGGGATACGGACGCCTTCCTGGAAGATCGAGGTGGCGTCGATCGGCATCGAGCCGGCGACCATGCCGCCGATGTCCGACATGTGACCGAACATCGAGGTGTAGGCGATCAGGCGGCCGTCCTTGAAAACGGGCAGCAGCACCAGCCAGTCGTTGCAGTGGCTGACTGCGCCGCCGACCGAATACGGATCGGACAGCAGGATCAGGTCGCCTTCCTCCACCGTGCCGTCGAAGCCATCGAGAAACGGGCCGATGTACGAGCCGAACTGGCCGACGATCATGCGGCCCTGGTGATCCGCGATCAGCGGAAAGGCGTCGCCCTGCTCGCGAATGCCGGGCGACATCGCGGTACGCACCAGCGTCGCGTCCATCTCGACGCGCGCATTGCGCAACGCATTCTCGATGATGTCGAGCGTCACCGGGTCCAGCCCGAGCTTCTTGAAAGGCGTCTGGTTCGATTGGACGATTCGTGCGCGCATCTGCTGGTCCTTACGCTTCGGCCGGGGCGGGGACGGGCGTGATCAGGATGTTGCCGACCGCGTCGACGGTGGCGATGCAGTCCGCTTCGACAAGCGTCGTGGAATCCATCTCGATGACGATGGCCGGCCCGGCGATGACGTCGCCGGCCCTGAGCCTGGCGCGGTCGTAGATGACGCCCGGCTGCATCTGGCCGTTCATGTAAAGTTGGTGGTCGCGCAGCTTGGCGGCGCGCGGATCACCGTCCCCGACCTGCAGCTTCGCCGCAGGCAGGTCGAGCGCCTGGCCCAGCGCGACGGCGCGCAGGTTCACGATCTCGTGCTCGCTATCCATGTTGAAGGTGAAGAGCCGGCGATGCTCCTCGTCGAAGCGACCCGTCAGCACGCTGATCCCGGTTTCGCCCAGATCCGCGATCGTCACCGTCATCGGCACCTCGAACGCCTGGCCCGAGTAGCGCACGTCAGCTTCGAACTCGACTGTGATCTCGTCGGCGGCGACGCCCTCGGCCTCCAGCTCCGCGCGGATCTGTATCTCCATCTCCGACAGCACGGCGACGATCGCCTGGCCGGTGGTGCGCGACGCGAGGGTCGAGAAGGAGCGCGCCGTCTCGGTTCGCATCCGCGTCGTGGCGTCACCCAGCGCACACAGCACGCCCGGCGACACCGGGGAAATCGCCGGCCAGCTTCCCATCAGGCGCGCGACAGCGTTGACGTGCAGCGGCCCGGCACCGCCGAAGCCCATCAACGCGAAATCGCGGGCGTCATAGCCCTGCTGCACCGAGATCATCCTCAGCGCGCCGAACATGTTCTCGTTGACGATATCGATGATGCCGCGCGCCGCCGCATACAGGTCGATTCCTAACGCGTCGGCAATCGTCTTCACCGCAGCCGTGGCACCGGCGCGGTCGAGCTTGAACGTGCCGCCGAGCAGCGCCTCAGGCAGATAGCCGAGGACGACGTTCGCGTCGGTCACGGTGGGCAGCTTGCCACCCTTGCCGTAGGCGACGGGACCCGGCACCGCGCCGGCGGACTGCGGACCGACGCGTAGCGCCCCGGTCAGCTCGGGAACATAGGCAATCGAGCCGCCGCCGGCGCCTACCGTCTTGACGTCCAGCGCGGAGGCGCGGACCGAAAGGTGGCCGACCTCGGTGGTGCGGACGCGGCGTGCCTCGAGGTTCTCGATCAGCGCGACATCGGTCGAGGTGCCGCCGACGTCGAGCGTCAGGATGTTCCGGATGCCGGCATTCTTGCTGACCCAGATTGCTCCGGTGACGCCGCCCGCCGGTCCCGACATCAGCAACGAAACCGGATGTTCCTCAGACTTTTCCGAGGTCATCAGGCCGCCGTCGGAGCGCAGCAGCAACAATTGGCCCACCATGCCCGCGCCACGCAACTTGGCGCGCAGGCTGCGGACGTAACGGCCGACGATGGGGCGGACGGCGGCATTCGCCACGGTGGTCAGCGTTCGCTCGTATTCCTGCATCTCGGGCAGGACGATATGGCTGAGCGAGACGGGGACGTCGGGCATGATCTCGTTGGCGAGCGCGCCGACGCGCGTCTCGTGCGCGCCGTTCAAATAGGCGTTCATCAGCGATACGGTCAGCGCCTCGACGCCTTTTGCCTTCAGCTTTTCGAGCTGGGCGCGGATGTCCGCTTCGTCGAGCGGGCGGAGTTCTTTGCCGCGGGCGTTGATCCGGCCCTTGATCTCGAATGTATCCTCCAGCGCCGCGAGCGGCTGGGGCTTGGGCCAGACGATCCAGCCGGCGAGTCCGCCGGGCACGAAGCTACGCGCGATCTGCATGGTCTGGCGGTAGCCCTGGGTGACGATCAGGCCGACACGCGCGCCCTTGCCTTCGAGCACCGCGTTGGTCGCGACGGTGGTGCCGTGCAGCAGGATGCCGATGTCCGCTGGCGCAATCCCGGCCGTTGCGCAGATCGCGTTCAGACCGGTCAATATGCCTTCGGAACTGTCGTGCGGCGTCGACGGCGTCTTGTGCCGCCAGAAGGCGCCGGTGGCTTCTTCGAGCAGGAGGAGGTCGGTAAACGTGCCGCCGACATCAACGCCAAGCCGATATGCCATCGATCGTCCCTATTACGATTGAGGGGCGCGAAGGTCGACGATGACCTTGCCCATGGACTGTCCGGAAACCAGATGCTCGACGGCATCGTAGACCCCTTCGAGGCCGATGAACTTGCGCTCGTCGAAGACCATTTTGAGCTTGCCGGCGTCGTAGAGCGCGAAGACCTTGGCGCGGGCCTGCGGCCAGTGCTCGGCCAGCAGGCCGTTCATGAAGCCCCGGACCGATGCGCCCTTGTAATAGAGCTTGTGGGCGATGCGCGGCTGGGTGACGATCTCGGGCTGGCCTTCAAGATCGGCCGCCGCCCCGCCGACGACGACGCGGCCATGCGGCGCGACATTGTCGAGGAAGGCATCGAAGATACCGCCGCTTACGGTGTCGATCGCGACGTTGAGCTTGTCGGGATACTCTGCCGCGAGCACGTCCGACACGGACTCCGACCGGTAATCGATGACCCGGTGTGCGCCGAGCGACTTGACGAAGTTGCTCTTGGTCTTGCCGCCGCAGACCGCGACGACGTGGCAGCCGCGGAGCAGGGCAAGCTGGACGATCAGGTGCCCAAGCCCACCCGCCGCCGCGGAGATGGCGACCGTCTCGCCGTCCCGCAGGGCGCCGATATGCTCGAGCGCCATCGACGCCGAGACTCCCGTTGAGGCGAGGCCGAGCCATTCGGGCGCAGCGCTTGGCACCTTGGCGAAATGGCCCTCGGGGGCGACATTCCACTGGCGGTAGCCGCCCGGAAAGCGCGTCGTGACGACCGCGTCGCCGGCCGCGAAACCGACCACCCCGTCGCCGACTGCTTCGACCGTGCCGAGCGCCTCGACGCCGGTCAGCGTCGGTAGCGCGATCTTGACGTAGTCGACTGCATTGCGCGCGATCTGGGTGTCGAAGATGCCGTTCACGCCGGCATAGTGATTGCGCACGAGCAGTTCGCCCGGACCGGGCTGGCGCAAGTCCAGGTCGACGATCGTCGCGCCCGCCCGGAAGGTGTCGGCAAAACGCTGCAACTGGATGGCGCGATACGTATTACTCATGCGTCGGCGCCTGCGTCCGGAAAGCCGAGGACGCCGGGATTGAGGAGGCCATCCGGATCGGTGACGCGCTTCACCGCATCGAGCAGCGCCTGCGATACCGCATCACGGCTTTCACGGTACGGATAAGTGCGGCCGATCTGGAAATGACCACTGCCGTAGCGCGCGAAGATGCCGATCAATTCCTTGCGCAGCGCGGTCACGAGCGCGGTCGCCTCCGGATGCAGCGGCCGCTGCGTCAGCCGCGCGAGATGGGAAGGCTCGACCGCGGATTCGTGGATCTTGCGCCAGCCCTGCGGCCAGAAGAACACCGGCTCGATCACGATCGCGTTCGTCGCCATCGTCGTGAACAGGAAGCCGACATGGATTTCGGCGGCATCCATCTCGGCCCGACGCCGTGCGAACACCGCCTGTATCTCGGCGAAGATCTCGGGCGCGGTCGATAGCGAGGTCACGCCGTGGCACGGCACCCAAGCCTCGCCGGTCGGCCCGAGCATGGAGTTGAGCGGCGGGAACGGCATCGCCCGGATGACCTTGGCAATCGTATTCTCGATTTCCGCGCCACCGAAGCTGAGGCAGATACGCCGCGCCTCGGCCATGTCGGCATCGACCGCTGCCTTCGACCGGCCCTCGCAAGCGAAATGGAACGGGTAATCTGTCGGGGCGATGAAGTTGCGCCCGCCCATTGCGATCTTTGCCGCCGCGAGCAGGCCCTTGCCGAGCGACTTTTCCTTGGCGACGACCTTGCCGAGCGTCCTGATGTCGCCCGCCAGTGAGGCACGCTTCATGCGAACGACGGTCAGGCCGGGATCGAACGCGCAGGTTTCGGCGGCGACACCCGAACGCGCGATTTCCGCCATGGCCTTGAGCAACGCTTCGCCGCTCGGGAAGGAGAAGGAGGCGGTGTCTTCGAACTTGGGCGCGGTAATCAAGCGAAGCGTGATCTCCGCCTTGATCCCCAGCGTGCCGCAGTCGCCGCAGAACAGGCCGGTCAGGTCGGGGCCGAAGTGACGGTAATGCGGCGTGTCGCCATTCGGTCCGCGCGCACCGGTGCGGACGATCTTGCCGTCTGCAGTGACGATCTTGAGCGCCACAACGCTTTCGCTCGACGTTCCATAATGTCCCGCTCCGAACATCGCGTTGAGCTGCGAGATGCCGCCGCCAATCGTCGAGGACAGGCCTGACATGGGCCCCCAGAAGGGCAGCCGCAGGCCTTGTGTGGCGAGTGCGTCGTTGACCGCGGTCCATGTCGCGCCCGCTTCCACGGTGATCGTCATGTCGTCACGGCTGAGACGCAGGATGCGGTTCATTCGTGACATGTCGAGCGAGATAGTGCGGTGATGCGCCGGGACGTAGCCGCCGGTGTAGCTCATGCCTGCGCCGCGAGGGGCGATCGAATAGCCGGCTGCATCCGCCGCCTTGGCGACCGCGGCGACTTCATCGGTGGAGCCCGGTGAGACCACGAGCGCCACGATTGCCGGGCCCGGCTGCCAGACGTCCTCGCTGTGCAGTGCGCGGATTGCCTCATCGTCGCGGGCGTGGGCATCGCCGACGATGCGGGCGAAGACCGTCAGGTCCGGCGTCTCCACGGTTGGCGGGTGCTGTGCGGCCTGCTGCATCAACTCGGGTCCGTTATGTAAGTAATATGTTATATAACTATGACATATTAAATCGGAGTTGCAAGCGCTCCGCGTCGCGCACCGTGACGTTTTTATTCAGTCGTTGACCAGCGCCGCGGCACCGCGGCCAGCCAGCCAGCCGAGGGTGATTGCGGTCGTCAGGCCCATCGCCGGAAGATACCCCCACGACGATGGACCCGATACCGAACGCGCCGTGCCGCCGCCGGCAAACAAATTGGCGAACGGCGTCCCGTCTTGTCGCAATACCCGCGCCTGCCCGTCGACCTGGAGACCGCCCTGCGTGTGATACAGCGCGCCGACGACGCGCAGCGCACGAAAGGGGGCGTGAGGTGAGGCGGCAGTCGTCCAGTGCCGGCCGACCGCATCGGGCGCGTCCTCCAAAGCCGCAGACTGGGCCTCGGCGATCGTCTCGCTGAGCTGGGCCGGGTCGGCGCCGATCAGCCGGGCCAGATCCTCGGCCGTCGCGGCGGTCTTGGCAGCGTTCAATTCCATCAACGTGGCGAGTTCTGGAATTGCGGCGCAATGCGCCTCGATCCGAGCATCGTATATCACCCAGCCGATACCATCCGGCTGGCTGGCGAGCGGATGGACCATGCCGGCGATGTCCAGCGTCTCGTCGGTAAAGCGCGCGCCTGTCCGGTTGACGATCAGGCCCCCCTCCAGCAGCACGGGCGGCGGCACCGAGATGCCCTGTGGATCGGTCAGCATCGCATAGCCTTGGTAGGCGCCCATGTCGGCTATCGCCGCGCCCAGCTTTTCGCCGAGGATGATTGCCTCGCCGTGACTTCCCTCATGCCCATTGTAGCGCAGCAACCGCGTCTCGGGCATGTAGCGAGCAGTCATCGCGCGGTTGGCGCCGAAGCCGCCGGCGGCCAGGATCAGCGTCTCGCAGCCGACATGCTCGATCGCGCCGTCCGCCCGTTTCAGTGCAACGCCGACGATCCGGTTCTCCTCGTCCGCGAAGATGTCGACCAGCGTGGTCTTCATCAGCAA